>LJNT01000041.1 GCA_001314685.1 Rhodobacteraceae bacterium HLUCCA09
TCGTAGCACACATTGCGAAACGCACTCCCTGTCTTACGATAGGGATGCAGTCGCAATTCGTCAGATCAGCAGGAAGGTGGGGCCCACACGACGCTTACGGTGCATCCCCCGTCCTGCGCGACCCACGCATCGCCCGAGCGGCGGCCCTCGAGCGTCGGCGTGCCGCAATGGTGGCCGTTCGCCTGCCAGCTCGACACGGCGAACAGGGCCGTATCGCCGCGTGTCTCGACCAGAAGCGCATCGGCGCCCCCGCGCAGGCAGTAGACGCCGCTGATCCCGGCTTCGGCGACGGGCTCCGCGCTGGCGCCGCCCCCCGGCTCGCGGTTGCGCAGGGCGGCGATCCTCTCCTGCATGCGCGCCGCGAGGCAAGCGGGATCGGCGCCGCAGGCGTCGCGGTCGCGCAGCCAGGCGATCTGCTCGGCCCGGATGCGGTCGTGCACCGCAGCGCCCGCACCGGCGCGCGCGGCGCGATAGGCGTCGGCGAGCGCCCTGTCCAGGGCCGACAGGGTGGACGAATCGCAGATGGCGTGTTCGCTCGCCGTGCCAGCCTTCGCGCAGTCGAAGCTGGGGGAGGCCGAACCCTCGATTGCGACGGGGAAGGCGAGCAGGGCGGAAAGGGCGAACGTGACGGATAGGCGCATCGGAGCCTCCATTTCGCCGGGCTCCGGCGAGCGGACTCGCCGAAGGGGAGTCGGGGACACGACCGAGACTACCTCGACTGTCCCGATTCTAGAAACGGCTTCACTTTCTTGCCGTATTCTGTGTCTACAGGCGGCGCGATGATGCAGAGCGCCCCCCCCGCTTCCGTGGCCGGCCAGGCCCGCCCCCGCCGCTGGCGCGAAGCTGCGTTCGGCCTCGGCCTGCTGGTGCTGTTCCTCGCCGGTCTCGCGGGCGTCGCGGCGGCGACCGGCTGGGAAGAGGTGCTCGCCCATATCGGCGCCCTCACCGGGGCGCAGGTCGCGGTTCTGCTCGCGCTCTCGCTGGTAAACTATGCCGGCCGCGGGGCGCGCTGGCACCTCTTTACCCGCGCTCTGGGGCTGCAGACGCGGCTCTGGCAGGACATGCGCCATTTCTTCGGCGGCTTCGCCATGACCGTCACGCCGGGCCGGCTGGGCGAGCTGATCCGCCTGCGCTGGCTGCGGCGCGAGACGGGGGCGTCCTACGAGCGCATCGCACCGCTGGTGCTGGCCGACCGCGCGGCCGACCTCGCCGCGATGGCGCTGCTCCTCGCGCTGTCGGCCGCGCTGTCCGCGGGTGGGATCCGGGGTGCGCTTCCGGTCATCGTGGTGGCGCTGGGCGCCGCCTGGGTCGCCACGCGCCCCCGCCTGATGGCATGGCTCGCCACGGCCGCCTGGCGCGCCACGGGCCGCGCCGCCCGCCTTTTCGCCCGCGTGCGGCAGGGCGCGCGGACGCTCGCGCGTTTCTCGTCGTGGCGGGTGCTCATGCCGGCGCTGGCGCTCGGAATCGCCGGCTGGCTGGCCGAGGGCTATGCGCTCTACCTGCTGCTGGGCTGGATGGGCGCCGATGTCGGGCTGTGGACTGCCGTCGCCATCTTCACCTTCGCCACGCTCGCCGGCGGGCTGACCGGTGCGCCCGGTGGGCTCGGCGGGGCCGAGGCGGCGATGATCGCGCTTCTGCAGGTGCAGGGGGTGCCGCTGGAAATCTCCGTGCCCGCCACCGCCGTGATCCGTCTCACGACGCTCTGGTTCGCCATTCTCATCGGCGTGCTGGTGCTGCCCGCGGCGGAGCGCACGGCCGCGAAGGCGCTCGCCGCATGACCTGGGCCACGCGGGAGATCGCCGGCTGGGGCCGGGTGCTGCGTGCCGAGGCTGCGCTCGCCCGCCCCGAGCGGCAGCGCACCGCCCGGGCGCTCGCCGAGAGCGCGCCGGTGCCCGCGCTCGGCCGCCGCCGGTCCTACGGCGACGCCTGCCTCGCGGATCGCGCGATGCTCACCGAGCGGCTCGACCGCGTGCTCGCCTTCGACCCCGAGACCGGGACGCTCGAGGCCGAAAGCGGCGTCATGCTGGGCGACCTCGCCGCCCGCCTCGCGCCGCAGGGCTGGCTGCCCCCCGTGATGCCGGGCACCGGCTTCGCCACCGTCGGCGGGGCCATCGCGATGGACGTGCACGGCAAGAACCACCACCACGCCGGGGCCTTCGCAGCCCATGTCGACCGGCTGACGCTCGCCACCCCCGGCGGCCCTGTCGAGGTGACGTCCGACGACCCGCTCTTTGCGCTGACCGCGGGCGGCCTCGGCCAGACGGGTCCGATCCTCAAGGCCACGATCCGGCTCGCCCGCGTGCGCGGCGACGTGATGATGGTGACCGAGCGGCGCATGGCCGGGCTCGACACGTTCTGCGATGCGCTCGATGCCTCCGACGCGCCCTATACCGTGGGCTGGATCGACGCGACCGCGACCGGCCCGGCGCTCGGCCGCGGCATCCTGGAGGAGGGCGAGGTCGCCAAGGGCCTCGTGCCGCCGGCCAGGCGCGGCCGGACCGTGCCGCTCGACGCGCCCGGTTTCGCTCTCTCCGCGCCGGTGGTGCGCACGTTCAACGCCGCCTACCTGCGCCGGGTGCCGGCGCGGGGCCGGACGGTGGTGCGGCCCATCGCCGACTACTTCTTCCCGCTCGACAAGATCCACGACTGGAACCGCCTCTACGGCAAGCGCGGCTTCCACCAGTTCCAGTGCGTCGTGCCGATGGACGCGCGCGGTGCCCTGCGCGCCATGCTGGAGCGGATCGGCAAGGCCGGCCTCGCCTCGCCGCTCGCCGTGCTCAAGCGGCTCGGACCGGGCGCGGGCCATCCCATGTCCTTCCCGGTCGAGGGCTATACGCTGGCCGTCGATCTGCCGGCCAGCGACGGGGCCGACCGGCTGCTGGGCGTGCTCAACGCCGCGACGGTCGAGGCGGGCGGCCGCGTCTACCTCGCCAAGGACAGCTCGCTGACGGCGCAGCAGGCGCATGCCATGTATCCCGGCCGCGCCGCCTGGGCCGAGGCGATCAACGCTCGCGATCCCGAGCGCGCCTACGAGACCGCGCTGGTGCGGCGCCTGCGCCTGCGGGAGCCGTCATGAGCGCCCCGGAGAGTACTCCCGAGAGCGCCCCCGAGAGGGCCGCTGAGAGCGCAACCGGCTCCGCCCCAGAGACGTGGCTCGTCCTCGGCGCGTCCTCGGCGATGGCCCGCGCGCTCGCCCGCGCGCTTGCGAACGAGGGCGCTGCGCTGATCCTCGCCGGCCGCGACGACGACGACCTCGCCGCGCTCGCCGCCGATTGCCGTTTCCGCGGCGCGGCCTCGGCCGAGCCCTTGCGGTGGGACGCGCGCGACCCCGCGACCATCGCCCCCCTGATCGCCCGGCTCGAGCGGGCGGAGGGCAAGGTCAGCGCGGCTGTCTTCGCCGGCTCCATGCCACCGCAGGCCGAGATCGACGCCGACCCCGCCCTGATCGATGGCGTCGCGGCCGACAGCTTCACCGGCCCCGCGCAGGTGCTCTCGCGCGTCGCGCCGCTGATCGAGGCACGGGGCGCGGGCACCATCGTCGGCGTCGCCTCCGTCGCGGGCGACCGGGGGCGCGTGGGAAACTACGTCTACGGCGCGGCAAAGTCCGCCTTCGCCACCTACCTCTCGGGCCTGCGCAACCGGCTGAACCGGGCGGGGGGGCACGTGGTGACGGTCAAGCCGGGCTTCGTCGACACGGCGATGACATGGGGCCTGCCGGGGATGTTCCTCGTCGCGCCGCCCGAAGCCGTCGCGGCCTCGATCCTCAAGGCAGCGCGCAGGCGGCGCAACGTCATCTACACCCCCTTCTTCTGGCGCTACATCATGATGATCATCCGCGCCGTGCCAGAGCCGATCTTCAAGAAGCTCTCGATCTGACGCCATCCATGGGGACCGGGGGCAAGGGCCCTCCAAGGCCCTTGTGCACGCGCTTTCGAAAGCGCGTCTCAAGGCGCTTGCAAGCGCCTTCCCCCGCCCCCTTCCGGCCGGCGGGTAAACCCGTTAAGGCAATGCCATGCTGAAGACCCGCCTCATCCCCTGCCTCGACGTGAAGGAGGGCCGCGTCGTCAAGGGCGTCAACTTCGTCGACCTGATCGACGCGGGCGACCCCGTCGAGGCCGCCATCGCCTACGACGCCGCGGGCGCCGACGAGATCTGCTTCCTCGACATTGCCGCGACCCAGGAGAACCGCGGCACCATGTACGACCTCGCCACCCGCACCGCCGAGCACTGCTTCGTGCCGCTGACCATCGGAGGCGGTGTGCGCACGCCGGAAGACGTCCGCAACCTCCTGCTCGCGGGCGCCGACAAGGTGAGCTTCAACTCCGCCGCCGTGGCCGACCCCGACGTGGTCGCCCGCGCGGCGGACCGCTTCGGTGCGCAATGCATCGTCGTGGCGATCGACGCGAAGCAGGTCGGGCCCGGCCGGTGGGAAATCTTCACCCATGGCGGGCGCCGCGCGACCGGGGTCGACGCGGTGGAGTTCGCGCACACGGTCACGGCCAGGGGTGCGGGCGAGATCCTGCTGACCTCGATGGACCGCGACGGCACGCGGTCGGGCTTCGACCTTGCCCTGACCCGCACCATCGCCGACGCCGTGGACGTGCCCGTGATCGCCTCGGGAGGTGTCGGCACGCTCGACCATCTCGCGCAGGGCGTGCTCGAGGGCCACGCCTCGGCCGTGCTCGCGGCCTCGATCTTCCATTTCGGGGAGCATTCCATCGCCGAGGCCAAGGCCCACATGGCGGCTGCGGGCGTCCCTGTCCGCCCCGTGCCGGGGGCGGCCGCCGCATGATCGACCCGCTCGACACCGTCGCGGCCACCATCGCCGCCCGCCGGGGCGCGGACCCCGAGACGAGCTGGACGGCGAAGCTGCTGGCCAAGGGTCCCGAGAAATGCGCCGAGAAGTTTGGGGAGGAGGCCGTCGAGGCCGTGATCGAGGCGGTCGGGGGCGACCGCACGCGGCTGACCGAAGAGGCGGCCGACGTGCTCTACCACCTGCTGGTGATGTGTGCCGCCCGCGGCGTCTGTCTCGACGACATCCGCGCCGAGCTTGCCCGGCGCGAGGGGTGTTCCGGGATCGCGGAGAAGGCCGCCCGGTCTTCGAGCGACGGGTGAGACAGGGCCGGCAGGGCGCTGATATCACAGGCGGGACGATATGATCCCGGTCGCCGCCCCGGCCATGCGCAACTCGCCGAAGAGGCGCTGGTATTCCATCTTCGGGCAGCGATCCATCACCACCTCGACACCGCGCGCCCGCGCCGCCCCGGCCGCCGCCTCCTCGACCACGCCGATCTGCATCCATACGCAGCCGAGCGAGGGGAAGCGGGCGAGCGCCTCGTCGACGATGGGGGGCACGTGCTCGGAGCGGCGGAAGATATCGACCATGTCGACCGCGCCCTCGATCTCCGACAGGCGCGCCGCGACCCGCTCGCCGAACAGCATCTGCCCCGCCAGCCCCGGATTGACCGGGATCACCCGGTAGCCCTTCAGCGACAGGTAGCGCGCCACGTAGTGGCTGGGGCGCACCGGGTTGGCCGAGACGCCCACGCAGGCGATCGTCCGCGTCGCCTTGAGGATGCGGCGCAGGCGCGCGTCCTCTTTATGGCCGGTCTGGCCGGCGGGCGTGGAGAGGTCTGCGGGGGGGCGCGTCTCGTCGGTCATGACACCGGTGTCCGACAAAAAGGCGCCCGAGCCAAGGGCCGGGCGCTGAAGTTCGGAACGAGGGACAGTAAGCCCGCAGTATTCACCGAATACGTCTGAGCGGCGGGCTTTGGGGGTCGTGGGCCGGTCGTGAGGACCGGTTGAGGGTTGTGCAGGCCCTCACGAGC
>LJNT01000047.1 GCA_001314685.1 Rhodobacteraceae bacterium HLUCCA09
AACACAACGGCTTCACAGGTGCCGGACCTTCTGCCGTGGAAATGGCAGCCAACAGAGCACCAACTCGCTGCATGACGGCGGCCTACGCCGGATGCTTACCCTCTGGCCGAGGATCGCCCGGATGCACTGGGCCGGTCCCTGACCGCGACCGCCTGAACACCTCCAGCCCCGGCACCCCCGTCGAGCCCGGCGGCCCGGTCCGACGCGCACCGATGCTGCTCGTGGACCCGCCTCGCACCGCGTCGAAGGGCTCACGCACACCCTCAACGGGCATCGCGCCACTCCAAAGGGTCTGCACAACCCTCGACCGGCAATCACAGCCGGCCCACGACCGCCAAACCAGCAGCTCAGACGCATTCGGTGAATACCGCGGGATAAGGGGCTTGCACGATTTTGAGGCGTCGGCCAGTTTTTCTTCCTGACACGGTGTGAACGCAAAATCGTGGTTTCGTGCACCCATATGCTTCATTGACAATCGGATAAGACTGGCGATCCCGGGAGGACTCGAACCCCCAACATCCTGATTAGAAGTCAGGTGCTCTATCCAGTTGAGCTACGGGACCGTGGCTCTGTGATAACGGTTCGGACAACGGTCCGCAAGCCGCGCCTCCCCGGCTAGTGTGTTGTTAGTCCATCCGTTTCCGGCCCCAGACCCGCCGCTCAGAAGTCAGCTGCTCTATCCATCTGAGCTACGGGGCCACGGCGCCAACGCTCCAGCCAGCGCGCGCGGCCGGCGCAATGGCGACGACGGGCCCGGGCCAGGCAAGCGGAGCAACGGCAGGCCCGGTCAGTGCGTCCAGGAGCCCCGGCGGTTGGTCGCGAAGTTCTCTCCGTAGCCACGGGGGCGGATGTTGGGCTTGCGGCGATGCGGCTCCTGCACCACGGCCTCGATCCCGTGGGCGCGCGCGTAGTCGAGCGCGGCCTCCTTGGTGTCGAAGCGCAGGCGCACCTGCGAGCGCATGTCGCCCGACGACGTCCATCCCATCAGCGGGTCGATCTCGCGTTTCTCCGCCGGGGCGAACTCCAGCACCCACTTCTGCACGTTGGCCATGCCCGACTGGGTGGCCGTCTTGGCGGGCTTGTAGATCCGTGCGCGCATCCGCTCCTCCGTCGCTCGCCGTTGAATAAGGGCGAAGGCGGCGGCACATCAAGGCGTCACGAGCGCCGCACCGTGCCTTGAAGCGAACCGATCCGTGGGAGCGCCCGTCGCCTGTTTGCGATGCCCTCGAGGTGGCGGACGGCAATGCGGTCAGCGCGCGGCGCCTACGCGACGCAGGAGGTTTGTCTTGCGGCCGCGACCGTGGGGAGCGAGGACGAAACGGAGCCCCCTTCACACCTGGTCCTGCATCCAGGCCTTTCCCCTCGCTCCGGCACGACGTGCACGCGGCCGGAGATGCGACGAGCGTCCGGCCGTCGAGCCGCGAGTCCGCCGCAAGGCCGCGCAAACTCGACACCGGCCACGAGCGCCATGCCGACGACCTGCGAAAGGACCGCTGGCGACGTTTGAGCCGTGGCGGTCACCGGCGTCGATCCGTGCGTGCCACTGTCCCCCGGATCACCCCTGCGGGGCGCACGCGCCCCGCGGGCCAAGCCGCGCGGCTTGCAATGCGACGCGCAGGCCGCACATTCGAGCCAACAGGAGGTGCGCCCGATGCACAACAATTCGCCCGAAGACATGCCCGTTCTCGCCCATGCCGCGCCTGACGTCGCCCGGCGCGAGAAGCTCGAGGGCGGCAAGCGCTTCGTCATGCATACCGAGTTCGCGCCGGCGGGCGACCAGCCCACCGCCATCGCCGAGCTCAGTGCGGCGGTGAACGACGGCGAGCGCGACCAGGTGCTGCTGGGTGCCACCGGCACCGGCAAGACCTTCACCATGGCAAAGGTCATCGAGGAGACGCAGCGCCCCGCGATCATCCTCGCCCCCAACAAGACGCTGGCCGCCCAGCTCTACGGCGAGTTCAAGGGCTTCTTTCCGGAGAACGCGGTCGAATACTTCGTCTCGTATTACGACTATTACCAGCCAGAGGCCTACGTGCCGCGCTCGGACACCTATATCGAGAAGGAAAGCCAGATCAACGAGCAGATCGACCGGATGCGCCACTCGGCCACCCGCGCCCTGCTCGAACGCGACGACGTGATCATCGTCGCCTCCGTCTCGTGCATCTACGGTATCGGCTCGGTCGAGACCTACGGGGCGATGACGCAGGATCTGTTCACCGGCAAGGAATACGACCAGCGCAGGATCATGGCCGACCTGATCGCCCAGCAATACCGCCGCAACGACCAGGCGTTCCAGCGCGGCAGCTTTCGCGTGCGGGGCGATGTTCTCGAGGTCTGGCCCGCCCACCTCGAGGATCGGGCGTGGCGCCTGTCGTTCTTCGGCGAGGAACTGGAGGCGATCACCGAATTCGACCCGCTCACCGGCGAGAAGACCGGCACGTTCGAGCGCGTCCGCATCTACGCAAATTCGCACTACGTCACGCCGCGGCCCACGCTCCAGCAGGCCGCCAGGAAGATCAAGGCGGAGCTGGCGCAGCGGCTCAAGCAACTCGAGGACGAGGGCAAGCTGCTCGAGGCGCAGCGGCTCGAACAGCGCACCAACTTCGACCTCGAGATGCTCGAGGCCACTGGCTCCTGCAACGGGATCGAGAATTACTCGCGCTATCTCACCGGCCGCGCGCCCGGCGAGCCGCCGCCAACGCTGTTCGAGTTCATCCCCGACACGGCCCTCGTCTTCGCCGACGAATCCCACGTCTCGGTCCCGCAGATCGGCGGCATGTATCGCGGCGACTACCGGCGCAAGTTCACGCTGGCCGAGCACGGCTTCCGCCTGCCCTCCTGCATGGACAACCGCCCCCTCAAGTTCGAGGAATGGGACGCGATGCGCCCGCAGTCGATCTTCGTCTCGGCCACCCCGGGATCGTGGGAGCTGGAGCAGACCGGCGGCGTGTTCACCGAGCAGGTGATCCGCCCCACGGGCCTCATCGATCCGCAGGTCGAGATCCGCCCCGTCGAGATGCAGGTCGACGACCTGCTCGACGAGATCCGCAAGGTGACGGCCGACGGCTTCCGCACGCTGTGCACGACGCTCACCAAGCGCATGGCCGAAGACCTGACCGACTACCTGCACGAGCAGGGCGTCAAGGTGCGCTACATGCACTCCGACATCGACACGATCGAGCGCATCGAGATCCTGCGCGACCTGCGGCTCGGGGCGTTTGATGTCCTGGTGGGCATCAACCTGCTGCGAGAGGGGCTCGACATCCCCGAATGCGGTCTGGTGGCGATCCTCGATGCCGACAAGGAGGGGTTCCTGCGCTCCGAGACCTCGCTGATCCAGACCATCGGCCGCGCCGCGCGCAACGCCGAGGGCCGCGTCATCATGTATGCCGACCGGATCACGGGCTCGATGGAGCGCGCCCTGCGCGAGACCGACCGCCGCCGCGCCAAGCAGATCGCCTACAACGAGGAACACGGCATCACGCCCGCGACGATCAGGAAGAACGTCGAGGACATCCTCGCCGGCCTCTACCAGGGCGACGTCGACATGAACCGGGTGACGGCCAAGGTCGACAAGCCGATGCACGGGGCCAACCTCGAGGCGCATCTCGACGGGCTGCGGCAGGACATGCGCAAGGCCGCCGAGAACCTCGAATTCGAGGAAGCCGCCCGCCTGCGCGACGAGATCAAGCGGCTGGAGGCGGTCGACCTCGCCGTCTCCGACGACCCGCTGGCCCGCCAGTCCGCCGTGCAGGAGGCGGTGGAGTCGGCTAATAGCGCCTCGGGCCGGTCGACGGCGGGGCGTGCGGGGCAGCGCGGGGGGAACAAGCGGCGCGGTCGAGGAAAGTAGAACCAGACCGTGGGTGTGGCCGAATGGTCAGGCCGGTGGCTTGGGAAGGATCGTGGGGTCACGCGGGGCGGCGTTGCCGTCGTGCCCTTGCCGCCCCCAGAACGGCAAGTCCCATCATCGCAAACGTCAGCGAGTTACCGAGTGGGACTATGCTGACCGTTAACTCTGGGTCAGTGAGTTGGTAGGTGGCGGTCGTGCTGAGCACAGCTTGCCGATATCTGAGCTGCTGCGGAAAAGAAAACGAAAAACTGCTTGGGTCGAAGACCGTCACTGGCGCGGTGCCCTCGCCCGCGAAAAAGCTCTTGGAACCGAAGGAGATCACGGGCGTCGGCAAGTCGATGCGGGGGAATGATCCCGCAGAGCCTGGTGCGATCAGGGGTTCACGCAGGATATCCCCCCTGGATGCGGAAGCGATCATCGATGAAGCTTGTCCCGTAAGCATTATCGAAGCCGATCCTGCCTTGCGCTGAGGTCCCGGTCGCATCGATGATAAGATCGACAGCCGTGTTCGGTCGATTCGAAAATCTGATCAGCGTGCGAGACGGGGAATACTCGGCGAAAACCCATTGGTTCGTCAGGTCAGTGCTCACAGACGGTACGGTCGCCGTCCCCACCCTGTAGGACGCGACATAGGTCGCTCCGTCGAGATCCAGAACATCCGTGCCGCTCGTAAGCCCGAGCGTGCCCATGAAGGTGAAGTCCACTTGCGAGGCTCGTGCGCCGAAACTCGTGACCGCGAGTAAAAGGATTGAAAGCGCAAGAAGCCTGCGGACTGCGAACATTACTTTTCCCCCCGAGCGCGCCGCCCCTATACTTTACTCTACGTGAACGGTCGCTGATCTGTCAAGAAGCGCGGCCGGTTCGGCAGCTGCCGGGCTCGGCTGGAGGCGACCCATCCGCGGGAAAGGCTGGTCTTCTCGTTGGGCGGCACATATCCGATGGGCACAGGGTCATTTGCCCCTCAGGCCACGCGCGAGTCCCCCCATGCCCGACTTCCACCTCTTCGCCAGCGGCCCCCGGCCCGTCGCGCCGTTCTCCCATGCGGTCGAGAGCGACGGGTGGGTGATCCTGACCGGGCAGATGCCGACCGATCCGCAGGCGCCCGACGCGCCCCTGCCCGAGGGGATCGAGGCGCAGACGGTGCGGGTGATGGAGAACCTCGCGCTGATCCTTGGCGAGATGGGGCTGGACCTGTCCCACCTCGTCCAGTGCCGGTGCTACCTCACCCACTTCGAGCGCGACTACGCCGCCTTCAACGCCACCTACCAAGCGTTCTTCCCCGCAGATCGCCGCCCCGCCCGCACCACCGTGGGCGTCACCGCGCTGGCCGTGGGCGCGCTGGTCGAGATCGACGGCATCGCCCGCCGGCCGTGATGCCGGCGCAGGGGGCCTGCTCGACACGCGCCCCCCGCCGTCCCGCGACCCCGGCGCGGCCGGCTCACCGGAACCGGTCGGGGCGGCGACCGGCCCGGGCCACTGGCGATCGCCCCGGGCTGCGGCACGGACTCCAAAGCACCCGATGCGCACCCTGCGCCGGCTGATGCGCGCGGCGGTCGGGGCGTGAGCGGCCGCGGCGCACGGCGGCCATATCGCGCGTGATCGTCCACGAGAGCCGCCACGACGAGCTGGTGGAGCGGGCCGTGTCGGTGGCGCGGTCGCTCTCCGTCGGCCCCGGCGCCGAGCGGCGGGAGCCGGGCGACGGGATGGGCGCGCTCGTCTCCGAAGGCCAGCGTGATCGGGCGCTCGGCTTCGTCGAGCGGGCGCAGGCGCAGGCGCAGGGGGCGGTGGTGGCGACGGGCGGGCGCAAGCACCTCGAAGACGCAGTCGGTGAGCGAAGCATTGAGCAACGGCACCCGGACGGCGTGACCGTTCAGACGGCCGGTCAGTTCGGGGTAGATCAGGGTGA
>LJNT01000002.1 GCA_001314685.1 Rhodobacteraceae bacterium HLUCCA09
CCCCCGGCGCCCGCTCAGCCGTAGGTCGGGTGAAAGCGGCCGGCCGGTGACAGGGTGAAGATGTCCACCCCGTCTTCCGTCACGCCGACCGAGTGCTCGAACTGCGCCGAGAGCGACTTGTCGCGGGTCACCGCCGTCCAGTCGTCGGCCAGCACCTTGGTCTCGGGGCGACCCAGGTTGACCATGGGCTCGATGGTGAAGAACATCCCCGGCTCGAGTACCGGGCCGGTGCCGGGGCGGCCGTAATGCAGCACGTTCGGCGGCGCATGAAAGACGCGCCCCAGCCCGTGCCCGCAGAAGTCGCGCACGACCGACATGCGGTTGCCCTCGACGAAGCTCTGGATGGCGTGGCCGATGTCGCCGAACGTGTTGCCGGGACGCACGGCCTCGATCCCGCGCATCAGCGCCTCGTGCGTCACCTCGATCAGGCGCTCGGCCTTGCGCGGCAGCTTGCCGGCGACATACATCCGGCTCGTGTCGCCGAACCAGCCGTCGAGGATGACGGTCACGTCGACGTTGAGGATGTCGCCCTCCTTCAGCACCTTCTCGCCGGGGATGCCGTGGCAGACGACGTGGTTCACGCTGATGCACGAGGCATGCTGATAGCCCTTGTAGCCGATGGTGGCCGATTGCGCGCCGGCCTCGGCAACCATGCGCTCGATCTCGGCGTCGATGGCGCCGGTGGTCTGCCCCGGCTCGACCATCGGGATGATCGCATCGAGGATCTCTGCCGCGAGCCGCCCGGCCCGGCGCATGCCTTCGAAATCCCCCGGCTCGTAGAGGTGGATCCCGTCTTTCGTCAGCTTGCCGCGAGTCTCGTCCACGGGCGAAGAAATCCCTTTTGCTTCCGCAGCGCAACATAGGCCGCGTCGCGGCCCGGCGCCACCCGCCCCTCTCACGACTGCGGCAAGGGGTCCACCGGCAAGGCGCGGCCGAGGGTCACGCTTTCGCGGTCTATCACGCAGGTGTGACAGAGCATCTCGACACCGGCCGCGCGCGCCGCGTCGAAGGCGCGCGCATAGGCAGCGTCGAGGTCGGCCGCCATGCGCAGGCGCGTGCAGTCGGTGCGCTGGACGAGATAGAGCATGACCGCCCGGTGCCCCTGCCCCGCCATCGCCGAAAGCTCCGCCAGGTGCCGCGCGCCGCGGGCAGTGACGCTGTCGGGAAACTCCGCCCAGTCGCCGGTGCGGCGGAGGTGGACGTTCTTCACCTCGACCCAGGCGTCGGGCAGCCCCGGCTCCGTCAGGAGGAAGTCGACGCGGCTTGCGGCACCATACTTCACCTCCGGCCTCACCGTGCCGTAGGCGGCGAGCGGCGCGATGGCACGGGCCGCCAAGGCCTCCTTCACCACGCGGTTGGGCACGGCGGTGTCGATCCCCGACCAGTGGTCGCCCGGCAACTCGACCAGCCGCCAGCCCCAGCGCAGCTTGCGCCTTGGGTCGTCGTTGGGCTCGAGCCAGATGCGCATTCCCGGCTCGGCGAGGCCCATCATGCTGCCGGGGTTGGGGCAATGGGCGGTCACGACCTCGCCGCCCTCGAGCTCGGCCTCGGCAAGGAAGCGGTTGTAGCGGCGGATCAGCCGCGCCGGGACGAGCGGGGTAGGAAAGCGCATGGCCCTGCCCTACAAAGCCATCCTGACCGGAACAAGGCGCGCCATGACCGACGACAGACCCGCGACCGCCCTGCCCACCGCCGCGATGCTCGTGATCGGAGACGAGATATTGTCGGGGCGGACACGCGACGCCAACATGCACCACCTAGCCGGCGAGTTGACCAAGCACGGCATCGCCCTGCGCGAGGTGCGTGTGGTGCCCGACGAGCCCGCGGCCATCGTCGCCGCGGTGCGGGCGCTGGCCGGGGCCTACGACACGGTGTTCACTTCGGGCGGCATCGGGCCGACGCACGACGACATCACCGCCGATTGCATCGCCGAGGCCTTCGGCCGCGCGATCGGCGTGCGCGAGGATGCCCGGGCCATCCTCGCCGCCCACTACGAGCGCACGGGGCTGGAGCTGAACGAGGCTCGCCTGCGGATGGCGCGCATCCCCGACGGGGCGGCCCTGATCGACAACCCGGTGAGCGCGGCGCCCGGCTTCACGCTCGAGAACGTGCACGTGATGGCCGGCGTGCCCGCCATCTTCGAGGCGATGCTGGCCTCTGTCCTGCCGACGCTGACGGGCGGGCCGCCGCTCCTGTCGCAGTCGCTGCGGGTCGAGCGGGGCGAGGGCGACATCGCCGGGCCATTGGGGGAGCTTGCGGCCGAGTTTCCCGACCTGTCGTTCGGCTCCTACCCCTCGCAGCGGGGCGGGGTCTTCGGCGCGACGGTAGTGGTGCGCGGCTCCGATGGCGCGCGGGTGGACGCGGCGATGCAGCGCCTCGCGGCGCTGTTCCCCGAGGCGCTGGCGTGAGCCTGGCAGCGGCGGAGGCGGCCTCGGCCGAGGCGATCTTCGCCGCGCTCGAAGCGACCTGGCCGCCGCATCGCTGGCACGAGGCGCCAGGCTGGCGCGTGGCCGAGGGCGCGGGCGGGGGCAAGCGCGTCTCGTCCGGCGTGGCTGTGGCGGAGGGGGCCGAGCCTGCCGCGCTGGTCGCGGCGCAGAGCGCGCTCGGCCAGCCTGCGCTCGCGATGATCCGCCCCGGAGACGATGCGGTCGATGCCCGCCTGGCCACCGAGGAGTGGCGCGTCGTCGACCCGACCGTGGCGCTCGCCGCGCCGGTGGAGCGGCTGGCCGAAGTGCCGCCGCGCCTGACCGCCTTCGAAGTGACGTGGCCGCAGCTCGCCGTGCAAGAAGAGATCTGGGCCGGCGGCGGCATCGGGCCGGCGCGCCTCGCGGTGATGGCGCGCGCCGCCGCGCCGAAGCTCGCCCTGCTCGGGCGGGCCGACGACAGCCCCGCGGCCACGGCCTTCGTCGCCTGTCACGGTCGGATCGGCATGGTCCACGCGCTCGAGGTCCGGCCCGGGATGCGGCGCAAGGGGGTCGGCCGACACCTGATGCAGGCCGCCGCGCTCTGGGCCGCTCGGCAGGGGGCGGGGGCGCTCGCCGTGCTCGTCACCTGCGCCAACGCGCCGGCGCTGGCGCTCTACCGCGGCCTCGGGATGGAGGACGTCGCCACCTATCACTACCGGCTGAGGGAGGAGAGCCCATGACCGCTGCAGACCGACCCACAGCGCTCGACCTGCCGCCGCTCGACCCTCTGCCGGCCGAGACGCAGGCCTATTTCGACAAGTGCGAGGACAAGCTCGGCATGGTGCCGAACGTCCTGCGCGCCTACGCCTTCGACACCGCCAAGCTCGACGCCTTCGCGGCGATGTACAACGACCTGATGCTGGCGCCCTCGGGCCTGTCGAAGCTGGAGCGCGAGATGATCGCGGTCGTCGTCAGCGCGGTGAACCGCTGTTTCTACTGCCTCACCGCGCACGGGCAGGCAGTGCGGGCGCTGTCGGGCGACCCGGTGCTGGGCGAGCACCTCGTGATGAACTGGCGCACCGCGCCGCTCGACGCTCGTCAGCGCGCCATGCTCGCCTTCGCCGAGAAGGTGACGGTCGAGAGCGCAAAGGTGGAGGAGGCCGACCGCGAGGCGCTGCGCGCCCACGGCCTGACCGACCGCGACATCTGGGATGTCGCCGCCGTCGCCGCCTTCTTCAACATGACCAACCGGCTCGCCTCGGCGACCGACATGCGCCCCAACCCGGAGTATCACGCGCAGGATCGATGAGGGGCGCGCTGTTCTCCGCCCTGGTGGGCGTGCTGCCCGGCGCCGCGCCCGCGCAGGAGGCCTTTCCGCCCCTGCCGCGGCTGGCATCGCTCGTGGTCGACAGGGCGGAGACGGCGGCGGCGGTGAGGCTGCCGGTCACGGTGTGGCAGGCGGGCGAGGTGCAGACGATCCGCGCGGAGGGTGCGGTGCACAGGCGGGTCTGGCAGATCCCCCGGCCGGGGCTGACGCCCGCGCAGCTCATGGCGCCGATCCGCGACGCGCTGGAGGGAGAGGGCTACGCCATCCTGCTCGACTGCGCGGCGGCAGAGTGCGGCGGCTTCGAGTTCCGCTTCAACACCGACGCGCTGCCGCCGCCCGAGATGTATGTCGATCTCGGCCGCTACCGCTACCTGTCGGCACAGAAGAGCGCGCCCGACGGTGAACGCTGGCGCGCAGTGACGGTCAGCACGACGGCTGCGCGCAGCTTCGTGCAGGTCACGGCGATCGGGCCCGAAGACGAGGGCGAGACGCCCGCCGAGGCCGATGCCCCGCCGCGCGCGCCGGGCGACCTTGCCCGCGCCCTGGCCGAAGAGGGGCGCGCGGTGCTGTGGGACGTGGCGTTCGAGACCGGCGCGACGGCGCTCGGCGCGGGCGGCAGCGCCTCGATCGAGGCGCTGGCGCGGTGGCTGGGCGACAACCCCGAGGCGCGGGTGGCGCTGGTGGGCCACACCGATGCCGAGGGCGGGCTTGCCGCCAATATCGACCTCTCGCGCCGGCGGGCCGCGGCGGTGCGTGACCGGCTGGTGGCCGAGCACGGCATCGCGGCGGAGCGGCTGTCGGCCGAAGGGGTGGGCTGGCTCGCGCCGCGCGCCACCAACGCCACCGAGGCCGGGCGCGAGGCGAACCGGCGCGTCGAGGCGGTCGTGGCGGGCCGCTAGGTCACTGGCCGGCAGGCGTCACCAGGCGGCATCGCTCTTGTCGGCGAACTTGCGCACGAGAAAGTCGATGAAGGCGCGCACCTTGGGCTGGGTGAAGCGCCCCGGCGGATAGACCGCGTAGATGCCCAGCGGGTCGACCGGCAGGTCGGGGATCGCCTCTTCCACGAGCCCGTCGCGCATCGCGTCGGCGTAGAGGAAGGTGGGCAGGTAGGCGATGCCGAGGCCGGCGATCGCGGCGTTGAGCAGCGATTGCCCGTCGTTGACCGTCAGCCAGCCCGAGGTGCGGATCTGCCGCTTCTCGCCGGAGGGGGCCGTCACCTTCCACAGGTTGCCGTTGGACTGGTTGGAATAGTGCAAAAGCTTGTGCTCGTTGAGGTCGTCGATCCGCATCGGCCGCCCGAAACGCTGGAAGTAGCTGGGCGAGGCGATCATGCGCTTGGTGGTCGCGGCGAGCTTGCGGGCGCGCAGCGTGGAATCCTCCAGCTCGCCGATCCGCACGGCCATGTCGAAACCTTCCGAGATCAGCTCCACGTAGCGGTTGTTGAGCACCATGTTGACGGTGATGTCGGGATATTCCCGCAGGAAGTCGCCGATCACCGGCGACAGGTGATTCACCCCGAAATCGGTGGCGACCGAGATGCGCAGCAGACCCGAAGGGGCGGATTGCATGGCGGTCACCAGCGCGTCGGCCTCGCCCGCGTCGTTGAGCACGCGGCGGGCGCGGTCGTAGTAGGCCAGCCCGATCTCGGTCGGCGAGACGCGCCGCGTGGTGCGGTTGAGCAGCCGCGCGCCAAGACGCGCCTCGAGAGACGAGACGTGCTTGGAGACGGCCGACTTGGATATCCCCATCTTCTTCGCGGCGTCGGTGAACCCCCCCTGGTCCACAACGGTGGCGAAGGCTTCCATTTCCGTCAGTCTGTCCATCCCGCTTCCCCGCACACCCCTGCCCCCACGGGTGTGATTGACCCCTTGGTGACGGCGGAATGGGGCGAGAACGGGGCACGGGCCCGACAATATCGGGAAGCCGCCCGAGACCGTGCCGC
>LJNT01000150.1 GCA_001314685.1 Rhodobacteraceae bacterium HLUCCA09
ACGGCGGCGGTGTCGGCGCGCAGGATGCGGGGGCCGAGCGAGACGGCACGGGCCTGCGGCAGCGCGGCGAGGCGCGCGCGTTCGGCCTCGGAAAAGCCGCCCTCGGGGCCGATCAGGATGGCCCACGGGCCGGACTCGTCGGGCAGGGCCGAGGCGGGGCCGGCCAGCGCCTCGTCGCAGAACATCAGGCGGCGCTCGGGGGGCCAGCCCGTCAGCACGTCGGACAGGCGGGCGAGGTGGGCCACCTCGGGCACGAATGTGCCGCCGCATTGCTCGGCGGCCTCGACGGCATGGGCCTGCAGCCGGTCGCGCCGCACCCGCTCGGCATTGGTGAAGTCGGTCTGGACGGGGCAGATGCGAGCGGCGCCGAGCTCTGCCGCCTTTTCCACGATGAAGTCGGTGCGGCCCTTCTTGATGGGGGCGAACATCAGCCAGAGGTCGGGCGGGCGGCGCAGCGGCGCGGTCTGCGCGCCCACAGCCAGCGTGCCGGACTTCTTGCCGGCCTCCGCCACCGTCGCCGGGTAGGCGCCCGTTCGGCCGTCGAACACCTCGAGCCGGTCGCCCGGCCCCATCCGCATCACGCCGAAGAGATAATGCGCCTGGTCGCGCGAGAGGGAGATCGTTTGCCCCTCTCCGAGCTCCCGGTCTAGATACAGCCGGACCTGACCCATCGCGCACCTCCCGACGCCCGATCCCATGCCCGGCCGGACCCTATGACCCAACGCACCGAGACGCCAGACACCGTCGCCGACGCCTATCGCGGCAACTGGGTGGATACCCGCGCCCCCGACTGGGCGCGGCCCTACCTTCGGCTGTCGCGGGCCGACCGGCCCATCGGAACATGGCTTCTGCTGCTGCCCTGCTGGTGGGGCGTGCTGGCCGCCGCCAACGCGCATGGCTGGCAGTGGTATCACGCCTGGATCATCGCGGGCTGCGGCATCGGGGCGATCCTGATGCGTGGGGCGGGCTGCACCTGGAACGACCTGACCGACCGCGACATCGACGGCGGCGTGGCGCGCACCCGCTCGCGGCCGCTGCCCTCGGGCGCCGTGACACCGCGTCAGGCGTTTATCTGGGCCTGCGTGCAGTCGATCGTGGCGTTCTTCATCCTGATCACGTTTCACCCGCTCGCCATCGGCCTGGGCATCGGCTCGCTCGCGCTCGTCGCCATCTACCCCTTCGCCAAGCGCTTTACCTGGTGGCCGCAGATCTTTCTCGGGCTGGCGTTCAACTGGGGGGCGCTGCTGGCCTGGGCCGCGGCGGCGGGCTCGCTCTCGTGGGCGCCGGTCTGTCTCTATGTCGGGGGCATCGCGTGGACGCTGTTCTATGACACGATCTATGCCCACCAGGACGCCGAGGACGACGCGCTGATCGGCGTGAAATCCACCGCGCGCCTCTTCGGCGAGAACAGCCCGCGCTGGCTGCGCGCCTTCCTCGTGGCGACGGTGCTGCTGCTCACGCTCGGCACGATCCTCGCCGTGGCGCCCTCGGCCAACCCGCTGGCGCTGGCCCTCGCCCTCGCGGGCGTGTGGGGGATGGGCTGGCACATGGCCTGGCAGCTCGTCCGGCTTGACATCGACGACGGCCAGACGTGCCTGCGCCTGTTCCGCTCCAATCGTGACGCGGGGCTGATCCTCGCGGCGGGGCTGGCGCTGGCGCTTCTCGTCTGAGCCGTCACTCGCAGCCGCGGATGTCGACCGCGCGGCTGCTGCCGAGCACCGTGAATCGCAGCTCGGACCGGTCGAGCAGCAAGGGCATGCCCGGCGGCGGCACGAGATCGGCCCGCACGTGCAGCGCCCCGTCCTGCCGCGCCACCTGCGGCTCCGACACCCAGATGCCCGGCTCGCCCGCCTCGACCAGCGCCACCTCGCTGCCGCCCACGCGCGGCATGTCGATCCGTGCGTCGAGGCGCACCCCGTCGGCGATGGGGGTAAACTCGCAGACCACCCGCCCCACCCCCGCGTTGCGTGCGGGTATGGGCCGTGCGGCGAGCGCGGCGCGGATCGTCGGGTCCATCGCGCCGGCGCCGTCGATCACGGCCGAGAATGTCAGCTCGGCGGGGATGCAGACCGTCTCGCAGACGCCCAGCTCCATCTCGCCGGCGACGCGGATCGGCGCGCCCGGCCGCTCGGGCCGCAGCTCCATCGGCAACACGAGCTGGTCGGCGTAGCCGATGGTGCGGATCCCGTAATCGTGGAACACGTCCGGCGCCGGCCAGTGGAAGGCGACGGCGGCGAGGTTGCGCGAGCCCGTCCAGTCGAAGGCCGGCGGGATGCCCGCGTCACCCGGAGCACGCCAATAGGTCTTCCACCCCGGTGCCAGAGTGAGGCGCAACGCCGCCATCCGCGTGCCATCGGCCGTCTGCCAGCCCGGCAGCACCTCGGCGCGCACGACCTCGGCGGGCATCGCGTCGGCTTCCTGCGCCGCGGCCCGATCCGGCAGCGCCAGAGCGGCGCCGAGCGCGGCCACAAGGGCGGCCGCAAACGGTCGGACAAGGGCGGCACGGCATAACATGCGAGAGTGCTAGACGATCCGCGCCGCGAAGGGAACGCGGGCCGGCGTCACAAGCGCGTGCCATCGGCTGCGGCGCCGCCTGCGCCCGCGTCGGCCCTTGCCCTTGGCGCGGGCAGACCCCATCCTCCTTGCATGGACGCCACGCCCGACGATCCCGAGATCGACCTGACCGGCCAGCTTCTCATCGCCATGCCCGGCATGGCCGACCCGCGGTTCGACCGGTCGGTCATCTTCCTGTGCGCGCATTCCGCCGAAGGGGCGATGGGCCTCGTCGTCAACCACCCCGTGACCGACCTCACCTTCGACGAACTGCTCTCGCAGCTCGATATCTCGCCCTCGGCCGTCATGACCGGCGTGCCGGTCCACATGGGCGGGCCGGTGGAGCACGGCCGCGGCTTCGTCCTGCATTCGGCGGAATACACCGAGAGCGAGGCGACGCTGCAGGTCGGCGCCGAGTTCGGCATGACCGCGACGCTCGACATTCTCGAGGATATCGCGCAGGGCCGCGGGCCGGCACGGACGCTCATGGCGCTCGGCTATGCCGGCTGGGGGCCGGGCCAGCTCGAGGGCGAGATCGCGCGCAACGCGTGGCTCACGGCGCAGGCTTCGTCGGAGATCGTTTTCGACACGCCTGCCGCGTCGAAATGGGAGCGGGCCCTCGGCTCGCTCGGGGTCGACCCGCTCACGCTGTCGGCCGCCGCCGGCCGCGCCTGACCGGCCGATCGCTGCGCCCTTCTGCCGGTGCGGCGCCTGACGGCCGACTCACGCCGCCGCGCTCACCTCGCGCAGCACCGGCGTCAGCGCCTCGGCGACCTCGACATGTACCGCAGGGCCGAGCGTGGCCTCGGCGATATGGCTCTCGAACTCGGAAAACACCATGCCGCGCGTGCCCGCCTCCAGCGCGGCGCGGCTCGGGATCACCTGCACCAGCTGCCGCGCGCGCACCGCGAGCCGCGCCATCATCGTCATGTCGACGAAGAGCGGGTCGCGCCCCTCTGCGATGCTCGTCGCCTCCTCGGGCGGCGCGGTCTCGCTCACCCAGACGAGCACGACGCGGTTGCCCGCGGCGCTCATCAGCAGGTCCATCTGCGCCGACCACCGGCTCTGCAGCGCGGCGACGACCTCTCCGAACCGCTCCGGCCGCCGCCGCCGCTCGAGCTCGGTCAGCAGGTGGCGGGTGAAGGTGAATTCGGTGAAGTCCATCTCGGGGTAGAGCCGGCGCAGCGCCGGGCTCGTGCCGAGGAACCGGTCGTTGCGGCGCGGATGGACGGTATAGAACGGGTTCGACAGGTTGTGCGCGCCCACGATCTGGACGACCACCGTCTCGGCCCGGCGCGCGGCGTCGAGCACCGTGTCGTCGCCGGCGAAGGCGTCGATGCCGGCATTGACCACCCCCATGTTCACCGCCGCCAGTCCCAGCTGATCGGCCAGCAGCGTCGGGAAGGGCCGCGGCACGAAGCGGCCGAACGTCTCGGTGCCGCCGATGAACAGCGTGTAGGGCGGCGCGAGCCGCGCCTTCGGCCCGCGGAACATCAGCCGCGACGTGCCATAGCGACATGTACGATAGTCGAGGGCACCGCCCCCCGGATGCTCGAAAGCCATCCCCAACCTCTGATTCCACTCACCCGACACCAGACTGGCGCGCAGGGGTTTACCGCTGCCTAACGGTCGAATTGTCTTGACCCGGGCCGCGCCTGCGCCCACGCGCCGCGTGGAGGGCGCCGCGCGCCTCTCTAGGGTCGCGCGCGAACGGGAAAGGACATGGCTATGGGCATCGAGAAGGTCGGTATCGTCGGCGCGGGCCAGATGGGCAGCGGCATCGCGCATGTCTTTGCGCTCGCGGGCTACGACGTCGTGCTGCAGGACATCGAGGAATTCGTGCTGACCCGCGCCATGGAATCGATTCGCGCCAACATGGACCGGCAGGTCAAGCGCGGTAAGGTCTCCGAGGCCGACCGCGACGCGGCGCTCGGGCGTATCCGCATCACGCTCGACCTGCGCGAGGTCGGGCCGACCGACCTCGTGGTCGAGGCGGCGTCGGAGCGCGAGACGATCAAGCAGGCGATCTTCGAGGACCTGGGGCCCCACCTGCGCCCGCACACGATCCTCACCTCGAACACCTCGTCGATCTCGATCACGCGGCTCGCCTCGCGCACCGACCGGCCGGAAAAGTTCATGGGGCTGCACTTCATGAATCCGGTGCCGGTGATGCAGCTCGTTGAGCTGATCCGCGGCATCGCCACCGACGAGGAGACGTTCCGCATGCTGGAGGGCGTGGTCGAACGCCTCGGCAAGACCTCGGCGACGTCGGAGGATTTTCCCGCCTTCATCGTCAACCGCATCCTGATGCCGATGATCAACGAGGCGGTCTACACGCTCTACGAGGGCGTCGGGAACGTGCGCAGCATCGACCGCGCGATGAAGCTCGGCACCAACCACCCCATGGGCCCGCTGGAACTGGCCGATTTCATCGGCCTCGACACCTGCCTCGCCATCATGAACGTGCTGCACGACGGGCTCGCCGACACCAAGTACCGCCCCTGCCCGCTGCTCACCAAATACGTCGAGGCCGGCTGGCTCGGCCGCAAGACCGGCCGCGGCTTCTACGACTACGGCGGCGACGAACCGGTGCCGACGCGCTGAGCAACCCCGCCGGACCGGGGGGCAGCCCGCGGAGGCGTTCGAGAGTGTGGGCAGCGCTTTCTCGAGTTGTCCTGGCTTTGTGTCCGTGGTGGCGGGCCGGCGCTCTGGCGATGATGGCATCGCTCCTGGAGCCTTGGGACGAGGTGCCTCTGGCATGCGCGGCCCGGGCCGCGACGGTGGGCCTGTTGTGGTCTCGTGGTTCGGGTCGGGGCGGGCCGGTTTTGTCGCCGGCGTCAGGAACACGAGAGACGGCGCTCTCGGCGGCCATGTCCGGCCCTGCAAGGAGGAGATGATGGTCCGCTTCGTCGCCCTGAACGAGGCCCGCGCGCAGGAGGAAGCCCGCGGCCGGATCCGCTGGCTCCGCCCGTCCTGCCAGGCCC
>LJNT01000008.1 GCA_001314685.1 Rhodobacteraceae bacterium HLUCCA09
TCCTGGAGGGCCGAACGCCCATCGACGCCCTCAAGCAATGGCATCGTGAGAAGCCGGTCCTCTTCAAGAAACGGCCATATAATCATACGGGATGTGACACGTAAGTGCCATGCTGCAATGGCAATAGAGGCTCCGGCGAGCAACAATAAAACATCATCCTATCAGGCTGCCATGCGCTGCCAAACCCCTTGATTCTACGAGGTTGGCCCCGCGACACCCGCCCAAAATCGGCCGGAAACTGTCGAAGTTCGGCGCGCTGCGGTCCACCTTTTCGTTCGCGCGGGCAAGCTGCGGCAGGGTCGGGCCGCTCCGTTCACCTATTGCAACCCGGTGCGCTTCCTCGACTCCCAGGGCGAACAGCCCATCACCGTCCGGTTCCGGCTGTCCGAGCCCGTCCCGGAGCATCTGCACCGTTCCTTCGCCGTACCGAAGTGACGGTCGGCCCTGCAACATCGCGGCGGCACGGCTACGCCTGTTGCAAGAGATCGGAGATCGCTGACCGGATCGCGCTCCGGACATCCTGCCCTGTCCGTGCGAAACCGAGCAGGCGCGCCGTGGCGACGACAAGGTCGTCGTCATTCATGCGGCCGCTTTCCGCAAGAATCATCTCGGCCGCAGCCCGGATCTCTATCGGAGGCAGGTATTCTGCCCGGTTGGTCGGCACGGTCTCCGCAGCCCTGTCGCGGATCGGTGGCGCCGCCCGCTGTTCGACCGTCATGACGAAGGCGTCCAGAGCGAGCAGGCGGCCATCCCGCACAGCGAGGCCAATGGCCCGGTCGGTCGCCTCCTGGATCCGTCGGCCGGCGCGCGACAGGCCGAAGGCGGCGGTGACGCGCCGGGCGACTTCCTCGCGATGGACAGGGCCCTCGACGGCGACGATCCGGCAGACGAGGTCGGCCAACTGCCCGGTCGGGGCCTCGTGGGGCGGCAGGTCGGAGGCGACGCGCAGCTCGGCCCGCCGGTAAGGCTCGGCCGTCAGGGTCGGCGCCGAGACCTCGACGACCTCGGGCTCCGCTGGCGCCGGCGCCTCCGCCTCCACGACCCGTCCGCCTTCGTTCGCCCCCCTGACCGGCGTCGTCTCTGCCGCGTGGGCCGCGTCGAGGGCGGCGCGGAGGCGGTCGATCTCCTGGGCGCGACGATGGAACCAGTCGGTGCTCCAGATCCGGTGGAAGCGCCAGCCCATCCCTTCGAGCACGTCCTGACGCAGCCGGTCGCGCTCGCGGGCCCAGAGCGCGCCGTGATAGGTCGCTCCGTCGCATTCGACGGCGAGGATGTATTGCCCGGGCCGCTCGGGATGGCGCACCCCGAGATCGATGCGGAAGCCGGCCGAGCCCACCTGCGCGTCGCAGGGATAGCCGAGCGAGGCGATCACGCGGGCGACGTCGGCCTCGAAGGGGCTGTCGGCGCCGTCGCCCGTTGGCTCGGGCTGGTGCAATTCGCCCGAGCGGGCGTATTCGAGGAACCGCTTGAGCACGCGCGGGCCCTCGCGGCTCGATCGCGAGGGCTCGATGTCGTCGGGGTCGAAGGAGCAGAAGACCTCGCACCGCGTCCGCGCCCGGCTGAAGAGCACGTTGAGCCGTCGCTCGCCGCCCTCGCCGTTGACGGGGCCGAAGGACATCGAGGCGAGCCGCCCGTCGGGTTCGTGCGGGCCATATCCGACGGTGATCAGGATCACGTCGCGCTCGTCGCCCTGCACGTTCTCGATGTTCTTGACGAAGACGTCCTCGGCGCGGCCCTCGCGCAGGAAATCGTCGAGCACGGCGTCCTCGCGCCGGGCCAGTTCGAGGACTTCGGTGACCATGTCGCTCTGCGCCTTGGAGAAGGCGACGATGCCGACGGAAAGGTCGGGCCGCGCCCGGGCGTGCTCGGCCAGGCGGCGGGCCACCGCCTCGGCCTCGATCCGGTTCGTGGTGGGCCGGCCGCCGCCGCGGGTGGCGCTGGAATAGACGCCCGGGACGCGGGTGAAGGCCAGCCCGTAACCGGGGTCGTCCTGCACCGGAGAGGGCGGCAGGACGAGGCGGTGGTCGTAGAACTCGGCGTTGTTGACCGTGATGAGCGACGGGTCGCGCGAGCGGTAGTGCCATTCCAGCATCCCAGGGTTCAGGCCGCGCGCCTCGCACAGGGTGAGAACGCTCTCCATCTCGGTGGCGCGGGCTGTGCGCAGCCCCTCCTCATCGTCGTCCTCGTCCTCCGCCTCGGCCGCGAGCCGGTCAAAGAAGCTGGTGGGCGGCAGCTGCTTCTGGTCGCCCACCACGACGATCTGCCGGCAGCGTGCGATGGCGCCAAGGGCCTCTTCGGGGCGCACCTGGCTCGCCTCGTCGATCACGAGGAGGTCGAATTCCACCGCGCCCGGCGGCAGGAACTGCGCGATCGAGATCGGGCTCATCAGGAACACGGGCTTGATGCGCTGCACCATGCCGCCCGCCTGCTCGATGATCCGGCGGATCGGGCGGTGCTTGCGCTTCTTCGTCATCTCGCCGCGCAGAAACCCCATCTCGCCCACGGCGCCCTGCGGCAGCTGCGCGAGATGCCTCGCATGCACGAGTTGCCGCGTCTCCTTCAGCCGCCGGTCCTCCAGCGTGCGGAACTCCTCGACCAGCGCGTGCCGGTCGAGCTGGGCCAGCCGGTCGAGTTCGGGCCGCCTGCCGCGCGCCTCGGCCCAACGCGCTTCCGCCGTCGCGTAGAGGAACTCGTCGACGGCCGCCTCGGGCGCCAGCGTGCCGCTGTCGAGCGCGTCGAGAAGGGCGCCAAGGCCCGCGACGCGGAGGCGCTCGGCCCGGTCCAGCAGCCGCGCCCACTCGCCGTAACGATCGAGGTTGGCCGCCATCTTCGCGAGGCGCTCGGAGAGATCGGGCAGCGGGATCGCGCTCACCGCGCGGCCCGCCGGGTCGGCCCATTTCAGGCGGTCGGTCACCCGCGCCACGGCCTCACGTGCCGCGGTGATCCGCGCCCGCAGGTCGGACGCCAGTGCCTCGGCCTCGCCGGAGAGGGCCGCGAGGCGGTCGAGCGTCTCGGCATCGCTGACCCACCCGGTGCCCGACATCGCGTCGAGCCATCCGCAGGCGTCCTCAAGCCCGACGAAATCCGTCCGCTCGCCGCGCCACGCGACTCCAAGCGCCTCGCGCAGCCAGCCCTCCTCGTCGGCCAGCCGGCCGCGCTTGCGCCGGATGTCGAGCAGGTCGTCGACGAGGGCGAGACGCTCTGCCGGCGCCTTGGGCAACGGTCCTTTCAGAAGAATTGCCAGTTCTGCCGAGGCGCCGCGATAGGAGCCGAAGAGGCGCTTCCAGAAAGAGCCGACACCAGGCAGCAGCCGGGCCCGTAGCGCATCCGCCGGGGTCTCGAAGGCAGCCTCGGTGAAGCGCGCCTCGGCGGCCTGCCGGGCCTCGCGCCACTCCCGGCCCGCCTCGATCCCCTCGGCGAGGCGCCGCGCGCTGGCATGGGCCATCAGGGCGCCCGCCGCCTCGGCCGCCGCGGGAGGGCGATGGACAAGCATCGCCAGAACAGCCTCGAGCCCCTCGGCGTCGTCGAGCCCGCCCGCAGCCGGCAGGTCCGCCTCGGAGCAGACATAGTCAGCCAGCGCCTGAACCGCCTCGACCGCGTCGAGTGCCGCGGCAAGGTGGGTCGCAAGGCGCTGGAGATCCGTTGGCTGGAGGTCTGCCGCCTGCGCGCCCGCGAAGGGATGGGCGGCGCGTGGGCCGGATTGTGCCAGCAGGTCCGCCATATCGCGCACCACGTCGGCTGCCGCGCGCCGTGCAGCGTCGTCGAACTCGGCGAGCCCGTCCACTGGCAGGCGCGGTGGCGGCACCTCCCGGCCCACGAACTCCACGATCTCGGCCAGCGCACGGAACGGCGTCCAGTCGCGCCCGGGGACGGGCTCGTGAAGCAACCTCGTCACCGTATTCAGCCGGTCGCGGGCCGCGGTAAGCGCCTCGGGCGGGCCGGGGCGCGCGGGCACCGCCTGCCCGGCGTTCAGGGTCCGGGCGAGTTCCTGCAGGAAGACCTTCTTGTTGGCCGCACGCGAATGCACCTCCAGGCAGAGATCGCCCAGCCCAACCTTCTTCAGCCGGTCGTGCACCACCCGCAGCGCGGCCATCTTCTCGGCCACGAACAGGACCGTCTTGCCGTCATGCGCCGCTCCTGCGACGATGTTGGCGATGGTCTGCGACTTGCCGGTGCCGGGCGGCCCCTGCACCACGAGGTTGCGGCCCGCGCGCACCTCCTCGATCACCTTGGTCTGCGAGGCGTCCGCCGGCACGACATGGATCAGGTCGGCCGGTGCGACCCTCTCGTCAAGCCGCTCGCCGGGCGAAAAGAGTGGTGGATCGGCCGTGAACCCGGTGTCGAGCAGGCCGGTCAGTAGAGGGTGGTCCTCGAGCGCGGCGCCGCTCCAGTTTTCCGGGTCGAGATCGTGCAGCATCAGCAGCTTGGCGAAGGAGAAGAAGCCGAGCTGCATCCCGTCACGATCGACCGACCAGCGCGGCCGGCCCGAGACGCGCTCGGCGACCTCGTCGAGATAGGCCCCCGGTTCGAACTCGTCGCCATCGACAAGATCGGGCAGCTCCAGGCCGAAATCCCCCCGCAGCCGCTCCTGCAGGGGCAGGTTGGTCACGATGTCGGCGTCGCGGGCGCGGATGTCGAAGCCGGCGCGCTTCTCGTTGCGCACGAGATCCACCGGCAGCAGGATCAGCGGCGCCTCGCGCGTGACCTCGGAGCTCTCGCTCTCGTACCATCGCAGGAAGCCCATCGCGAGGAAGAGCACGTTAATGCCCTGCTCTTCCTCCGCGGTGCGCGAATCCTTGAACAGCTTCAAGAGCCGCCTCTGCAACGCATCGGGCCCGAGCCGCGTTTCGAGGAAGGCGTCGCGATAGCGGGTCTCGTCGAAGGGCTCCTCGTCCGGGGCCGGCAGGGCGAGGTGCAGCTCGTCCGTCTCGTCCTCCTCGTCCTGCCCCTGCGCGGCGAACTGCATCCGCTTGCCCTTGCGCCGCAACAGGTCGAAGACGTCTTCCGTGCGTTCGTTGACGATGTTCAACGCGTTCGCCCGCTTGGCGGCGCGATTGACGTGGACGAGACGGTTACGTGTACCGGTCTCGACGAGCCGGCGCCGCGCATCTTCGAGGACGGAATGCAGGTTCGTCATACCGCTCACGCGATCATCCATGGCGCACCTCCTTTACCGCCCTCGCTTCCCGAATTCCTCGCTGTCCTTGGCGCGGGTAGGCGATCGCAGACAATCAAGGCCCGAGAATGGCGAGCCATGCAACCAGCGCGAGAAATCCCGCAAGCAAGGCGAAGATCACCAGCCACATCATGGTATTGAGCGCGTCCCCGACACGCCGGTCGACGCCCGCCGCGATGATCAGACCGAAGACAACAAGAAGGGCGACGACGATGAGCCCGTATTATTCATCGAAATCGGGGAGGGCGGCTGGCGTGCCCGCGAAAGCTCTGTAGAATCAAGCTCCTACACAAGGTCCGAGAGCAGCCCCC
>LJNT01000074.1:0-5324 GCA_001314685.1 Rhodobacteraceae bacterium HLUCCA09
GGCCGCGATCGAGGGCACCCGCGAGGTGCTGGGCATCCCCGCCGACTACCGCATCGGCATCGTGCCCGCCTCCGACACCGGCGCCTTCGAGATGGCGATGTGGACGATGCTGGGCGAGCGCCCCGTGGAGATGGTGGCATGGGAAAGCTTCGGTGCCGGCTGGGTCACCGACGCCGTCAAGCAGCTCAAGCTCGACGCGCAGGTGCACGAGGCGGACTATGGCGAGATCGTCGACATGGCCGCCCTGAACTACGACCACGACGTCTGTTTCACCTGGAACGGCACGACCTCGGGCGTGCGTGTGCCCACCGGCGACGCGATCCCGGCCGACCGGGCGGGGCTGACGCTGTGCGACGCGACCTCGGCCGCCTTCGCGATGGACCTGCCGTGGGACAAGCTCGACGTCGCCACCTTCTCCTGGCAGAAGGTGCTGGGCGGCGAGGCGGCGCATGGCGTGCTGATCCTGTCGCCGCGGGCGGTCGAACGGCTCGAGAGCTACACCCCGCCCTGGCCGCTGCCCAAGATCTTCCGCCTCACCAAGGGGGGCAAGCTGAACGAGGGCATCTTCGAGGGGGCGACGATCAACACGCCGTCGATGCTGTGCGTCGAGGATTACCTCTTCGCGCTCGACTGGGCGCGCTCGATCGGGGGGCTGCCGGCGCTGATCGCGCGGGCCGACGCGAACGCCGCCGTGGTGGACCGCTTCGTACAGGCGCATGACTGGATCGACTACCTGGCGACCGATCCGGCCACGCGCTCGACGACCTCGGTCTGCCTCAAGTTCACCCATCCGGGCATCGCGGATGGCGAAGCCTTTGCCAAGGCGGTGGCGAAGCGGCTGGAGGGCGAGGGGGTCGCCTACGATGTGAACGGCTATCGAGACGCGCCTCCGGGCCTGCGTATCTGGTGCGGGTCGACCGTGGAGGCCGCGGATCTCGAGGCGCTCATGCCCTGGATCGCATGGGCCTGCGAGACCGAACGCGCCGCGCTGTCGGTCGACGCCTGAGCGAAATTTCGTACGAGATTTCGGGTTCGATCTTTCGTACGAAAGATCGGGACGGGCTGTCCCGATCCTCTCCATCTCCGGCCGGCGCGCCCGGCCCCCGCGAAAGGACCACGAGCCATGGCTCTCGATTCCAATCTCCCCCGCGTGCTCGTCTCCGACAAGCTGTCCGAGACGGCCGTCCAGATTTTCCGCGACCGCGGGATCGACGTCACCTTCGACCCCTCCATCGGCAAGGACAAGGAGCGTCTGCGCGCCGAGTTGCCCAACTACGACGGGCTCGCCATCCGCTCGGCCACGAAGGTCACCGAGAAGTTGCTCGAGGCCGCGCCGCGGCTCAAGGTGATCGGGCGGGCGGGCATCGGCGTCGACAACGTCGACATCCCCGCCGCCTCGAAACGCGGCGTGATCGTGATGAACACGCCGTTCGGCAACTCCATCACCACCGCCGAGCACGCCATCGCGATGATGATGGCCGTCGCGCGTCAGATCCCGCAGGCCAACGCCTCGACCCATGCCGGGCTCTGGGAGAAGTCGCGCTTCATGGGCACAGAGCTGACCGGCAAGACGCTGGGCGTGATCGGTGCCGGCAATATCGGCGGGATCGTCTGCGACCGCGCCCACGGCCTGCGCATGAAGGTGCTGGCCTACGACCCCTACCTCTCGGAAGAGCGCGCGGCGAAGATGGGCGTGACCAAGGCCGAGCTCGACGAGCTGCTGCACCGGTCCGATTTCGTCACGCTGCACGTGCCGCTCACCGACAAGACCCGCAACATCCTCTCGGCCGACGCGATCCTGAAGATGAAGCCGGGCGTGCGGATCATCAACTGCGCCCGCGGCGGGCTGGTCGACGAGGCTGCGTTGGCCGAGGCGTTGAAGAACGGGCATGTCGCGGGCGCGGCCTTCGACGTCTTCGCCGAGGAGCCGGCGACCGAGAACCCGCTCTTCGGTCTCGACAACGTGGTGGTCACCCCGCATCTCGGCGCCGCCACCACCGAGGCGCAGGAGAACGTGGCCCTGCAGGTGGCCGAGCAGATGTCGGACTACCTGCTGACGGGCGCGGTGCAGAACGCGCTCAACATGCCCTCGGTCACCGCCGAGGAGGCAGCAGTGATGAAGCCGTGGCTGAAGCTCGCCGAGCACCTGGGCGCCTTCATCGGGCAGATGACCGACGAGCCGATCGAGGCGATCAACATGCTCTACGACGGCGCCGTGGCCGAGATGAACCTCGAGGCGATGGGCTGCGCGGCCATCGCGGGCGTGATGCAGGCGAGCAATCCCGACGTGAACATGGTCTCGGCACCCGTCATCGCCGCCGACCGGGGCGTGCGCGTCAGCCGCACGACCCAGCCGCAGACCGGCGTCTTCGAGGCCTACGTCAAGATGACTGTGGTCACCAAGACGCGCGAGCGGTCGATCGCGGGCACCGTCTTTTCCGACGGCAAGCCGCGCTTCATCCAGATCAAGGGCATCAACATCGACGCCGAGATCGGGCGCCACATGCTCTACACCACCAACGAAGACGTGCCGGGAATCATCGGCACGCTGGGACGGACGCTGGGCGAGAACGGTGTGAACATCGCCAACTTCACCCTCGGCCGGTCGGAGAAGGGACGCGACGCGATCGCGCTGCTCTACGTCGACGACGTGGTGCCCGAGCCGGTGCTGCAGCAGCTGCGCGAGACCGGGCTGTTCGGGCAGGTGCGGCCGCTGAAGTTCGACATGTGATGACGCCATCCCTGCGCGCCCGGGCAAGGGCGCAGGGCGCGTACCAGCGTCACGGCGAAGGCCGGGCCCGCCACGGCGACCGCCTCGATCGGCGCGACGGCCTTCGGCACGCCGTGACGGGCCACCGCCACGCCGAGAAGCACGAGGCCCACCACGCCGACGCGGCGCGCAGGCGCAGCCCGGAGGGGTCGGGCGCGCGGGGCATGGGCGGAGCGATCCTCGTTCGTGCGCTGCCCCTCAATCGGGCACTCGCGCAGCGGTTGATTCCTTTTTCGTCCCTTCGGCGATTTCGGACGGGTCAGGGCGTCGCGCCGGTGCGATCTTCATGCCCTCTCAACCCTTCGGCGGTTCCCTCCTTGTCCACGATGGCGACGAGGAGGCGGTCATGACCATCACGAACCGAGGCGGCTCCGGCGACGGCCGCATGCCCTTTCCATTATCTCTGCCCGTGCACGCGCGGAACTCCGGCTGCGCGGCCGAGGCGGCCGACAGCCCGCTCCTTCGCGCGCTCGTCGCGCGATTCCTCGACCCGGACACGTCGCGCGCCCATGTCTGCCCGCCCGCTCCGGTGAGCCCGACCACGCCGCCCCGTTAGCTCGCGCAGGACGTAACGTCATCTCTGCGCCGGCCGGCATTCGGCGATAGCCTCCGCACGCGACAAGACGGGGAGGCAGGCACATGGACGACATCGTGATTCTCTCGGGGCGCCGCACGGCGATCGGCGCCTTCGGCGGTGCGCTCGCGGGCACCCCGCCCATCTCGCTCGGCGCGGAGGTGGCCAGGGCGGCGCTGGCGGATGCGGGCGTCGAGGCTGCTCAGGTGGGCACCGTGGCCTTCGGACATGTCATCAACACCGAGCCGCGCGACATGTATCTCAGCCGCGTCGCGGCGATGGAGGCAGGCATCCCCGACACCTGCCCTGCGATGAACGTCAACCGCCTCTGCGGCTCGGGCGCGCAGGCCGTCGTCTCGGTCGTGCAGGGGCTGGCGCTGGGCGATGCCGAGTTCGGCCTGGCAGGCGGGGCCGAGAGCATGAGCCGCAGCCCCCACGTGCTGACCGACGGGCGCTGGGGCGCCAAGATGGGCGACGTGCGGGCGCTCGACATGATGCTCGGCGCACTGAACTGCCCGTTCGGAACGGGACACATGGGCGTCACCGCCGAGAACGTCTCCGACGAGCGGCAGATCAGCCGGGAGGACCAGGACGCCTTCGCGCTCGAGAGCCAGCGGCGCGCGGCCGCGGCGCAGGAAGAGGGGCGGTTCGACAGCCAGATCGTGCCGATCGAGGTGAAGCGCAAGCGCGAGACGGTCGCCTTCGCCCGCGACGAGCACCCCAAGGAGACGACCCTCGAGGCGCTGGCGGGACTGCGGCCGGCCTTCCGGAAGGACGGCACGGTGACCGCGGGCAACGCGAGCGGCATCAACGACGGCGCGGCGGCCCTCGTCTTCGCCCGTGCCGGGGCGGCCGAGCGCCTGGGGCTGAAGGCGCGGGCGCGGGTGCTGGGCTACGCCCATGCGGGCGTCCGGCCCGAGGTGATGGGCGTCGGCCCGATCCCGGCGGTCAAGTCGCTCTGTGCGAGGACGGGGCTGAGCGTGGAGGACTTCGACGTGATCGAGTCGAACGAGGCCTTCGCCGCGCAGGCCATCGCGGTAAATCGCGGGCTGGGCCTCGACCCGGCCAGGGTGAATCCCAACGGCGGCGCCATCGCGCTCGGCCACCCCGTGGGCGCGACCGGCGCGATCCTGACGGTCAAGGCGCTCTACGAACTCGAGCGGACGGCCGCGCGTCGGGCGCTGGTGACCATGTGCATCGGCGGCGGGCAGGGAATCGCGCTGGCGCTGGAGCGGATCTGAGCGCGGCGGCTGGGCCGTTGGGGGCCATGCGCGCGGCAGCCATGGCAGGGGGCGCCGCCCCCGTCGCCCGGTCCGGGCGACTCCCCCGGAGTATTTGGGCCAGGATGATGGGCAGGCGCGGCGCGTGCGGGGCCGTGCGGACTCGACTCGGGGCCGGAGCAGAAGTTAGAACATAAAAAGAACATCCTGCTGCCGGTTCGTTCGCTGCCCCATGCCGACCCGACGGATCCTTTCGCTGTGGTTCCCGCGCCTCGCTGCGGAGCGGTGCCTGCGCGCCGAGCCGGTGCTCGGGGCCGCGCCCTTCGCCGTAGTGGGCGAGCGGCGGGGCGTGCCGCTGCTCGTGGCGCTTTCGGGCGAGGCGCAGGCGGCGGGGCTCGTGCGAGGCCAGCCGGTGCGGGATGCGCGCGCGATGTGCCCCGACCTCGTGACGCGGATCGAGAACCCGCGGGCCGAGGCCGATTTCCTCGCCGCGCTTCAACGCTGGGCGGGCAAGTTCTCGCCCTGGATCGCGGCCGAGCCGCCGGCGGGGCTGGCTGCCGACCTGACGGGCTGCGCCCATCTGTTCGGGGGGGAGGCGGCGCTGCTCGCGCAGGTCGAGGCGGATTGCGCGGGGATCGGGCTGACGGTATGTGCCGGGATCGCCGATACGCTCGGCGCGGCCTGGGCGCTCGCCCGCTACGGCGGGGGCGGCGGGCCGGCAGCCGCGCGCAGCGGCGATGCGATCGACCAGGAGGCCCGG
>LJNT01000074.1:5338-5790 GCA_001314685.1 Rhodobacteraceae bacterium HLUCCA09
GCGCGCGGCCAGGCGCCGGCACTGGGAGCGGGGCGGCGTGCCGCCCGCGCCGCAGGCGGCGCCCCCCGGTCAGGCCGCGCCGGAGGGGCGGATCGCGGCGCCGGGGCGCACGCGCGGCGCCCTCGGCACGCTGCCCGTCGCTGCGCTCAGGCTGCCCGACGAGGTGGTGGCGCAGCTCGCCAGGCTGGGCCTGCGGCGGATCGAGGACGTGGCGGGCCAGCCCCGTGCGGGCCTCGCCCGGCGCTTCGGGCAGGAGCTGGTGCTGCGGCTCGACCAGGCGTTCGGCACGGTGCCCGAGCCGCTCGCGCCCGCCGCGCCGCCGCCCCGCTTCGCCGTGCGGCTGACCCTGCCCGAGCCGATCGGACTCGAGGCCGATCTCGCCGCAGCGCTCGACCGCCTGCTGCCCGAGCTTGCCCGGCGGCTGCGCGACAAGGGGCGGGGCGCGCGGCGGG
>LJNT01000126.1 GCA_001314685.1 Rhodobacteraceae bacterium HLUCCA09
CAGAGAGCGCATCAACGCGGCCCAGCCGTCGCGGCTGGCCAGCCGCCGCACCACGCCCGATTGCGCGAGCTCGTCCCACGGCAGGCCGGCCCCGCGCGCCCAGGCGGCCACCCGCAGGTCGCGGTCGTAGGTCCAGCTGTTGCCCGTCTCCTCGTGGCTGACAAGGCGGCTCGCGCCGTATTCTGCCGCGACGGCCGCCAGTTCCTCCACCGCGTCCCCCACGCGCACCGCCAGCGGCAGCCCAAGGCGCGCGAGCGCCGCGCGGAGGCTCTCGAGGCACTCGGCGGTAAAGGCCCATTGCCGGGCAGAGGTGTCGGGCAGCCGCCAATATTCCGGCTCGACGATGCAGACGGGGAGCACGGCCGCGCCGGTTTCGCCCGAGACGGCGGCGGCATGGACGAGGGCCGGGTGATCCTCCACCCGCAGGTCGCGCTTGAACCAGACAAGGACGGTCATGGCGGCGAGATAGGCGCCGACGGGCCGCTGCCAAGCGCGCCGGCGGCCGGCCTGCCCGGTGGCGGCCCGGTGTGGCGGCCTGGTGTGGCGGCCTGGTGCGGCGGCCTGGTGCGGCGGCCTGGTGCGGCGGCCTGGTGCGGCGGCCCCGCCGGCCCCGCCCGCCGCCCGCGCCTGAGGCACCACGCAGACGCGATCGAGATGCGGGGGGCCGGCGCCCGTCAGCCCTGCGGCCGCCAGCAGGCCCGCGTCTGCCCCGTCCCGCCCGGCGACCGGGGCGCGGCCGACACCGAAACGCTCGGCCCTCCACGCGGACGCCCGCCATCGCCGAACCGGGGGCCCGCCGTTCGGCCCCGGAGCACCGCGCGCCCGCGCCCTTTGGCACCGCCCGCGCATGGATCGCCGGGCGCGGGCCGCCTGCCCCCGGCCGCCGTTGCGCGCCGGGTTCCCGCTCGCGATGCCCGGCCCCTCCCGGCGCGTCGCACTTGCGGCGGCCCGCCAACCCCATAGGTTGCCTGACACCCAAGCGGACGAGGATCGCATGAAGGACGCCGCCCCCCAGAAGGTGCATCTGACCGACTACGCCCCCTTTTCCCACGTGGTCGAGGAGGTGCGGCTGACCTTCCGGCTGGCGCCGCGGGGCACCCGTGTCGTCTCGCGGATCCTCTTCTCGCCGAACCCCGACGCCGCGTCCTCGGACAGCCTTTTCCTTCACGGCGAAGGCCTGCGCCCGATCTGGCAGAAGGTGGACGGGGCCGCCGCGTCGTGCCGCCACGTCGACGGCGGCATCGAGGTCAAGGTGCCGGCCGAGCGTTTCGTCTGGGAGGCCGAGGTCGAGATCGCCCCCGAGGCCAACACCGCGCTCGAGGGCCTCTATCTCTCGCAGAAGATGTTCTGCACCCAGTGCGAGGCCGAGGGCTTCCGCAAGATCACTTACTACCCCGACCGGCCCGACGTAATGGCGCCCTTCCACGTGCGCATCGAGTCCGACCTCCCGGTGCTGCTGTCGAACGGCAACCCGGCAGGCTCCGGCCCCGGCTGGGCGGAGTGGCACGACCCCTGGCCCAAGCCCGCCTACCTCTTCGCCCTCGTCGCGGGAAACCTGCGGGCGCATTCGGACACGTTCCGCACCCGCTCGGGCGCGGAGGTCGCGCTCAACGTCTGGGTGCGCCCGGGCGACGAGGGGCGCTGCGCCTACGCCATGGACGCGCTGAAGCGCTCGATGCGCTGGGACGAGGAGGTCTATGGCCGCGAATACGACCTCGAGGTCTTCAACATCGTCGCCGTGGACGACTTCAACATGGGCGCGATGGAGAACAAGGGGCTGAACATCTTCAACAGCAAGTACGTGCTGGCCAGCCCCGAGACCGCGACCGACCGCGACTACGAGGCGATCGAGAGCATCGTCGCCCACGAATACTTCCACAACTGGACGGGCAACCGCATCACCTGCCGCGACTGGTTCCAGCTCTGCCTGAAGGAGGGGCTGACCGTCTTCCGCGACCAGGAGTTCTCGGGCGACGCGCGCGGCCACGCCGTGAAGCGGATCGACGACGTGCTGGCCCTGCGCGCCCGGCAGTTCCGCGAGGATGCGGGGCCGCTCGCCCACCCTGTCCGGCCAGAGAGCTTCGTCGAGATCAACAACTTCTACACCGCCACCGTCTACGAGAAGGGCGCCGAGGTGATCGGCATGCTCAAGCGGCTGGTGGGCGAGGCCGGCTACCGCTCGGCGCTCGACCTCTACTTCGACCGGCACGACGGGCAAGCGGCCACGATCGAGGACTGGCTGGCCGTCTTCGATGAGGCCACGGGCCGAGACCTGTCGCAGTTCAAGCTGTGGTATTCCCAGGCGGGCACGCCGCGCGTGCAGGTGTCGGAGACCTACGAGAACGGCATCTGGCGGCTGACGCTGTCGCAGCGCACCCCGCCCACGCCCGGCCAGCCCGACAAGGCGCCGATGGTCATTCCCGTGGCCATGGGCCTGCTCACGAAGGAGGGCAAGGAACTGGTGCCGACCACGGTGCTCGAGCTGACAGAGGGCAGCCAGAGCTGGACGTTCGAGCGGCTGCCGGCGCGGCCCGTGCCCTCGCTCCTGCGCGGCTTCTCGGCGCCGGTGATCCTCGAGCGCGAGACGAGCACGGAGGAACGCCTCGTGCTGCTCGCCCACGACACCGACCCGTTCAACCGCTGGGAGGCGGGGCGCGCGCTCGCCAAGGACACCCTTGCACGGATGGTCAGCGCCGAGGCCGCCCCCGAGGCCGCCTATCTCGACGCGCTGGCCCGCCTCGCGGCCGACGACGCGCTCGACCCCGCGTTCCGCGCCCTCGCCCTGCGCCTGCCCGGGCAGGACGACATGGCCCAGACCCTGAACGCGAGCGGCGTCGTCCCCGACCCGCAGCGCATCTGGGAGGCGACGCGCGCCTTGCAGGGGGCGATCGCGCGCCACCTCGAGCCGGTGCTCGCGCGGCTCCACGACGAGATGGCGACGCCCGGCGCCTACACGCCCGACGCCGCCGCCGCCGGCCGGCGCGCGCTGCGCGCCCAGGCGCTGGCGCTGCTGACCCGGATCGACGGTGGTGCCCGGGCCGGCGCCCAGTTCGAGGGCGCCGACAACATGACCGAGACGCTCGCCGCCCTCGGCCCATTGATCGAGGCGGGCGCGGCGGGCGGCGCCCTCGCCGCCTTCGAGGAGAAGTGGCAGGGCGACCGGCTGGTGATGGACAAGTGGTTCGCCCTTCAGGTCGCCCACGCCGCCCCGGCCGATGCGGCCGCGACGGCCGAGCGGCTGACCGGCCACCCGCTCTTCGACTGGAAGAACCCCAACCGCTTCCGCTCGGTCATGGGGGCGCTGGGGATGAACGCGGCGGGCTTCCACCATGCCTCCGGTGCGGGCTATGCCCTTCTGGCGGACTGGCTGATCCGGCTCGACCCGCTGAATCCGCAGACCGCGGCGCGCATGACGTCATTCTACGAGACCTGGCCGCGCTACGACGCAGACCGCCAGCAGATGATGCGCGCGGCGCTCGGGCGCATCGCCGCCGCGCCGGGCCTGTCGCGCGACACGGGCGAGATGGTCTCGCGCATCCTGGGCTGAGGGCGCTCGGCCGGCCGCGTCGCGCCCCGTTGGCCCGCGCGGAGGGGGCGCTGCCCCCGTCGCCCGTTCCGGGCGCCTCCCCCGGGATATTTGGAGCAAGAAGAAGCCGGGGCGGGACGACTCGGGGGCGGGCGCGTGCATGACGCAGGCGCGCCGTAGGCCGGCCGGAACAGGCGGGGGCTGTGGGCGTTTCGGGATGGCACCCGAAAGGAAGGAGCTACCATGCCCGCCGTCAACGAGGCCAAGATCCTGATTCTCGCCACGTCCGGCTTCGAGCAGTCGGAACTCGAAGTGCCCCGCGACCGGCTGCGCGCCGCCGGCGCGACCGTCCATGTCGCGACGCCCGAGGGCGACGACATTCGCGGCTGGGACAAGGACACCTGGGGCGACCAGGCCACGGCCGACCTCTCGCTCGCCGAGGCGAAGGCGGAGGACTACGACGCCATCGTCCTTCCGGGCGGCCAGATCAACCCCGACATCCTGCGCACCAAGCGCGAGGCGATCGAGTTGATCCGCGCCTTTGCCGGGGCCGGCAAGCCGGTGGCCGCGATCTGCCACGCGCCGTGGCTGCTGATCGAGGCGGGTCTGGTCAAGGGCAAGCGGATGACGAGCTACCATTCGATCCGCACCGACCTGAGGAATGCGGGCGCGGAGGTGGTCGACGAGAGTCTCGTGGCCGACGCGCCGTTCCTGACCAGCCGCAGCCCGGCCGATCTCGACGACTTCGTGAAGGGCGTGATGGACGCCCTGATGAAGGGCGTCGACCGGGTCGCCGCCTGACATGGTGCGGGCGGACCGGCGTCCCGGGGCGTCCCGGGGCGTCCGGGGGCGTCCGGGGGCGTCCGGGACGCAGGCGTCTGCATGCGCGCGCCGCGGGCGACTGCGCTTCCGGCCTGCGGCCGGCCGGGGGTGCAGCCGCCCGCGCGACCTGCTAAGCTGGAAGTGCCGGATCGTCACAGTGAGGCGGGTGGGAGCATGAGAGAGAGAATCGACCCTCTGATCGAGGAGCGGGCACGGTGGCTGTTCCGACCCGCGCCCTATGCCGCGCTCGCCCGCCGGGCACTCGACCGGGCGCTGGGCTACGAGCGCACCCTGCAGATCGCCGAGCGCTACCGCGACCTGTCCACGCCCGAGATCATGGCCGACATCGCCGACATGATCTGCCGCGACGTCGAGGTGCGGGGGATCGAGCGGGTTCCGGCCGAGGGGCCGGCGATGATCGTGGCCAACCACCCCACCGGCATCGCGGACGGGATCATGATGTGGCATGCCCTGCGCTACCGCCGGCCCGACGCCTTCTTCTACGCCAATTCCGACATCCTGCGCTTGTTGCCGCAATTCGAAAGCATGATTGCGCCCGTCGAGTGGCGGCTCGACAAGCGCACCCACGGCAAGACGCGCGAGACGATGGCCTATACCCGCAAGGCGATCGAGGCGGGCCGCATCGGCGTGATCTTCCCCTCCGGCCGGCTGGCCAAGCGGCGGGGCCTGCGGCTGCACGAGCGCGAATGGATGGCCTCGGCCGCGATGATCGCGCGCAAGTTCGACCTCGACGTGATCCCGGTGAACGTGCGTGCGCGCAATTCGTGGCTGTTCTACCTGTTCGACCTGATCCACCCGTCCCTGCGGGACATCACGCTGTTCCACGAGACGCTCAACAAGGGCCGCCAGCCTTACCGCATCAACGTGGGCCGCCCGATCTCCGCGGCCAAGCTCTCGCCCAACTCGGCCGAGGCCATCGAGGAGCTGAAGGCGCGCACCCTCCAGCTCGGCGGCCGCCACGCGCCCGACGTCTCGCTGCCCGAGGTCACCCGCCGCCCGGCCTGGGCCAAGAAGATGGAGGGGCTGACGGGTTATTGAGAGGGGACAGGGCGAAAGCTACTGTACGCCGCAGCACCCTAAGGCCGGTCAACCCGCCTTAGTGATCGAAATCGCGTGGAATGGCTGGCGTGCCCGCGAAAGCTCCGTAGAATCAAGCTGCTAAACAGAACCCGACAGCAGCCTCCGCAGCACGCCATGGGTAAAACGCTACCGCCCTTCTCCACGGGCTTCAACACGTCCCTGCGCGTCGAGAGCCGCGCCGAGCGGCTGACCGGAGGTTTGCCAGGACCGTGGCCCCCGATGGGGCCGCGTAAGCCTGCCGAACAGGGCCGTGGTGCTGCGCCAAATCATGGAACGGAGCGGCATCGTCGCGTGGATGATGAACCGCCCCGCCTTGCCCGGAGAGCATGTCGTTCACCGCGTCATGCGACCTTGGCCTTCGGCTGCATCTGATCAGGATACCGACGTTCGGCCTCGGC
>LJNT01000093.1 GCA_001314685.1 Rhodobacteraceae bacterium HLUCCA09
ACCGGCACGATGGGCGGTAGCATGCGCAGCGACAGGATGGTGAAGCTGAGCTGACCGTGCGGCGGGAACCGGCGCGCCAGCGCGTAGGCGGCCGGAAATCCCAGGACGAGGCAGATCGCGGTCGAGAGGGTCGACACGATCAGGCTGTCGAAGATCCCCTTGCCGCCCCCGATCGCCCAGCCCTCGGAGAAGTTGCGCAGGGTGGGCGCGTCGGGCCAGAACGTCGGCGGGCTCAGGAACAGCTCCTCATAGGGCTTAAACGCCGTCAGGAGCAGCCAAAGGAGCGGCGCGAGCATCGCCAGCAGCAGGACGAGCAGGAGGGCATGGCGCCCCGCCTCGCCCCAGGCGGTCCGGGTCATGATCGCCTCCCTTCCATGCCGCCAGCACCCCGGCGGGCGAACGCCAGGATCAGACTGGTGCCGACGATCAGCACGACGAGCTGGATGATCGACAGCGCCCCCGCCGCGCCGAACTCGAACCGGTTGAAGCCCAGATCGTAGGTGTAATACGCGAGGTTCTGGGTCGATGTGCCGGGGCCGCCGCGCGTCAGGATGTAGATGACGTCGAACACCTTGAAGCTGTCGATGAAGCGCAGCACGAAGGCGACGACGATGTAGGGCGCCAGCATCGGCAGCACGATGTTGAGAAAGGTCTGGCGCGCGCTTGATCCGTCGACCCGCGCCGCCTCGAACACCGTCGAGGGGACCGCCCGCAGCCCGGCCAGCAGGATCACCATGACGAGCGGCGTCCACTGCCAGATGTCGACCAGCACGATGGTGGGCAGCGCCCATTCGGGCGATTGCGCCCAGGCGGGGGGCGACAGCCCCACGCCGCGCAGGGCGCTGTTGAGCGGGCCGTAGATCGGGTTGAGAAACAGGTTCCACGCGAAGCCGACGACGATCGGCGCCAACATCATCGGGATCAGGAACAGCGAGGCGTAGAATTCGCGCCCCCGCGCCACCGAGTTGATGAGCAGCGCGAGTGCGAGCCCGATCGCGATCTGGAGCGGCACCGCCATGAGCGCGAAGATCGCGGTGATGCCGAGACTCGACCAGAAGCGCTCGCCCTGCAGCAGCTTGGTGAAATTGTCGATGCCGACGAATTCGATCGGGATCGGCACCGCAAGCTGGTAGGAGGTGAACGCGGCGTAGAGCAGGTAGGCGAAGGGCCACACCGCCATGACCACGAGAAAGGCGAGCGCCGGCGCGAGCAGCAGCCAGGTCGAGCGCCGCTCGGCCCGGCGGGCGGCTTCGGCCGGGCGCCTTCGCGGCGGTCCGGCCTGCATCGCGGTTTCGGACGAGGCAATCATGGGGGCTCCGAGCGTTCGACAGTCCGGGGGCGGCTGCCCGCCGGGGGTGGCGGGCGGCCGTTTCGGGGCGGTTACGACCAGTAGCCGTTGTCGATCATGCGCTGGCGATACTCGTCGTAATGGCCGATCTGGCGCTCGCGGTTGAAGATCTCGGTCGTCTCCTCGAACTCGGCCTCCATCGCCTGCAGCGCCTCCTGCGAGGTCGCCTGGCCCGTGACGGCGCGCTGCACGTGCTGGATCATCGACGACAGGTAACGATTGGTGCCGGGGATCGAGATGTCGAGATACACCTTGTCGGCGGCAAGCAGTCCCTTCGAGACGTCGGCGAAGTTCTGAGCGAAGCCCGACCCGGCCTGGAGCGGGAACGTGCTTGCCGGCTCGTCGAACATGCTGGTGCGCCACGGATCCATCAGCGACTGCGAGAATGTCTCGGCGACCCAGCGGTTCGCGTTCTGCGACTGCTGGATCCAGGCCATGACCGCAAACGCGCCCTCCTTGTTGGTCGAGTTCGCCGGGATGCCCATGGCCCGGCCGTAGGGCAGGACGGTGACATCGCCCCAGCTCGGCGCGCACTTGATGCGCGTGGCCACGTCGGAGATCGAGGGGTCGGCCGCGCCCTTCGGCATGTCGGTCCACCAGTTGGCCTGCGCGATCTGCCCCTCGAAGAAGACCTGCCGCCCCACGTCCCACGGCATCGCCATGGCGAGCTCGGGCGGCATGAAGGCGGTCATCTCGCGGTAGCGGTCGAGGGCGGCGATGGCGGTGTCGTTGACCAGTTGCGGCCGCATCTGGTCGTCGAACAGCTCTCCATAGCGCTCGCCCCTCTCGGCCCCGGCCTGCACGAGCTGGTTGATGAAGAACGCATAGACGAAAAAGCTCGTCACCTCGACGGCGCCGTGGAGGCCTTGGTCGGGACGGGTGAAGAACTCTGCCGTGTCGCGGTATTCCTGCCAGCTGCGCGGCGCTGCCAGGTCGTAGCCGTAGCGGGCGTTGAACGTGGCCATCTCGGCCTCGTCCTCGAACAGGTCGGTGCGCAGCGTGTTAATGAACATGTCGCCGTCGATCATCACGCCGACGGTCTTGCCCTCGTAGATGTTGAGCAGGCGGAACGGCTTGGCGATATCGTCGAAGTCGAGATCGGCGAGCGAGCCGACCTCTTCGAGCGGGGTCAGGAACGGCCCGAAATCGCCGGTGAAGTTGGGCCAGAAGTCGAACACGTCGAAACGCGCCTCGCCCTGACGCAGCGCGAGCAGGTTCTGGTCGTACATGTTGCCGAGCGGGTAGGACAGGAATTCCACCTCGATCCCGGTCGCGTCCCGGAACTCGGTGGCGAACGCCTGCAGGATCGGCGTGAAGGCGCCGCTGTCGAGGCCGACCCTAACGGTGCCGCTGCCCGACTGGGCGGCGGCGCGCAGGACGCCCCCGAAGGTGGCGAGCGTCGCCGTGGCGCCGAAGGCCGAGGCCCGGTGCATCAGTTCGCGCCGGCTGATCAGCCCGCCGGTATCGATCGACGACAACTGGTCGAGCGCACGGGTTTCCGCGCGAACGCGGGTCTTGAGTCGGTACATTTTTCTCCTCCCTTGCAGGTCTGGGGCGTGACAGCCCCTCTGCGCGTCGCATTGTGTCTTTTCTTAACAGTCTATACGTGTGACAAAGTCCGCGGCAATCATCTTATTGTATCAGTATGCAGATCGAAAATCTGACACAATCAGGAGGCAAGCCGCGGTCGCGCGACCTGGTGCGCGGTATCGCCGAGGCCATTGCGCGAGGGCGGCTGAAGCCGGGCGAGCGGCTGCCGCCGCAGCGCGACCTTGCGCATAGCCTGGGCATTGCCGTGGGCACGGTCGGGCGAGCCTATGCCGAGCTCGAGAGCGCCGGCCTGATCGCGGCGCATGTCGGACGGGGCACCTTCGTCGTCGGACACGCGAGCCGGGGCGGCACGGGCGGGAGCATGCCGGACACGGCCGGCGCCGAGGCAGGATCGGCCGAGTCGGAGCAGGCAAGGTGCGAGATCGACCTGCTCACCTATCGCGTGCCGATCCCCGAGTTGCCAGACCTCATGGCAGAGACGCTGCACGAGATAGCGGACGACGGCGGCGAGAGGCACCTGCTCGACACCTCGCCGGCCGAAGGCGACGCACGTCACCGCGCCGCGATGTCCGCCTGGCTGAAGGGGCACGGGCTGACCGTCGACCCGGCCTCGATCGTGTTGACCAATGGCGGCCAGCACGCCGCCGTCGCCGCCATCTCGACGATCACGCATCCGGGCGAAACCATCGCCACCGAAGAGCTGACCGATCCGCGCATGAAGGCCGTTGCCGGATACCTCGACCGCCGTCTCGCCGGCGTGCCCTGCGATGGCGACGGGATGATCCCCGAGGCGCTGGAGGCGTTGTGCCGCAAACGCAGGATCGCCGCGATCTATTGCACGCCGCGCAACCAGAACCCGATGAACACGACCATGCCGGCCGCGCGCCGCATCGCGATCGCCGACATCGCCGAGACACACGACCTGCCCATCGTGGAGAGCGACATCTACGGCACGCTGTGCAGCGACGAAGACGTCCCAATTGCCGCCATCGCCCCGCACCGCACGCATTTCCTGTCGAGCCTCGGGCGGATCGCCGGCCCCGGCATGAAGGTCGGCTGCCTCGTGTCGCCGCCGGCCCACGTCGTGCTGAGCCGCCAGGGCGTGGGCATGTCCACCGGCACCGTCACGCGCCTGTCCGCCGAAATCGCGACACGGTGGATCATGAATGGCAGGATCGGGGAGCTGGCCGAGTGGCAGAGAACCGACATTCGGCGACGGGTCGCGCTTGTGCAGGGACTGCCGATGCTTCGGAATGCGCGAACGGGTGACATGAGCGCCCACATCTGGCTCACCCTGCCGCATCCGTGGCGAAGCGAGGAGTTCATAGACGGGGCGACGGCCCATGGCATCGCGATTTCTCCCACTCACAACTTCGCCGTGGGCCGCCTCAACGCCCCCCACGCGGTGCGTCTCGTCATTTCGGCCCCACGGACGCACGGAGAGCTGCAAAGCGGACTGAGCCGGCTCGAGCGGCTACTGCGCACGCAGCCACGGCCGCACGGCGCCACCGCGGCCTGACTGATGCGCGCTCGGGGAAGGGGGCCTCCCGACGCGGGTGGCCTGCGCCATGCCGAAAAAGAGGAGCACGAGGAGCACGGCGAAGGCGCCGAGGCCTGGGAAGAGGTCCACGAGGTCGCCGCCAACGCGACGCTCCTGCTGATCACTGCACGTCGCGGGCGTCGCCTGGGCCAGCCCCGTCCAGCGCGAGAACCTCGCCCGCGCGATGGTCACCGGCACCAAGTGCGCCTGACCAATCCCGTCTGGCCACACGGCCAGGCGGGCCACCACCTCGGCACCAGACAAATGCGGCCCGGATGCCGGCCCGACGACCCGCCACCGCCCATGCGAGAGGGGCGCTTGCCGCCAAGCGCTGCGGCCTGCGCGCGCCCTTCCCCGGGTCAGGACGCTCTCGGCAATCGCAGTGAACGTCCCCAACCAAACGCGGTAGCGCAGCGCCAGGCCACCACTCTTGCGGTCTGGTCCGGGCCGACTTGGCCCTGACCCGGCTCGCCGACCATCCGATCCCGGCCGGGATCGAGCCCGCGCGGCTGGAGGCCAACCGCGGGGTCACCGCCATCGGCAAGTCCCATTGCGATGCCCGGAAAAACACCGGCCGCCGTGACGGCGGCCGGTTCGGAAGGGGAATGGGCGACCGCGCCGGTCTCGGTGCGCAGTGCGGCTGTATCCGGGATACCGGCGCGCAGACTGGCGGGAGGCGCCAGCCTGCGCGGCCGGGTCCGGATGC
>LJNT01000168.1 GCA_001314685.1 Rhodobacteraceae bacterium HLUCCA09
AGCTTCGCGAAGATGGCGAAGCCCGAGCCGCGGAAATGGTCGGAGACCACCTGCATCCGGATCGGGTTGCGCAGGTCTGGCTTGTCGGTGCCATAGTGCAGCATCGCGTCGGCGAAGGGGATGCGCGGCCACACCTTGTCGACCGTCGCGCCGCCGCCGAACTCCTCGAACAGGCCCTCGATCACCGGCTGGATCGTGTCGAAGACGTCGTCCTGCGTGACGAAGCTCATCTCCATGTCGAGTTGGTAGAAGTCGGTCGGCGAGCGGTCGGCGCGCGGATCCTCGTCGCGGAAGCAGGGCGCGATCTGGAAGTACCTGTCGAAGCCCGACACCATCAGGAGCTGCTTGAACTGCTGGGGCGCCTGCGGCAGAGCGTAGAACCTGCCCGGATGCAGCCGCGACGGCACGAGGAAGTCGCGCGCCCCCTCGGGGCTCGACGCCGTGATGATCGGCGTCTGGTATTCGCGAAAGCCAATGTCCCACATCCGGCGGCGGATACTCGCCACCACGTCGGAGCGGAGCGTCATGTTGCGCTGCATGTGCTCGCGCCGCAGGTCGAGGTAGCGGTAGCGCAGGCGCGTCTCCTCGGGGTATTCCTGCTCGCCGAAGACCTGCAGCGGCAGCTCATCGGCCGCGCCCAGCACCTCGATGTCGCGGATGAACACTTCGATCTCGCCGGTGTCGATGCGCGGGTTAACCAGATCGGGGTCGCGCGCCTTCACGTCGCCGTCGATGCGGATGCACCATTCGGCGCGCACGCGCTCGACCTCGGCGAAGACGGGCGAATCCGGGTCGGCCAGCACCTGCGTCACGCCGTAATGGTCGCGCAGGTCGATGAACAGCACGCCGCCGTGGTCGCGCACCCGGTGGACCCATCCGGCGAGGCGCACCGTCTCGCCCACGTTGTCGCGGGTGAGGTCGGCACAGGTCATGCTGCGATAGGCGTGCATCGGCAGGCTCCTTGGGCGGCGTCGGGCAGGTTGGCGCCCCCAAACCGCGCGAGGGCGGCGAAGTCAAGCCGACGGGGGGCGTGGGCCACAACGGGCATTGCGCGCCGTCCGTTCTCTATCGCAAGGCCGCAGGCCGGGTGCCGCCGCCCCCAGCCCGAAAAGGCCCCCTGAGGGCGAATGCCACATTCACGGAATCGAATTTTTCCTGCATGCCCTTGCCTACGGCGGGATGGCGCGCGAACTCGGAGGGTTGCGCGGCCGGACTTCCGCGTCTTGGTGACTAGGTCACAGAGTGCCGCCGCCCGGCGCTGTAGACAGGAAGCAGACACACCGAATCGTCGAAAGGATTCACCCCATGCAAGCCAATGTCGGAAACATCGACCGGATCGCCCGGGCCGCCCTGGGCGTCATACTGCTGATCGCCGCCTTCACGGCCGGTTGGGGCACCACCGGCACCGTGATCGCCGCCGTTGTCGGCCTGGTGCTGCTCGGCACGTCGGCCATGCGCTTCTGCCCCGCCTATCGCCTGCTCGGCATGAACACCTGCCAGGTGAAGTGATGGAGACGGCCTTCACCCCCTTCGCCTCCCTGGGCGGCGGTATCCTCATCGGCCTCGCGGCGACGCTGCTGATGCTCGTCTCGGGCCGGGTGATGGGGGCGACCGGCATCCTGTCGGGCGCCATCTGGGGCCCGCAGGGCCGTGACTGGCGGATCGCGCTGCTCGCCGGCATGGCCACGGGGCCGCTGGTGCTGCTCGCGCTCACCGGCAGCTTTCCAGCCATCGAGGTGCCTGTCTCGACGCTGGCCATGGTGCTCGGCGGCGTGCTCGTGGGCATCGGCGTGACCTTCGGCGCCGGCTGCACCTCGGGACATGGCGTCTGCGGCATGGCGCGGCTCTCGACGCGCTCCATCGTCGCCACGCTCACCTTCATGCTGACGACCGGGATCACCGTCTACGTCGTCCGCCACGTTCTGGGAGGCTGACATGCGCCTGATCGTTCTCTACCTGATCGGCCTCGTCTTCGGGATCGGCATCTCGATCTCGGGGATGGCCAACCCCGCCAAGGTGCTCAACTTCTTCGACGTCGCCGGCACGTGGGATCCCTCTTTGATCTTCGTGATGGGCGGCGCGCTGGTCACCACCTTCATCGGCTACCGATTCGTGCTGAAGCGCCCCACACCGCTGATGGAGGGCACCTTCCACCTGCCCACCAAGACCGACCTCGACGCCCGCCTGATCGGCGGCTCGGCCGTCTTCGGCATCGGCTGGGGCATCTCGGGCTTCTGCCCGGGCGGCGCACTGCCCGCCCTCGGCACCGGAAACCTCAACGTGATCGCGTTCGTCGTCTCGCTCGTCGCCGGAATGGCGGCGGCCCGATACGCGCAAGACTTGATGGCCAGGGCCCAGCCGGCCCGCGCCTGACCGGAGGAGAAAACATGTTCGACTATCCCGTGGACACCAAAGTGAAACCCGAGGTGACCGCCTTCTTCGACGAGGCCACCAACACCATCAGCTACGTGGTGAAGGACCCGGCCACCAACGCTTGCGCCGTGGTCGATTCGGTGCTCGACATCGACTACGCCGCCGGCCGGATCACCCACGACAGCGCCGACGAGATCATCGCGCACATCCAGAGCCACGATCTCAAGCTCGAGTGGATCATCGAGACCCACGTCCATGCCGACCACCTGAGCGCCGCACCCTACATCCAGGACAAGCTCGGCGGCAAGGTCGCCATCGGCGAGAACATCCTGATCGTGCAGGACACGTTCGGAAAGATCTTCAACGAGGGCACCGAGTTCCAGCGCGACGGCTCGCAGTTCGACAGGCTGCTGAAGGACGGCGACACCTACACGGTCGGCGAGATGGATGTCTTCGTGATGCACACGCCCGGCCACACGCCGGCCTGCATGGTGCACGTCATGGGCGACGCTGCCTTCGTGGGCGACACCCTGTTCATGCCCGACGGCGGCTCGGCGCGCGCCGACTTCCCCGGCGGCTCGGCCGAAGACCTCTTCGACTCGATCCAGAAGGTGCTGGCCCTGCCCGACGAGACGCGCCTGTTCATGTGCCACGACTACGCCCCGGGCGGCCGCGACATCCAGTGGGAAACCACCGTGGCCGAAGAGAAGGCCAACAACATCCACGTCGGCGGAGGCAAGACGAAGGACGAGTTCGTCAGGTTCCGCACCGAGCGCGACGCGCAACTCGCCATGCCACGCCTGATCCTGCCGTCGCTGCAGGTCAACATGCGCGCGGGCGAGGTGCCCCGCGACCCTGACGGCAACATGATGCTCAAGGTCCCGGTCAACAAGCTCTGACCCCTGCCCGGGCCGCCCCCGCGGCCCCGGCCCCCCTTGTCCGATGGGACGCGCCAGACGCCCCCTTTCCCCCGACTGCCCGCGAGGAGACGCGCGAATGGATGCCCGCAGGATCACCGACGAGATATCCGTCGCCCCCCAGATCACCCCGCAGGACGTGGCCGCGGCCGCCCGTGCGGGCTTCCGCGCCATCGTCTGCAACCGCCCCGACGGCGAGGGCGCCGACCAGCCCACCTTCGAGGAGATCGAGGCCGAGGCCGAGAAACACGGGATGAAGGCCGCCTACATCCCCGTCGTCGCCGGCAAGGTCCGCGACGAAGACGCCACCGCCTTCGGCGCCGCGCTCACCACGCTGCCCGGCCCGGTGCTCGCCTATTGCCGCACCGGCACCCGCTCGGCCACGCTCTGGTCGCTCGCCGAGGCCGACTCGCGACCGCTGCCCGACATCCTCGCCGCGACGAAGGCGGCAGGCTACGACATGAATGGCGTCGCCCGCCGGATCGCCAATGGCGGCAAGACCCCCACCGACGAGGCCGACGCGAGCTTCGACGTCGTGATCGTCGGCGGAGGCGCGGCAGGCATCGCCACGGCCGCCTCGCTCAAGGCGCGCAAGCCCGGGCTGTCGGTCGCCATCGTCGACCCCGCCGACGTGCATTACTACCAGCCCGGCTGGACGATGGTCGGCGCCGGAATCTTCGACCCCGCCACCACCGCCCGGCCGATGGGTGCGCTGATCCCGCAGGGCGTGCACTGGCTGAAATCCGCCGTCGCAGCATTCGAGCCGCAGAACGACGCGGTGATCCTCGATGGCTGCCGGGTGGTGAAATACAAGCGCCTGATCGTGTGCCCGGGCCTCAAGCTGGCGTGGAACAGGGTCGAGGGGCTCGTGCAGACCCTCGGCAAGAACGGCGTGACCTCGAACTACCGCTACGATCTTGCCCCCTACACCTGGAAGCTCGTTCGCGAAATGAAGGAGGGCCGAGCGCTGTTCACCCAGCCGCCGATGCCGATCAAGTGCGCCGGCGCGCCTCAGAAGGCGATGTACATGTCGGCCGACCACTGGTTCCGCACCCGCCGGCTCAAGGACATCTCCATCGACTTCATGACTGCCGGCGGCGTCCTCTTCGGCGTGAAGGACTACGTGCCGGCGCTGATGAAATACGTGCGCAAGTACGGCGCCAACCTGAATTTCCACCACGACCTGACCGCCATCGACGGCCGCGCCGGGAAGGCATGGTTTGAGGTCCGGGAGCCCGACCAGGAGCCGCGCACCGTCGAGGCAGACTTCGACATGATCCACGTCACCCCGCCCCAGACTGCGCCTGACTTCATAAGGGTCTCGCCGCTCGCCGATGCCGCCGGATGGGTCGACGTCGACCAGACGACGCTGCGCCACAAGACTTACGACAACATCTGGGCGCTGGGCGACGTCACCAACGCACCCAACGCCAAGACAGCCGCCGCCGCCCGCATGCAGGCGCCCATCGTGGCCGAGAACGTGGTCGCCGACATCCGCGGCCGCGCGCCTGTCGCCGCCTACAACGGCTACGGCTCCTGCCCGCTCACGGTCGAGCGCGGCAAGATCGTGCTGGCCGAGTTCGGCTACGGCGGCACGCGCCTGCCGTCCTTCCCAAGCTGGTTCATCGACGACACGCACCCCTCCCGCGCCGCGTGGATCCTCAAGGAGCAGATCCTGCCACCCGTCTACTGGAAGGCGATGCTCAAGGGCCGCGAATGGATGATCAAGCCCGAAAAGGTCCGCGCCCCAGAGGCTGCTGAGTAATGCGGAAGTCAGGCGGCCTTTCTGTTTGGATCGAAGGTTTCCCTGCGTTGGAGCATTGTCCAAAGGACGGTGACGCGGCGACGCGC
>LJNT01000193.1 GCA_001314685.1 Rhodobacteraceae bacterium HLUCCA09
GATGATCCGCACCCTGCTCGCCACCGACCCCGCGCTGCCGGACCGCGTCGGCCCTGCCGAGCGGCGCCGGGTCGAGACGATCCTCGCGCAACTCCTGCCGATCAGCCGCAAGACCGAGGGCCTGCGCAACGACGGGCACCGGGCCGGCACGCCCTCGCCTACCGCATGGAACGACATCGCGGTGCCCACGCTGATCTTGAGTTGCGAGGACGACCTGTTCGGCACCGCCGCCACCGCCCGTCTGATGGCGGACAGGATCGCGGGCGGGCGGCTGAAGATCTGGCCCGAAGGCGGGCACATCTGGCTCGGCCACGACGCGGATGTCGCCCGCGAGGTCGAAGCCTTCGCCGGCCCGGCCGCACCATGACCGCCACACCCGACCCATGGAGGACACCATGAGCTGGACCCGCATCGTCGTCACCGCGTTCGGCGGCCCCGAATGCCTGGAGGCGGAGGAGATCGACGCCCTGCCCGAGCCCGCAGAGGGCGAGGTGCGGGTGCGCGTGCTGCTGACGAGCGCCGCCTTTACCGACGTGATGATCCGAAAGGGGATGTATCCGGACGTGAAGGACACCCCGCCCTTCGCCCTTGGCTACGACATGGTGGGCGTCGTCGATGCCGCCGGGCCGGGGGCGAGCCGCTTCCGCCCGGGCGACCGGGTGGCGGACCTGACCACCGTCGGCGCCTATGCCGAATACATCTGTCTGCCGGAAGACCGTCTGACGCCCGTGCCCGAGGGCGTCTCCGACGAGGACGCGCTCGGCGTGATCCTGTCGGCGGTGACGCCCTACCAGATGCTGCACCGCGTGGCGAAGGCGCGGTCGGGCGAGAGCCTGCTGATCCACGGCGCGGGCGGCGCGGTCGGCACGGCGATGCTGCAACTGGCGCGCGACGCCGGGATCGCGGCCTACGGCACCGACATAAACGCCAACCACGACCTGATCCGCGAGCTCGGCGCCACGCCGATCGCCGCCGATGCGACCGAGGACGCGTTGCGCGACGCGGTCGGCGAGGGCGTCGATTATGCCTTCGACCCGCTCGGCGGCGAGAGCCTGTCGCGCTCGCTCCATGCCCTGAAGCCGGGCGGCATGCTGATCGCCTACGGCTTCCAGAACGAGGTGATGGGTCAGGGCGGCTCGATCCCGATGGATTTCGTCAAGCTCAAGCTCTGGGACTGGCTGCCCAATGGCCACGCGACCGCGTTCTATTCCATCGGGGCCATGCGCCGGAAGCACCCCGAGTGGTTCCGCGAAGACCTCGCCGCCCTGTTCGGGATGCTCGCCGAGGGTCGGATCAGGCCCGTCGTCGCTGAAGTGTTGCCGCTCGCCGAGGCCCGCCGCGCCCACGAGCGGATCGAGGCCGGCGAAGCGCGGGGCAAGCTGGTTCTGCGGGTCGCCGAGGCGTGAGGGGGCAGACATGGCGTGGCTCGCTCTCGCCGTGCTCCTCGCCGGGGCCTCCGGGGCGGAGGCGGCGGAGGTCGACCTGCGCGAGCGCCTCGCGGCGAGCGTCCCGGCCCGGATGCAGCGCGACGGAGTGCCGGGGCTCGTCGTCGTGGTGATCTCGGGGGGAGAGGCTGTCTGGACCGGGGCGTTCGGTGACGCCGACCCCGAGGCAGGCCGCCCGATGACGGCCGATGCGCTCTTCCGGGCCGAGTCCCTCTCCAAGCCCGTCGCCGCCTGGGGCGCCTTGCGCCTCGCCGAGACGGGGCGCCTCGACCTCGACGCGCCGATCGGCGACTGCCTGACCTCGTGGCGCCCGCCCGATCCGGTGTCGGCCGCCACGCCCCGGCAACTTCTGTCGCACACCGCGGGGCTCGGCCTCGGGGATTATGCGGCGCGCCATGCCCCCGGCGCCCCGCGCCCCACCCTCGCCGACCAGATCGCCCGCGAGGCGGAGGTCGTGACGCCTCCCGGCACGCGCTTCGCCTATTCCGACACCGGCTACGCCCTGCTCGAGCTGGTGATGGAGGACTGCGCCGGGATCGACTTCGCCGCCTGGATGGAGCGGGAGGTGATGCGGCCGCTCGGGATGGCCGACGCGCGCTTCGACTGGCCAGGCCGCGAGATGCCCGTGGGCCACGACCTGCGCGGGCGGCCCGTCGCGCCCTACCTCTACCCCGCGCGTGCCTCGGGCGGGCTGCACGCCACGGCCGGGGACATCGCGCGCTTCGCCGCCGCGGGGATGGCCGGCACGCCCAACCCTGTCCTGTCGCCCGCGGGAGTGGCCGCTCTGCATCGGCCGGTGGCCGATGTCGCGGGCCTGTTCGGGATCGCCGCGGAGGGCTACGGCCTCGGCCATTTCACCGAGACGCTCCCCGACGGCCGGGCGGCGGTCTGGCATGGCGGGCAAGGCCATGGCTGGATGAGCCACATGCACCTCGTCCCCGAGGCGGGCGACGGCATCGTCATTCTCGCCAACGGCCAGCGCGCCTGGCCGCTCTTCGCCGCGATCCTGCGCGAGTGGTCGGAGAGCGTCGGCGTCGCGCCCGTGGGCATGTCCCGCGTGCTGTGGGCGGAGCCTGTCGCCCGGGCGGCCATCGCCGGCCTGCTCGCTGTCGCGGCGCTGTGCGCCTGGGCGACCCTCCGGGCCTGGCGGCCCGGCCTGGGCCTCCGCCTTGCCGCGGCGGGGCTGGGCGCGGCGGCGGCCGGCTGGGCGCTCTGGGCCGCGACGCGGGACTACCTCTTTCTCTACTCCATACTGCCTGGCCTCTGGCCGTGGCTCGTCGGTGCCTGCGGCCTCGCCGGGCTCGCTCTTGGGCTCTTCGCCCTTGCCCCGAGGCGGGCGCGGTGAGGCCCCTGGCTCTTGCCGGGCTGCTGCTTCTCGCCGCGCTCGGGGGCGCGGCCGCCTGGAAGAGCCTGCCCGCCCGCACCGCCCCGCGCGACGGCCCCGCCCCGATCGCGCGTCTTGTTCCGGCAGAGATCGGGGGGATGCGGCAATGGCTGCTGATCCGGGGAGCGGACCGGACCGCGCCGATCCTGCTGTGGCTCCACGGCGGGCCGGGCGCGGCGCAGATGCCCATCCACCAGATCACCGCCGGGCTTCGACCCCGCCACGATGAGCATCAAACGGTTCCTGGCCGATGCCCGCGAGGTGACGGCGCTCCTGCGGGCGGAGGTCGGCCCGCAGCCGATCGTCGTCCTGGGCCATTCCTGGGGCACGATGCTGGGCGCCCGGCTCGTCGCCCGCTGGCCGGAGGAGTATGCCGGCTACGTCGCGGTGAGCCAGCACGTGGACACCCTGCACGGCGCGGTCCTTGCCCGCGACTGGCTGCGCGAGGTCGCCCCCGGATCGGAGCTCGCGGGCCTGCCGGCGGAGGCGTTCCGCGATCACGGCACCTATGTGCGGCTGATGCAGGCCGTCGAGGCCCATGGCGGCGGAATGGGCGCCTCGCTCGCGGCGCTGCTGCCGCGGGCGCTCGCGGCGCCGGAATACCGCCTGCCCGACTATCCGCGCTGGCTGGAGGGCGCCAACCGGGGCAGCGGCCCGATGTGGCCCGACTACGTCGCGCGCGACCTGATCGCCGAGGTGCCGCGCATGCCGGTGCCGATGCTGGTCATCGCCGGCGCGCGGGACAGGAACACGCCGCTCGCCCTCGTGCGGGAGTGGATCGCGGGCGTCGAGGCGCCCCGGGGCAGGCGGCTCGTGGTGTTCGAGGGCTCGGGCCACGCCCCCTTCCTGACCGAGCCGGAGCGGTTCATCACGACCGTGGCGGCGTTCCTCGACGCGGTGAGGGGCCCGCCGTAGCCGGCATGTCACCCGAGCCCGCCCGTTACCCTGGCAAGCCCCAGCGCCGCCAGCGCCACGGCGGGCATCACCGCCCCCCCGAGGGCGAGAGCGGCGAGCTGCGCCCGCCCGCTCAGTTCGAGCCCGGCAATCAGCCAGGCCGCGGCCGGCCCCATCACCAGTACGGTGACCACACCGGGCAGCGCCTGCGCTGTCCAGAGCGACAGCCCGACATGCCCAGCGGCGTTGACGAGGAGGCCCCCCGCGATGATCCCCGCCACCCAACCCCACCCGCCGCGCAGGCCGCGTGCGGCGGCGAGGCCAAGGGCCAGCGCGACGAGCCCGGTGAGCAGCGCGACCGCGCGGGGGAAGGTCGCGCGGTCCGCCGGCGGCGCGAAGCCGGAAAGCGCGTCCCATGCGTCGAACCGGGCCAGTTCCTCGGCGTTGTGCAGCGCGAAGGCGACGGCGAGCGTCGCGACGCGCACGCCCATCGCCGGGCTGCGGCGCCCGACCCTCACGGGTCGGCCCGCCGCAGTCGGAGCGCGACCACGGCCGAGAGCCCGCAGAGCAGCGCGACGGCAAGACCGAGGGGGCACGCGCTGTCGGCGCCCTCGCCGGGGATCAGCGGCAGCAGGCCGAGCGTGGTGTTCGAGGCGGCGTGGAAGACGTGGACGAGCACAAGGCTCCCCCCGCTCGCGATCCAGAGCCAGGTGTAGAGGATCGACACGGCGAGGATCTGCACCGCGAACAGCCAGAGGGGGATCGCGGCGTGAAAATCGCCGGGCAATGCCCAGAGCGGCAGGTGCCACAGGCGGTTCACCGGATCCTCGTTCGGCACCTCGAAGTCCGGCCGGCCGCCCTCCGCCGCGACCACCGTGCCGTCGCAGGGCGCGCGCAACTCGGCGCCGAAGATGGCGTAGGCGGTCGGGTCGGCCGGCCGCCAGCCCCGCGCGCGCAGGCCCCACGGCCCGAGGCCGAAGAAGTCCACCGCGTAGGACTGACCGCGCCATGGCCGGAAGCGGGAAACGCTCTCGTCGAGCGTGCGCATGTGGCCATTGACGAGTGGTGTCGACCCGCCGTGGCCAACCAGATAGCGCCCCGGCCCGAACGGGTTGGCGATGTCGACCACCTCCACCGGGGGCAGGGCACGCCCCGAAAGCGCCCGCGCGCCGTACCAGCCGCCCACGGCCAGCAGCGCCAGCGATACCGCGAGCGCGGCCCATTCCGGGGCGCCCGCCGGCAGGAGCGGCATGGCAGCGGGGTCCCGCCGCAGGGGCAGGCTCGCCAGCCCGTTCCCTTGAAACCATCGTGCGCCGCCTGCACGGGGCCTCCGATCCGGAGTCGGGCCTGACGGAAGGCCAGTGCGAAGCGTTGATCCTCGTGACGAGTGGACGGCGTATCA
>LJNT01000025.1:0-5083 GCA_001314685.1 Rhodobacteraceae bacterium HLUCCA09
GCTCCGAACGTTGCTGTCGGGTTTCGTGTAGCAGCTTGATTCTACAGAGCTTTCGCGGGCACGCCAGCCAATTCCCCAGATTTCGATGAATAAGATGGGATCATGACCCTTGCCCGGTCAAGCCTGAGATTACACCGGTTGGATGGGGGGATATGGCCACGACACGAAGGTGATGCGCAAGGTGATCGCCCTGCGCAAGCGCGAGCCCGACGATATCGCCGAGGAAGGGGCGGTGCTTGACTTGTACAAGCAGGCGCTCGGCATGTGACCGGCCCCGGCGCGGTCTGCCGGGCTTGTGCGCGCGGGCGCCGGGTGGATGGTCAGGGCAGCAGCAGGGTGACGCCCTGCATCGCGCCGATCCGGGCGATGTCGGCCTCGTAGCGCTCGGTCAGGCGCGTGACGCGGTCGGCATCCCAGCCCGGCAGATCGTAGTCGTCCGCCACCGCCTCGGGCCGGGCGAAGCGGTCGAGAAAGGCCGCGGCGACGCGGCGGCGGTGGCCGGCGTCGCGGGGCGGATTTTCCGACAGGTAGCCCTGCAGGCGGGCGAAGCCCTCGGACGACATCAGCTCTGCCACGAAGTCGTCGCCACCCTCGGGCGCCGCGCCAGGCGCGGTGCCGGCGAGCCGGGCGAGCAAGTCGGGCCAGAGCAGCGGCGCGTCCTCGTTGCACCAGATCGTGATCTCGGCGTCGGGCACGGCGTCACGCAGGCGCGTTACCATGTCGGTCCAGGACAGCGCCTCGGGGTCGATGCGGCCGACGAACTCCTCCCAGCTTTCGCGGTCGGCGAAACGCGCCTGCAGGGCCGGGATAAGCGTCGCGGGATTGCGCAGCGCAAGGGCGAAATGCGCGGGCGCGTCGGGAAAGAGGTTGCGGATCCACGGCGCGCGCTCGCCCGCGAGGGGGTAGAGCGTGCCGTCGGCGATCGCGCGCTGGGGCACGCAGAGGAAGCTGTCGGACGACAGCAGCACGTGCGCCGGGGCCTCGCGGTCGCAGATCGCGGCGAGAAGGCGCGCCTGCATCTGCGGCGGGGCGGGTGCGCCGCGGAGTTCGAGCATGGCCTCGCGCAGGGCCGGGCGAAAGACTCCGGGGCGCGCCACGGCGATGCCCTGGCGCGCCAGCGTGCCCGATTGCGCGAGCAGGCCGTCGAGGGCGCGGTCGGCGTCGGTGCAATGCAGCCCGATATGGTAGGTGAAGCGCATCGCCCTGCCTCTCCGATCCGCGACGGACGCGACTATAGGAGCGCCCCCGCCCGGGAGCAATTCGGTACGCGGCACGCGCGCAGCCTGCCGAGGCGCGCGGCGCCCTGGCGGCGGCCCCGCGGCACGCCGTCCTGCCCGCCGAGCCGGACAAGCCCGCATCGGCGCCGTCCCGCAGCGCAAGCGGTGCGGTTGCCGTGCCGTGCCGTGCCGCGCCGGTTTCCGGCTGTCGTCTGCGTGTCGTCGGCTTCGGGATTGCGGTGTTGTGTCACCGGGTCCGGGCTTGCTGTTGCGGGCCGCCGACCCCTGGCTGCCGATTCACCGGTGCCCCGACGCAGCTCCGTCTCCCTGGCGGTGGGCCTTGGCTCAGGCGGCTTCCGAGCCGGTCTTTCCCCTGGCGCCCTGACCCGCCGGGCGCGGCGCGTTGCGCAGGCGCACCTTGCCGATCGCCTGCTGCATCCGCTCCGACTGGGTCGAGAGCAGCGCCGCCGCACCCCGCGTCTGCTCGGCCACGGCCGCGTTCTTCTGCGTGATCTTGTCGAGCTGGCCGAAGGCGTTCGAGATGTCCTTCACCGCGGTCGCCTGCTCCTCGCTGGCCGACTTGATCTCGCGCAGGTTGGCCGAGACGGTGCCGATGCGCTCGACGATGCGTGACAGCGCCTCGCCCGTCTCGTCGACGGCAGAGGACCCGCGCGAGATCGCCCCTGTGCTCTGCGCGATGATCTGCTGCACCTTGGAGGAGGCCTCTGCCGAGCGCTGGGCGAGGGCGCGCACCTCGTTGGCCACCACGGCAAAGCCCTTGCCCGCCTCGCCGGCGCGCGCGGCCTCGACCGAGGCGTTGAGGGAGAGCAGGTTGGTCTGGAAGGCGATATCCTCGATGACGTCGACGATGGCCTCGATCTCCTTCGAGTGGGCCTCGATGTCGCGCATCGCGGCCACGGTGCCGTCGAGGACGGCGCGCGCCTTGCCCGCCTCGTCGTTCATCTCGGTCGCCGCGGTGTTGGTCTGCGCGGCCGAATGCGCGTTGGATTCGGCCGACGAGGCGATCTGGGTCATCGCGGCCGAGGTCTGTTCGAGCGAGGCGGCCTGGCTTTCGGCGCGTCGCGCGAGATCCTCGGCGCCCGCCGTCATCTCGGCCGACTGGCCGGCCACGCCCCCCGCCTCGGCGGCGATCGACGACAGCAGGCCCCCGAGCGAGGCGATCATCGCCTCGATGTTCTGCTGGAGCGCGGCGAAGGTGCCCTCGAACTGCCCGTCCATGCCCGCGCGCAGGTCGCCCTCGGCGAGGCGGCCGCTCACCTTGGCGATTTCGGCAAGGCCGCGATCGACGTTCTCCATCAGGCGGTTGATGCCGCGCGCGAAGGGCTCGAGCTCGGGGTCGAGCGCCCCCGCGTCGACCCGGCGCGAGAAGTCGCCCGCGGCCGCGGCCGTCACCACGCCGTCGACGGCCGCGCGCAGCGTCTCGAAGATCTCGCGCTTGCGCGTCTCCGCCGCCCGCGCCTCGGCCTCGGTGCGCGCGCGTTCGGCCTGAGCCTCGCGCTCGGCCTGCTGCCGCTCGGCCTCGATTCGCTCTTTCCGGGCGGCTTCCTCGCGGAGGGCGAGCTCCTGCGCGTCCTTGCCCTTGTCGCGGAAGATCACGAAGGCGTCGGCGAGACGGCCGAATTCGGTCGCCCGGCCGGCGCCCTCGATCTCGACGTCGAGGTCGCCGTCGGCGAGCGCGCCCACCGTCTCGAGCGAGCGGTCGAAATCGGCGCCGATCCGGCGCAGCATCGCCCGGGCCATCAGAAGCGCGCCGAGCAACGACACCCCCGCGAGCAGGCTGAGGCCGAGGCTCGTCATGGCGAAGGTGGCGCGGATCTCGGCGCCAACGCTCTGCTGCCGGGCGACCAGATCGTCGACCAGCGTGTCGATCGCGGTCATCTTGGTGGCCTCGGCCTCGTGCATGTCGGCATAGGCCGCATCGCGGGCGGCCTGCGTCGCGGCGATGGCCTCGGCAGTCTCGGCGTAGGCCGACACCAGGTCTCGCGCCGAGGCCAGCGCCTCGGTGCGCGTCTGGTCGGACACCATCGTGGCCATCCACGAAAGCTGCTGCTGCGCGCCGGCGAGTACGGTGCGGGCCGTCTCGATCTGCTCGGGCGCGCTGGTTGCCGCAAACCGCTCCAGCGCCATCCGCCCTTCCATCAGCTCGCGCTGTACCCGCGCGGCCGAAAACGTGGTGCCGGCGTCGCCCGTGCGGTTCGAGGCGTCCATCAGGGCGGTGAGCGCCTCCTTCGCGGCGTCGCCCTCTTCAAGCGCTCCGGCGAGAAGCGAATCGCGCTCGCCCTGCCGGTCGGCCGCGGTCAGGAAGGCTGCGTGAAACGTGGCGGCATCGGTCAGGACCGTCTCGAGATGGGCGCGCGTCTGCGCATCGATCTCGCCAGCGTCGAGGAGGCGGTGCGCGACCTCGTCGATCTCGGCCACGTTGGCGCCGACCTCGTCGCGCAGCGCCACGGCGTCGCCCCGCCCGGCCTGCATGTCGGCCGCGGCGAGGCGGGCATCGAACAGGTCTTCGGCGATGGCATTGATATCATTGGTCGTCTGCGACGTGCCGCGATATTCGCCGAACTGGCCCTTGAGGAAGAGCGAGGCGCCGACGGCGACGAGCGCCACCATGAGGATGACGCCGGCGAGCGTGCCGAGGCCCACCTTGAGACGTCGCGCGACCGACCAATCCGCCATGGCGTTCTCCCGTTCCTTTGGGGCATCGTGTGGCAGAGATCCGTTGACAGGGGCTGAACGGGGCAGGGCGATCGAGGTGAACAGGCGGTGGGCGATCCTCGGCGGGGCGGCCTGCCTCGCCGCCGGCGCGGGAAAGGGCCAGGGCATGCAGCGCGATTACGTCACCGACCCGGAGGGCCCGTGGCGCTACCTGAGCGACCGGGTCATGGGCGGGGTCTCGGAGGGAATGGCCGAGGGGGCCGGCGGCGCGATCCGGCTCGAGGGCACGGTCAGCACCCAGAACCGGGGCGGCTTCATCCAGGTGCGGACCGAACTTGTCACGCCGCTCGACGCGGGCGCACGCGGGATCGCGCTCGAGGCGCGGGGCAACGGCGAGCGGTACTTCGTCCACCTGCGCACGCGCGGCACGCGGCTGCCGTGGCACTACTACCAGGCCGGGTTCGACACCGGGCCGGAGTGGCAGGAGGCGCGCCTGCCCTTCACCGCGTTCCGGCCCTCGGGCGCGCTCCTGCGCGGCACGCCCCGGCCGCAGGATGTCACGTCGATCGGCCTCGTCGCCTATGGCCGCGACCATGTGGCCGAGCTCGAGGTGCGCAGCCTCCGGGTCTGGTGAGCCTCACAGCCCGTCGAGTTCGACCCAGACGGCCGCGTGATCGCTCGCATGGGGCCGCGGCGCGCCCACTGCGCGGAACCGCGGGCCGGCGTGCGCCGCAGCGTGAGGGTCCATCCCGGCGCGGAAGATGCGCGGCACCGCATCGGGGAAGCGGCGGGCGAGGGCGGGCGAGAGCAGGATCGCGTCGGGCCGCCCCTGCGCCGCGCCGTCGGGCGTGCGGAACGTCCAGTCCTCGCCCGGCGGCAGCCGTGCCATCAGGTCGATTGCGAAACCGCCGCGCAGGGGCGCAAGGGCGTCGCCCGCGCGCGGTGCCGCCTCGTTGAGGTCTCCCAGCAAGATCCACTCGGCCTCGGTCGGGTCGGGGTGCGCCATCTCGACGATCCGGCGCACGCCCTCGGCCTCGGCCCGCCGGATCGCGTGCGCCCGCGCGCGGTCGGGCCAGGGCGCCTTGAGGTGGCAGACGTAGAGCGAGAGCGCCCCGATCCGCACCGCGAGGCAGTCGCGGCGGAAGAGCGGGCCCTGCGCCACCTCGCCCGGCGGGTCGACCAGGCCGAGG
>LJNT01000025.1:5088-7115 GCA_001314685.1 Rhodobacteraceae bacterium HLUCCA09
GGCCGCCGTCGCCTCCGCGTGGCTGGTCACGTCGTCGGGGGCGCGGCGGCTCATCAAAGCGACGTTCAGCCCGTGCCCGTCGTTACCCTTCAGGCAGAGCCGGTGGGGGTAGGGCGCGGCGCCGGTCGGCAGCAGGACGGCGTCGTGGAACCAGTCGAGCGTCTCGCGGTCGAACACCTCTTGCAGCGCGACCACGTCGGCGTCGATCGTGTGGATCACCTCGGCCGTCAGCCGCCGGTCGATCCGGTCGAGGGCGGGGTCGTCCGGCCCTGTCGCGTCGCGGTCTCGTGCGCCGTCGAGCCACGCGCGGCCGCCGTCGCGGCGCAGCCGCATGTTCTGGACGTTGAAGGTGGCCAGCCGCATGGCGCCAGCGTGACATGCACGCCGCCGCCGGGAAAGCGGCCATTGCGCCCCGTGCGGTCAGCCGGCGCGCCCCGTGCGGTCAGCCGGCGCGCCCCGTGCGGTCAGCCGGCGGCCGGCTCCAGCTGCTCCGCCCGCGCGGCGCCGGGCATCGGGCAGACGCCCCAGCCCCGCAGGATGGTCAGCGCCACCTCGACCGCGGGAGCCACCGGCCCGCTGCCGTCCGTCTCCGGCCCGCAGCCCACCAGCGCCATCCGGGCCGGTCGGGCGCCTCCCGCAGCGGCGCTCTCGAGCGCGCCGGCCAGCGCGGCGAGGCCGCCGGGCGTGGCCGCGCCGAGCACGTCGTGCGCCTTGCGCCCCTGCACGATCTGCAATCCGCCCGCCGCGCCCGGCCCGAGAGCGCCGAAGACGAGCAACGCCTGCGCCCCGGGCAGCAGTGGCGCGAGGCCCGACGCGTCGGCCCCGACGCGCAGCAGCCGCACCCTGTCGGGAAAGCGCCATCGCGCGCCCAACTGGTCGAGGCAGGCCGGGCCGAAGCCCGGGCGTCCGTCGGTCTCGTCGATGCCGAGGATGAGCGTGGCTGGCGTCATGGTCTCCTCCCGCGCCTTGCCGCCGGCAGGTCGTCACCGGCGGTCGGGCCGCGACCGAGAGACAAGCACGTCCCGCACGGCCGCATGATCGCCCTTCCTTAGCACGGAATCGCCGCGCTGTCGGCGCCGCCGGCCCGCATCGCTGGCCCATGGCAGAGCCTTGCCGACCGCAAGGGGCGCGCTCCAAGGGCATCTGCCGCACAGCGCCGGACCTCCCTTCCTGCCCGGAGTTCAAGGGCTTGGGGGCGGCTCGAGGCGCCCGCCTTCCGGCGGCGCCATCCGGCTCACCGGCAAGGGTGCCGCGACGTTTTGCCATCGACCTGAGGCCCGGCGCGTCGGCCGCGCCGCGGAGATCGCTCGCCGCCCGGCCATCGCGCGCGGGCGTCTGCCGGTCCCGGCTGCGCGCGCGCGGCACGGGCCGCCGAGATCCCGCGGCGCGGCTCCGGGGCCGGCTTCGGCCGCATTCGCCCTCCGTGCGGGCCAGCCGAGTCGCCCCGGTCCTGAATCGCCTCGTCCCGAATCGCCTGCGTCGAGGCTGCGAGCACAGGGTTTTCCTGTCAGGTATGCGGTGACGATTCGTTCTGCCAACTGCGACAGTTTCAACCGTGTGGGCCGCTCGGGGCCGGCGGCGCGCTGCGCTTCGCAGGTGCGGCGTGACAGGCGCGAGCGGGCGGCATGACAGGGAAACGGCTGTAATCTGGTCCGTTTGTGCGGCCCGTTGGCGCTAACCTTTACAGAGGGCGCGCCTTTCAGTCAAAATATTGACAGGAAAATCATTTTAAAAAATAATGTTAGTCCCGCTTTGACCAAATCGTGTATGGAGCTTCCCAGCGCCTGTCCGGACGACGCAGTTTGATCCCGGTCAAGGTTGCCGCCCCACGCCGCCCGCTAGCCGGGCGTAATGCTTTCCGGGAGGAGCCCATGACCATTCACGACGCAACCCCCGCCGCGCCGGGCCTGCAACCTGTCCCCGCCGGCTTCGCCGCCTCTGCGCATGTCGATTCCGTGGCTTACGAGGAGCTGTATGCGGCGAGCGTGTCGGATCCGGAGGGGTTCTGGGCCGAGCAGGCGCGCCGG
>LJNT01000137.1 GCA_001314685.1 Rhodobacteraceae bacterium HLUCCA09
GACCGAGGCGCGCCCCGTTCCGGGCCACGGAAGCGAGCCGATGCTGATCGGCGACGCGATGACGGCCGGCTACGGGCGCGGCGCCGACATCCTGACCGAGTGCACCATCGCCGTCGATCGGGGCAGGATCAGCGTGATCGTGGGGCCGAACGGCGCCGGCAAGTCGACCGCGATGAAGGCGGTGTTCGGCATGCTCGAGGTGCGCTCGGGCCAGGTGCGGCTGGGCGGGCGCGACATCACCCGGCTGACGCCGCAGGCGCGCGTGGCGGCCGGCATGGCCTTCGTGCCGCAGACCTCGAACATCTTCACCTCGATGACGGTCGAGGAGAACCTGGAGATGGGCGCGTTCCTGCGGCGCGACGACATCGGCGAGACGATGGAGCAGGTCTACGACCTGTTCCCGATCCTGCGGGAGAAGCGGCGGCAGGCGGCGGGCGAGCTGTCGGGCGGGCAGCGCCAGCAGGTCGCCGTGGGGCGGGCGCTGATGACCAAGCCCGGCGTGCTGATGCTCGACGAGCCGACCGCCGGGGTGAGCCCCATCGTGATGGACGAGCTCTTCGACCGGATCATCGAGGTGGCGCGCACGGGCATCTCGATCCTGATGGTCGAGCAGAACGCGCGGCAGGCGCTCGAGATCGCGGATACGGGCTATGTGCTCGTGCAGGGGCGCAACGCCTATACCGGGACGGGGGCCGAGCTGCTCGCCGACCCGGAGGTGCGCCGCTCGTTTCTCGGCGGGTGAGACGATGCCATCCCGCCCGATCGACACACGCCGCCGCCGCCGCCGCGAGGGGCGGCCTCTCGCCGGGCGCCCGATTTGCGGGCGGCTCCGGGGCTTTGCCCTGTGGATGGTGCAACTTGTCCACGCTTGGCGCAAAGGAACCACGTCCCTCCTGCATTTGTTCCTTCGCGACGCCCGGATTCGGCCGCAGGCTGGTCGGGCCGGCGCGGAGGCGGGCAGCCCCGCCCCCTGCCCCGCCGGCGGGGATCGAGGGGACAGCCATGATATTGCCGATCGTCATGTCGCTCGCGCTGGCGACGACCGCCGAGATGGAGCCCAGCCGCAGCTTCTGTGCCTTTCCGAGCGGGCCTGCGGGCACGGGCGCCGCGGGCGGGAACATGCTGCAGGTCAGCCTCGAAGCCGACCGCGAGAGGCCGCGAAGCCGGCTGGTCTGGCTGGAAGTGGGGGCGCACCGCATCCGCGGTCGCTCGATGCCGCTCAAGGCCGGGGAGACGGACGGCCCGGCGAGCCTCGTCGTCCTGTCGGAGGAGATCGCGGGCGAGCTGACGATCCGGCTGTCGGCCGACGGCAGCGCGGTGCTCGTGATCCTGCCCGAGGGCCGCGACGCGCCGATCAAGCGCAAGGGGCGCTGCGGCGGGGTCTCGTCGCTCATGGCGGCGCTCTCGCCGCGCTGATCCTGGCGACCGGCGCCGCCCCGGCCGGCACCTCTTCCTGCGCCTTCACGCGCGAATGCGTCGACGCCGCGCCCTGCGCGGCGACCGATTATGCCTTCACCGTCGAGACCGAGGAATTCGCCGCCCGCCTCGTGACGCCGGCCGAAACGGTGCGCGGCACGCTCGGCCTGACGCTCGGCGGGGCAACCTTCGTGCTCGGCATCGCCGAGGGGGGCGTGCACCTCCTGACCCTGATGGACGAGGCGGGCGCCGCCCGCTACACGGTGCACCTGCCCGGCCCCGGCCTCTCCATCACCTATCACGGCATCTGCACCGCGTCGGAGTGAGCGCATGGACCTGTTGAACGCCGCCGTCGCCTTCGCCAATTTCGTGCTGATCCCGGCCACCGCCTATGGCGCGCAGCTGGCGCTGGGCGCGCTGGGGGTGACGCTCATCTACGGCATCCTGCGATTCTCCAACATCGCCCATGGCGACACGATGGCCTTCGGCACGATGGTGACGATACTCGTGACCTGGGGCCTGCAGGGCATGGGGATGAGTGGCCTCGGGCCTCTGCCCACGGCGCTGCTCGCCCTGCCCGTGGGCATCGCCGCCTGCGCCCTGTGGCTGCTGGCCACCGACCGCGTCGTCTATCGCTTCTACCGGGCGCAGAAGGCGGCGCCGGTGATCCTGGTGATCGTCTCGATGGGGGTGATGTTCGTCACCAACGGCGTGGTGCGCTTCATCATCGGCACCGACGACCAGCGCTTTGCCGACGGCGAACGCTTCATCATCTCGGCCCGCACGTTCCGCGAGATGACCGGGCTCGACGAGGGGCTGGCCTTCCGCACCAGCCAGGGCATCACCATCGTGGTCGCGGCGGTGGCGGTGGCGCTGCTGTTCTGGTTTCTCAACCGCACGCGCACGGGCAAGTCGATGCGCGCCTTTTCCGACAACGAGGACCTGGCGCTGCTGTCGGGCATCAACCCCGAGCGGGTGGTCACGGTCGCATGGCTGATCACGGCGGCGCTGGCGACGACGGCGGGGGTGCTCTACGGCCTCGACAAGTCGTTCATGCCGTTCACCTATTTCCAGCTGTTGCTGCCGATCTTCGCGGCCGCCGTGGTGGGGGGGCTGGGCAACCCGCTCGGCGCCATCGCCGGCGGCTTTGTCATCGCCTTTTCCGAGGTGACGGTGACCTACGCCTTCCGCAAGGTGGTGAGCTATCTCGGGCCTGCGGACTGGAGCCCCGACGGCCTGCTGCAGCTGCTGTCGACCGACTACAAGTTCGCGGTGTCCTTCGCGATCCTCGTGATCGTGCTGATCTACAGGCCCACGGGCCTCTTCCGGGGGAAAGCGGTATGAGCGAGGCACGCATGGGCGGGGGCTCTGCGGGGCGGCCGGCGCAGGGGCTGCTGGCCGAGGGGCCGGGGCGCACGGTGCTGCTCTTCGGGCTGGTGGCGGTGCTGTTCGTCGGCACGGGCATGACGCAGTCGTGGAACACGACGCTTGCCATCTTCAACATGGGGCTGGTCAGCGCGATCATGGCGCTCGGCGTCAACATGCAGTGGGGCTATGCGGGGCTGTTCAACATCGGCGTGATGGGCTTCGTCGCGCTGGGGGGGCTGGCGGCGGTGCTCGTCTCGATGCCGCCCGTCCCCGGCGCGTGGGAGGCGGGCGGCCCGCGCATGCTGCTCGCGCTCCTGTCGGGTGCGGCGACGGTGGCGGCCGCCATTCTCGTGCAGAAGCGGATGCCTCGGGGAAAGCTGCGCGTGCTTGCGGTCGCGGCGGTGCTGGTCGGCGGCTTCGTGGTTTACCGCAGCCTGTTCGATCCGGCACGCGACGCGATCGAGGCGGTCAACCCGGCGCAGGCCGGCTATCTCGGCGGCCTCGGCCTGCCCATCGTGCTGGCCTGGCCCGTGGGCGGACTGATCGCCGCCGGCGCGGCCTGGGTGGTGGGCAAGACGGCGCTGGGGCTGCGCTCGGACTATCTGGCCATCGCCACGCTCGGCATCGCCGAGATCATCATCGCCATGCTCAAGAACGAGGACTGGCTCGCGCGCGGGGTCAAGAACGTCTCGGGCCTGCCGCGCCCCGTGCCCTACGAGGTCGACCTGCAGCGGAACCCGGCCTTCGTCGAGCGCGTCTCGGCCTGGGGATTCGACCCGGTGATCGCCTCGTCGATCGCCGTCAAGCTCGCCTATGCGGGCCTATTCGCGCTGGTCCTCGCGCTTCTCGTCGTCGCGGCACAGGCCGCGCTCAACTCGCCCTGGGGGCGGATGATGCGTGCCATCCGCGACAACGAGACCGCGGCCGAGGCGATGGGCAAGGACGTGACGCGCCGCCACCTGCAGATCTTCATCCTGGGCTCGGCGGTCTGCGGGCTGGCCGGCGCGATGATGACGACGCTCGACGGCCAGCTCACCCCCGGGTCCTACCAGCCCCTGCGCTTCACCTTCCTCGTCTGGGTGATGGTGATCGTCGGCGGCTCGGGCAACAACCTCGGCGCGGTGCTTGGAGGCTTCCTGATCTGGTGGCTTTGGGTGATGGTCGAGCCGCTGGGCCAGGGCCTGATGGGCATCGTCACCGCGCCCCTGCCCGACGGCTCGGGGCTCAAGGCGCATCTGCTCGATTCGGTGCAGTACATGCGCCTGTTCACGATGGGCCTCGTGCTGCTTCTGGTGCTGCGCTTCAGCCCGCGCGGGCTGCTGCCGGAGCGCTGATCCCGCCGCCGTCGGTCTGGCCGAAAGCGCGGGACCGGGGCGCTGCCCCGGACCCCGGGATATTTGGAGCAAGAAGAAGCAGGACGGTAAGCCTCCGCAGAGGGTCGCGGTCATGCAGCCTTGACGCTGGCTTCGGTGGCGACCCGGTTCTACGGGAGCAGTTCCGGCAGGCGTGATACGGGCATGTCGGAGATGCGGGCGATGACGTCGGCGGGCCATGCCTGCGAGTCGATGCCGTTCAGCTTGGCCGTTCCGATCAGGGTGTACATGACGGCGGCGCGGTGCCCGCCGCGCTCGGAACCGGCGAAGAGCCAGGACGTCCGTAAGCGGCGGCTGGCGGCCCTTGTCCGATCAGCTTGACGCTGGCGAGAAGGCCCACGGCATGAGGTCGTCGATCCGGTTCGTGGGGTGGCCGGCGGCGATCGGCTCGAGGGTGGCGGTCAGGTAGGCGAGCGGGTCGACGCTGTTCAGCTTGCAGGTCTCGATGAGCGAGGCGATCCGCGCCCAGCCGTGTGCGCCCTCGTCGTGGCCGGCGAAGAGGGCGTTCTTCCGCTGCAGGCTGAGGGGGCGGATCGTGTTTTCGACGGCGTTGCTGTCGATCTCGACGCGGCCGTCGTCGAGGAAGACGCAGAGGCCATCCCAGCGGTTGGCGAAGTAGGCGAGCTTCTGACCGAGGCGCGATTTGGCGGAGGTTCTCGCGCGGACGCGGGCCAGCCACGCCCCGAAGTCCTCCACCAGCGGTGCCGATCGCGCCTGGCGCACGGCGCGGCGCTGCTCGGGCGGGCTGCCCTTCAGGGCTGCCTCGATGGCGTAGAGTTCGGCGATCCGGCGCAGCCCCTCCTCGGCGATGGGCGATGCGTCGCGGTCGAAGATCTCGCGGAGCTGGCGCCGGCCATGCGCCCAGCAATGCGCGAGGACGAGCGGCGCGTCCGGGCCGCGATCGTCGCGCACCCGCTTGT
>LJNT01000111.1 GCA_001314685.1 Rhodobacteraceae bacterium HLUCCA09
CCGGGGGCTGCTCTCGGACCTTGTGTAGGAGCTTGATTCTACAGAGCTTTCGCGGGCACGCCAGCCGCCCTCCCCGATTTCGATGAATAATACGGGCTGGATATCTGTTGCAATGACGCGGTTCCGGCCGGCGAAGGCTTTGTAAAGCCGGCGCTTGCGGTGGGCGGAGAAGAGCCGACACTGATCGGCCAGAAACTCGATCCGCCGGTAGAGGCGGTCGGCAGAAATGCCGGTGACCTGCAAGATCCGACGGAACGGGACATTGTTCACAAGAAGCTCGAAGATGAGCGTGGTCTCTGTCGTTTCGACTTGCTTCGCGAGGGGATGTGCCGTCGAGAAGGTTCGCCTGCACGCCTTGCACCGGTATCGCTGCTGCCCGGTCGGCGTCTTCCCGTGTTCCGCATAGGACGAAGGTGACAAAGACCGGGGAACGCGGTGGTTCATGCACGCAACATTTGGGCAGTATTCACGCTTTGTTCCCCTATATAGGCGGCCCAAGCGCATGTATTCTTCCAGTATTGCGGCGTTGGACTTGATGTTGAAGGCGCCCGAGCAGGTCGCGCAGACGAGTGCGTGTTTTGCTTCTTTGCCGCTCAATGTTGCCGAAGCGGGAGGCCCGCTGGGCAATGGAAGTATCGGAGGCTGGGCGAAGGACGGGCACCAACTGTTACGGCAGGTGTTCACGGTGAAGCCGCCCACCGTTCGCGGGAGCCGGTCAGGTCTCGAAGAATTTTCGAGGATGTCGACGCTGTGCTGGCTTGACTCATCGCGCCTGAGATCAAGACCTTAGGTGGTCTGCGCTGTAAAGATCAGTTGCGCGCGAACACACGAATCAGAACGGCTGGGGCGCTGCCCCTGGTCCGGCCCCCCGGGGCCGACTCCCCCGTGATATTTCGAGCAAGAAGAAGAGGGGGGCGGCACGAGGGACGGGGGCGGCGTGGCCCGGGTGTGGATCGGGGGCGTCGGGCGTGGTCCAATGGGTCACGCCTGGCGGGGCCGCGCGTGGCTTTGCCGGGCCGGGCCTCGCCGCGCCGGGACGTGACGGGACGCTGCATGACGCGGCGGGGTGCTAGGGGCAGGGGACAGCTACGGGCGAGGCATGGGCGCAGGATCTGAACGGACAGCGCGAGGCGGCGCCTCGGAGGTGCGCACGGACCGGTCGGTGGTTCTGTCGGACGTGCTCGCGGCGCGTGCCGTGATCCGGGGCGTGGCGGACGGCACGCCGCTCGTGCCCTCGCCGTTCCTGTCGTGCATCGCGCGGGGCGAGGTGCTGCTGAAGCTCGAATCGATGCAGCCGATGGGCGCGTTCAAGCTGCGGGGAGCGCTCAATGCCGTTTGGTCGCTGCGGGCGGACGCGCCGGGCGTCGTCTGCTGCTCGACCGGCAATCACGGGCGGGCGGTGGCCTGGGCGGCGCGGGCGCGGGGGCTGCGGGCGGTCGTGTGCCTCTCGGCCCTCGTGCCGGAGGTGAAGGTGGCGGGCATCCGGGCGCTCGGGGCGGAGGTGCGCATCGTCGGCCGCAGCCAGGACGACGCGCAGAAGGAGGCGACGGGCCTGGCGGCCGGGGAGGGGCTGGTGGAGATCCCGCCCTTCGACGATCCGGCGGTGATCGCTGGGCAGGGGACGATCGGACTCGAGCTGCTCGAGGCGCGGCCCGATCTGCGGACGCTGCTCGTCCCGCTGTCGGGGGGCGGGCTGGCCGCCGGCATCGCGGTGGCGGCCAGGGCCATCGACCCCGCCATCCGGGTGATCGGGCTGACGATGGAGCGGGGCGCGGCGATGCACGCCGCCCTTCGCGCCGGCCGACCCGTGCCGGTGGAGGAGGTGGCGAGCCTCGCCGATTCGCTCGGCGGCGGGATCGGCCGCGACAACCGCCACAGCTTCGCGCTCTGCCGCGACCTGCTCGACGGGACGGTGCTGGTGAGCGAGGACGACATCTATCGCGGCATGCAGGCGCTCTACTGGGAGGACCGGCTGGTCGCCGAGGGCGCCTGCGCGGTGGGAGCGGCGGCGCTCATGTCGGGGCGGCTCACCGGCCTCGCGGGGCCGATCGCGACGATCGTCACGGGGCGGAACGTCGACATGGGGGTATTCACCCGCGTCGTAACGGGGCAGGACGTGACGCTGGGAGAGCATGTGGTGAGGGGGCGCGCATGGGACACGACATCCGCATCGTGACGGAGGCCGACCTGCGCGGAGCGGTCGCGCTCGACCTCGAGACGGTCGACGTGATCGAGGGCGCCTTCGCCGCGCTGGCCCGTGGCGACGTGGTAATGCCGCCGGTCCTGTCGATGGAGCTCGCCGCGGCGAACGGCGAGGTCGACGTCAAGACGGCCTGGATTCCCGGCCTCGACAGCTTCGCGCTGAAGGTCTCGCCGGGGTTCTTCGACAACCCCAAGCTCGGGTTGCCCTCGCTGACCGGGCTGATGATCCTGATGTCGGCGAAGACGGGGCTGGTCGAGGCGGTGTTTCTCGACAACGGTTGGCTGACCGACCTGCGCACGGCCGCCGCCGGCGCCGTCGCCGCGCGCCACCTCGCGCCCGCGCGCGTGGAGACGGCGGCCGTGCTCGGCACCGGCGTGCAGGCGCGGCTGCAGATGCGGGCGGCGCATCTCGTGCGGCCGTTCGCGCGGCTCCTCGTCTGGGGGCGCGACGCGGCGAAGGCGCGGGCCTGTGCGGAAGAACTCGGCACGGCGCTCGGCGTCGAGGCGCGGGTAGTGGCGGACGCGGCCGAGGCGGTGCGCGCGGCCGACCTCGTCGTAACCGCCACTCCGGCGCGCGAGCCGGTCCTGCGGGCCGAGTGGCTGCATCCGGGTCTGCACGTCACGGCGATGGGGTCCGACCAGGCGGGGAAGGGCGAACTCGACCCGCTCGCGCTCGCCCGCGCCGACCTCTACGTGGCCGACCGGCTGGCGCAGGCCGAGGCGATGGGCGAGCTGCGCGCGGCCCGTGCGGCGGGCGCGGCCCCGGAGCGGCCGGTGGAGCTGGGCGAGATCGTCACCGGCGCGCGACCGGGGCGGACCTATGGCGGCCAGATCACCATCTGCGACCTGACCGGGACGGGCGCGCAGGACACCGCCATCGCCGCCCACGTCTTCGCCCGCCTCGGGGATGCGGGGACGGTCGTGCGCGCCTGACGGCGGGCGCGTCGGCCGCGCGGCGCGGCATGGCGCCCGGCCGCCCATTCCTGCCCCGAGGGGCCGGAGACGCCGGTGCCGGCCTCATCCCCAGACGGTCGCGTCGCCGGCGCATCCGGGCCGGTGGCGGCAGGGCCGGCTCGGCGCTCGGCGGGTGCGCCTCGCGCGCGGGGCGGCGCGGGGAGGGCGGCCGAGGCCGCCCCCCTGCGGCGCCCGGCCTGCGGCCCTGCCCGGACACCGTGTCGTCGGTGGCGAGGGGGGCAGGGGGCGCTCACGGGCGATGGCCGCTGCGCACGGGTCGACGCGCCCGGGTTGAAGCGCGCCGGGCGGCTGTGCAGTGTGGCCCCTGCACGATCGAGGATGTCATGCTCCCCACAAACTACCTCGGCGCCCCTGCGCCACACCGCCGCCGCCGATGACCTTCACGCTTGCCGACCGGTGGCTGTGGGATTCGTGGTACGTCCGCGACGGCGATCTCTGGCACGGCTACTTCCTCGAGGCGCCGAAGGCGATCGGCGACCCCGAGCAGCGGCACTGGAACGTCTCGATCCACCACGCCACCAGCCCCGACCTCGTGGAGTGGACGAGCCTCGGCACCTGCTTCCGGCCTGCCGAGGGGCCGGCGTGGGACGACGGCACCACGTGGACGGGCTCGGTCGTGCGGGGCGACGACGGGCGGTGGCATCTGTTCTACACTGGCACGAGCCGGGCCGAGCGGTGCCTGAAGCAGCGGATCGGCCACGCCGTCAGCGACGACCTGCACGCGTGGGAGCGGGTCGGCGACGGCCCCGCGCTCGATATCGGCCCGCCCTACGAGGAGCACGACCCGGCGCGCTGGCACGACCGCGCCTTCCGCGACCCCTGGGTGATGGGCGACCCGCGCGGCGCGGGCTGGCTGATGTTCTTTACCGCGCGGCGGGGAGACGTGGCCGACACGCGCTCTGCGGGCGCCATCGGGCTCGCCACCTCGCCCGACCTGTTGGCATGGCGGCTGGAGCCGCCCGTGTTCACCGGGGGGTTCGGCGAACTGGAGGTGCCGCAGGTCTTCGAAGCGGGCGGGCGATGGGTCTGCCTGTTCTGCACCGGCGCGCCGTACTGGTCGCAGGAATCGCGGGACGCGCTCGGAATCGCCCGGACCGGCACGCATTACCTGCTGGCCGACGACCCGCGTGGCCCCTGGACCATCGCGCCGGGGCCGCTTCTCGACGCGGCGCCCTTTCCCCGCCGCTACGCTGCCCGGATCGTCGAGACGGAGGCCGGCCTGCGCCTGCTCGGCTTCCGCTGGTTCGACCGCGAGGGCGGCCCCTTCGTCGGCGCCATTTCCGACCCCGAGCCGGTCGAGGTACTCGAGGGCGGACTGTTGCGCCGTGCGGAGGACGGGCCGGCCGGGCCCGACCTCGGCTGAGGTGACGCAAGGACAGGCCGCGGCGCCGGGCCGCCCGATTCCGGCCCGGGTGCCGAACCGGACGAGCGGCTTTTCCGCCCGGTCTCCCGCCAGCCCACGCAGCAGGTGAACCACGACAGCTATCCCGCGATGCGGACCGGACAGGCCCCGCGCCTCCATGTTCGCGCGCCGGCTCTGTCGGCGGCGGTCTTCGCCGCCACGGGCGAGCGGTTGCGCGAGATGCCGTTCCGCAAGGCGATGGCGTTCGTCAGAGCGATAGCCCGCCGGGCGGCACCGGCGCCGGCCTGCGCCCGACCGGCTGCCGCGCCACCGCCCCTGGTGCCGCTTTCCCTGCGACAGATGCCGCCCGCCCCTCATCTCGGCAGATTGTCGCCCCCGGCCTGCCGCCCGGGGTCGAGCGCCGCCCCGCCCCCATCATCCTGGCAACCGAAGTTCGACAGAACCGGGCGTGATCTGGGTTGATTGGGGTCGCCGGGCTCAATCGGATCAATGGCTTGGGGCGGCAGGTGGGCGAGAGGCGTGTA
>LJNT01000027.1 GCA_001314685.1 Rhodobacteraceae bacterium HLUCCA09
ACGACGGCCAGCCGGCGGATGAAGGCGCTCGAACACGCGCTCGGGCTTTCGCTTTTCGTCCGCACCCATGGCGCCTTGGGTCTGACGGGCGAGGGCCGGCGGCTGCTCGACCACGCGCGGGGCATGGAGCGGGAGGCGCGCGCGCTCCGCACCACGGTCGCGACGCTCAGGGACACGCCACAGGGCACGGTTCGGCTGAGTGCGCCGCCGACGCTGGCGCGCTGCGTAATCTGTCCGGCAGTCGGTGTACTTCGGGAGCGGGCGCCCGACCTCTGCCTCGAGGTCGAGACAGAGCCTGCCAACGTACGGCTCGAGGCATGGGAGGCGGACATCGCCGTTCGGCTGGGCAGCCCGGCGGACCTCGCCGAAACGCTTCTGGTCCGGAAGCTGGGCTTGGCCGACTACGCGGTCTTCGAGCCGGCGTCGCCCTCCGCCGATCCCGGCTGGATCGCCTATCCCGAGCGGTTCCGCCACGTGCCGGAGGCGACCCACGTGGAACAGGCGCTTGAGGGACGCACGCCGGTCCTCCGCTCCAACGACCCGATGGCGATGGCCCTTGCTGTGGCCCGCGGGGCGGGGCGCGCGGTCCTGCCCGTCGCCTTGGCCGGATTCGTGCCCGGGATCGTGCAGGCGGGCGCGCCCGTCCTGACGCGCGAGATCTGGGCGATCCGTCACCCGGAGACCGGCGAGACCTCCGCCGTCCGCGCGGTCCATGACTGGCTCGCCGGCCTCTTCGGGCGCGTGTCTTGACCCGAGGCGATGTCTGGATTGAGGTCGTACCCTTCCCAGGCTTTCCCTCGTGCGGGGGCTTGTCGGACGCTGCGTCATGCGGCACGTATCGTGTCGCCGCCCCTCCATGTGCCGTATCGGCGCCCATGCGCCTGATTGATTTCGACACGGAACGCTTCCTGATCCTGACCTCCTGGTTCGCGACGGTAGCTGAGGTTGTCCAATGAGGCGGACCAAACGTGTTATTCCCGCTTTCCAATGAACGGTACCGAGCCAAGCTGACCGAGGGCGACCACGTCCCGCCGCGCCGCAGATGCGCTGGATTGCGGCGAACAAGTCGGAGGTCGTCGGCCAAGCGCAGCTGGTCTATCATTGGCGGAACGGGAATGCATTGCTCTCCCGGGTGGCCTTGGCGCCTGCGGCGCGCGGGCGGGGCCTGGCCGAGGCACTGGTGCGCCGCATCGTAGATGAAGCGTTTCGGTCGCCGCACGTCGTCCGCGTCGAATGGAACGTCTATGACTGGAATGCGCCGGCGATACGGATTTGCGATGCGCTCGGTCTCGTTCGTGAGGGGCTGCGGCGCGCCTCCGTCAGGGTTGGGCGCCGCGTGCTGCGACACGGGTATCATGGGCCTCCTCCGGCACGAACGGCGCGGCGCGCCCGCAGATCTTCGGGGATAGCGCGCGCGATAACCGCACAGAACCGGGTGACGAGGGCTGGCGCGGCATCGGCGAAGCCGATGACGAGGCCGGGCGGTCCGGGCCCGCCGCAGCCGTAGCGCGAAAGCGCGGCGACCGCGAAGCCGGCCTCGCCGAGCGCGTCGATGGCCCGGCCCTCCGTCTCGTGATCGGCGAGGCGCGCGACGAGCTGCAACCCGCCATCCGGTCGCGAGATCCTGAACTGCGCCCCGAACCGGTCCTCCAGCGCGTCCGCGAGCAACCGGCCGCGGGCTTCGTAGGTGGTCGCGATGCGGCGGATATGCGCGCGCCAGGCGCCGTCTTCCAAGAAGGCCTCGAAGGCCGCCTGCGCGTGCAGGTTCGCGCCCAGCCCGAGATTGCGCACGCCCTCGCGCAGGGGCGTCATCAGCGGCTCGGGCGCCGCGATCCAGCCGAGCCGGAGCGCGGGCATCAGGCTCTTGGCCGCCGAACCGACATAGAGCGTCACGTCCGGCGCGATCGATTGCAGCGTCGCCACCGCCCGCCCGCGCCAGTGAAACTCGCCGTCGTAATCGTCCTCGATGATCCATGCGCCCGAGCGCCGGGCCCAATCGGCCAGCGCCTCGCGTCGGTGGAGCGCCATCCGAAGGCCCATAGGATACTGGTTCGACGGCGTGACGTAGGCGAGGCGCGCGGGGCCGTTCGCGCGCCCGATATCGGCGCCGGCCTCGTCCACAGGCAGCGCCGCCACCACGAGCCCCGCCGCCGCGAAGGCCGCCCGTGCCCCGGCGTATCCTGGCGATTCCACGAGCGCGCGGTCGCCCGGCTCGGCCAGCACCTGCGCCAGCAGGGTAAAGGCCGCCTGGGCGCTCGAGACGACGAGGATCTGGTCCGCCGAGACAACGAGACCGCGATCGGCCGCGAGCCGCGCCGCCAGGGCCGTCCGCAGGGAACGGCCGCCGGCGAAGTCCGCGTAGCCGGAGGCCGGCCCGTGCGGCCGCAGCGCCGCCTTTCGAAGCGCGCGCGCCCAGGCGGCGCGGGGAAACAGGCGTTCGTCCGGCGCGCCGGGCATGAACCAGCCTGAGGGCGCGGCGTAGAGGTTGGCCCGCGCGGGTCGCGAGACCGCGGCCCCGCGCGGGCCCAGCGAGACGGAACGCGCCTGCGCTGGCCGGGATGCGCCGCCGGGCGCGACGTCGAGCACGCGCGGCGCCGCGCCCTGCCGGGCCTCCATCACCCCCTCCGCGCGGAGAAGATCGTAGGCCGCGACCACCGTGTTCCGGCTCACATCCAGGGCCGCCGCCGCGGCGCGGGACGATGGCAGCCGCGTGCCGGGGGTCACACGGCCTGCGCGGATCGCGTCGCGCAGGCCGCGATAAAGCTGCTCGGAGAGCGGCGCGGGACGGCTCCGGTCCACCGAGACGAGAGCGGCGAGGGCAAGTGGTTCCATCAGATCAGCATCAACTGGACCTTTGGTCAAGGTGCGTTCCTGATTATCGAGGGGGCCACTGAAGACCGCAACAGCCGAGATCCTCCCATGCCGCGCAGAGCCGTCGACGACCGCCCCGCCTATGCCCGCATCCGCAACGCCAGGCGCGCGGTCGAGGATCGTGCGGAGGCCTACGCGCTTCTGGACACCTGTCTGCTGGCCTACGTCGCCTTCATCGCCGAGGGCCGGCCGATGACGCTGCCCATGGTCCATGCGCGGATCGGCGACACGCTCTACATCCACGGCCACTCCAAAACCCGGATCGTGCGCGACACCGATGGCATACCCCTGTGCCTGACCGCGACGCGGCTCGACGGTCTGGTCGTGGCGCGTTCGGGCTTCCATCACTCGATGAATTACACCGGCGTGACGGTGCACGGGACCGGCCGGCTCGTGGAAGGCGTCGAGGCCGCGCGTGCGCTCGACGCGATCGTGGATCATCTGCTCCCGGGCCGCAGTGCGGAAGTTCGGGGTATGACGGCGCAGGAGATGAAGGCGACCCGCGTCATCGCGCTCGACATCGAGGAGATCACAATGAAGCGGCGGGAGGGCCCGCCCGTCGACGATACCGAGGATCTCGACGCCGGCGGCTGGGGCGGGGTCGTGCCCCTCACCGCGACGCTGGCCCCGGCAACGCCCGACGCGCATACGGGCGATGTGCCCGAGCCCGCCTCGATCGCCGCGGCCCGCGCGAAGTTCGCGCAAGGCGGGCTGGTGTGATGGCGCGCTGGTACCGGCTGGCCTCGTCGTGGCGTGACGTCCGGAGACGGCCATGACGCGCATCTTCGTGGTCGACGCCTTCGCGGAAGCGCCGTTCACCGGCAACCCGGCCGCCGTGGTTCCGGACGCTTCCGGTCTGACCGACGCCGCGATGCAGGCGATTGCCTCGGAGATGAATCTCTCCGAGACCGCGTTCCTGATCGAGGGCGACGGGACGGCCCAACTCCGGTGGTTCAGCCCGGTGCACGAGGTCGCCTTCTGCGGTCACGCGACGCTCGCCACCGCGCATGTCCTGTCGGTGGAACTCGGCCGTTCCGGTCCGTTCCTGTTCGAGAGGGGGCAGGCGCGTGAGCTGGGAGTTCCTCGCCACCTCGGCCATCGTCTGCCTCATGCCGGGAACGGGCGTGATCTACACGCTCGCGGTCTCGCTCGGCCAAGGCCTGCGCGCGGGGCTGATCGCGGCCTTCGGCTGCACGCTCGGGATCCTGCCGCATCTGGCGGCCTCGATCCTCGGGCTGGCCGCGCTCCTGCACACCAGCGCGGTCGCCTTCAACGCGCTGAAGATCGCGGGCGTGCTCTACCTTCTGTTCATGGCGTGGCGCGTCTGGCGCGGCACGGGCGCGCTCGGCGTGCGCGAACGATCCGAGCCCGCAGCCCCGCTCCGCCTGATCCGGGACGGCGTCCTCCTCAATGTGCTGAACCCGAAGCTCTCGGTCTTCTTCCTCGCCTTCCTGCCGCAGTTCGTCCCTGCGGCGGCGGAGGACGCGACCTTGCGCATGATCTGGCTCGCCGGCGTCTTCATGGCCATGACCTTCGCGACCTTCGCCCTTTATGGCGCCTTCGCGGGCGCCGTCCGGACGCGGATCCTCGCCCGGCCGGCCGCGATGCGCTGGATGCGCCTGACCTTCGCGGGCGCGTTCACGCTCCTCGGCCTGCGTCTGGCCCTGGCCGACCGGTGAGCGGCATGGAGGGAGGCCGGGAATGAAGCTGATTTGCCTGAACGCCTGGGGCGGCACGCTGCACGAAGACCTTCTGGCGTATCTCGCCGCCGAGACACCCGACGTCCTGTGCCTGCAGGAGGTGATCCATACGCCCTCGACGGACAAGGATTGCCTCACCTATCGCGACGGCGATCATGTTCTTCCTCAGCGCCCCAACCTGTTCCGCGATGTGTCGCGGACGCTGCCGGACCACGCCGCCGTCTTCTGCCCGGCGGCGCAGGGCGTTCTCTGGGACGGGAACCGCGCGGTCCCCTCGCAATGGGGCCTCGCCACATTCGTGCGCCGCGCCTTCCCGATCGTGGGGCAGGTTCCCCCGGTGTACGGTTTGGTGAGACAGTGATTTGGGCTTATGCGGCTCCGGAGAGGAGGAGCCATGACGGACGACCGGAGCACCAGGGCGGGCTCGAC
>LJNT01000105.1 GCA_001314685.1 Rhodobacteraceae bacterium HLUCCA09
CCCGGCCAGCCGCCCTCGACGTAATCCACCCCCAGCCCGTCGAGCAGCTCCGCGATCCGCCGCTTCTCGTCGAGCGAGAACTGCACGCCCTGTGTCTGCTGCCCGTCGCGCAGCGTCGTGTCGTAAATCCAGAGCCGCTCGCGCGCGCCGCCCCCGGCTCGGCTTCCGTCACCGCCCATGCCCTGCCCCCGCCCCATCATCCTGGCCGAAATACTCCGGGGGTGTGGGGGCTGGCCCCCACTCCCGCGCCATCCGTCGGCGCGCCGCGAGGGTCACCGCCCGGCCTCCGGCTCGACAGCGAGCGCCCACAGCCGCTCGCTGTCGAAATCGGCGCCGGGCACCAGGTCGATCCCCTCCTTCGACATACGCACCTCGACCCCCGCCGCCTTCAGCGTAGCCTTCAGCCGGTCGACCTCGGTGAAATCCCCGCTCGCCTTCGCCGCCTCGCGCGCCGCGCCGAGCAGGTCCGTCAGCTCGACGAGGAAGGTCATGTCGGCCCCGCTGGCCGGGCCCGCCTCGGTCCAGCCGCCCAGGTCGTCGGTGAGCAGGCCCATGAGCTCGGCGGAGGCGCGCAGCGCCGTGCTGTCGCCTTCGTTCGCCAGCCGGTGCAGCTCCGCCAGCGCCCGCGGCGTGTTCAGATCGTCCGCCAGCGCCTGCGCGACTTCGGGGTGCACCTCGCCCGGCGGCACCCCCTCGGTCAGCGCGCGCCATTTGCGCAGGGTGGTCTCTGCCTGCCGCGCCTTCTCGTCCGTCCAGTCCATCGGCTTGCGATAGTGCGTCGACAGAAAGACGAACCGGATCACCTCGCCGGGAATGCCCCGGTCGAGCAGGTCGCGCACGGTGAAGAAGTTGCCGAGCGACTTCGACATCTTCCTGCCCTCGACCTGCAGCATCTCGTTGTGCATCCAGATCCGGGCGAAGCCGCCGCCGGGATGCGCGCAGGACGATTGCGCCAGTTCGTTCTCGTGGTGCGGGAACATCAGGTCGTTGCCGCCGCCGTGGATGTCGAAGCTCTCGCCCAGCAGCGCGTGGGACATCGCCGAGCACTCGATGTGCCAGCCGGGCCGGCCGCGGCCCCAGGGGCTGTCCCATCCCGGCTCCTCATCGGCCGAGGGCTTCCACAGCACGAAATCCATCGGGTCGCGCTTGTAGGGGGCCACCTCGACCCGCGCGCCGGCGATCATGTCGTCGACCGACCGGCCCGACAGCGCGCCGTAGTCGGAATAGCTCGCCACCGAGAACAGCACGTGCCCCTCGGCCTCGTAGGCATGGCCGCGCGCGATCAGCCGCTCGATCATCGCCACCATCTGCCCGATATGGGCCGTGGCGCGCGGCTCGTGGGTCGGCGGCAGAACGCCGAGCGCGGCCATGTCCTCGTGGAACCAGCGCGTCGTCTCGGCGGTGATGTCGGCGATGGGCCGGCCCGTCTCGGCGGCCCGCGCGTTGATCTTGTCGTCGACGTCGGTGATGTTGCGCACGTAGGTGACGTTGCCCGCGCCGTAGGCGTGACGCAGCAGGCGGAACAGCACGTCGAAGACGATGGCGGGCCGCGCGTTGCCCAGGTGCGCCCGGTCGTAGACGGTGGGCCCGCAGACGTAGAGGCTCACCTTTCCCGGCACCACGGTCGGCTCCAGCGACACCTCGCGGCGTGTCCTGCTGTCTCTCAGACGGATATCGGCCATGCCTTTCCTCCTCGCGTGTCGCGTCCTTGCGGGCGCCGCGGCGGGTCTGGGTCTCGAGGAGGGGATACGAGGGCCGGCCCGCCTGACGCTGTCAGCCGGTAATGCAGGTGCCGATGATGAGGCAGATGCGACCCGTCATGGCCCGCCGTCTACCGCGAATCGCACGCCGCGCCAAGCCCGGAAGCACGCGCCCGCCAGCGTCCTCTCCGCCGCCGGGTCTGGCGCGGGCGCGCACCCCGGTTTCGCGCCTCCTGGCCGCACAAGGCGCGAGCCTGCGCCGTCTTTCTGTCCCGAACATGCACGGTGCCTTGCTGTCTTCCACCGCGCGGCCGAGGCGCAGCGCCCGCCCGATTGACAGCCTGCGCCGCCCGTGCCCTGTGGGCCGCATGCAGATCTCCCGCAGACTGGCCCACCTCCTGCCGGGCGGAGACGACGGCTGGCACGTCCACTACCGGGCGCAAGCGCTGGCCGCGGCGGGCGAGGCGGTCGTGCCGCTCACGGTGGGCGAGCCCGACGCGCGCACCGACCCCGCCATTCTCGACGCGATGGACCGCGCCGCGCGCGCGGGCGCCACCGGCTACGCCCCCGTCGCCGGCCTGCCCGAATTGCGCGAGGCGGTGGCCGCCCGCGTGGCGCAGCGCAGCGGCGTGCCGACGGGGCGGGACAACGTGCTGATCGTGCCCGGGGGGCAGGCCGGCCTGTTCGCGGCCCATCTCGCGGCGCTCGAGCCCGGGCAGGCGGGGCTGATCGTCGACCCCCACTACGCGACCTATCCCGGCACGGTGCGCGCCGCGGGCGGCCGCCCGGTGACGCTCGCCGGGCGGGCTGAGGCGGGCTTCGCCCCCGACCCCGCCCGCATCGTGGAGGCGGCCCGCGCCGAGGGCGCCGGCAGCCTGCTTGTCAACTCGCCGGGCAACCCGACCGGCCAGGTCTGGCCCCGCGCCACGATCGAGGGGGTCGCGGCGGCCTGCGCCGAGGCCGGGCTGTGGCTCATCTCCGACGAGGTCTACGAGGCGCAGGTCTGGGAGGGGGTGCACATCTCGCCGCGCGCCCTGCCCGGCATGGGCCGCCGCACCCTCGTCGTGGGCTCGATGTCGAAGTCGCACGCCATGACCGGCAGCCGGATCGGCTGGGTCGTGGGGCCGGAGCGGGCCGTCGCGGCGCTGGCCGATCTCGCCACGCACACCACCTACGGCGTGCCGGCCTACATCCAGCAGGCCGCGCTCTGGGCGCTCGCCGAGGGCGGAGACGCGCTCGAGGCGCGCGTCGCCGCGCCCTACCGGCGGCGGCGGGCGCTGGTGCAGGCGGCGCTCGGCCCCTGCCCGGCCCTGCGCCTTCTGCCGATGCAGGGCGCGATGTATGCCTTCGTCGACAGTCGCCCCACCGGCCTGTCGGGCGTCGCCTTCGCCGAGGCGCTGCTCGAGGCGGAACGGATCGCGGTGATGCCGGGCGAGAGCTTCGGCCGGGCAGCGGCGGGGCATGTGCGGATCGCGCTCACAGCCCCCGACGATGTGCTCGAGGACGCGCTCGGCAGGCTCGCCCGCTTCGCCGAGGCGCGGGCGGAGGATCGCGCTGCGCGGGCCGGGTAGAGTGAGGCCGGCTCGCGTGAGGCCGGTCAGAATGGGGCGGGTCAGAGTGGGGCGGGTCGGGCGGGGGCCGCGTGCCCGCCCCGCCGCCGCTCGCGCCAGAGCCATAGCTCCAGCAGCGCGAGCCAGGGCAGGAAGAAGGCCCAGACCTGAATCCGATCGAAGGCGCCGGTGAAGTCGGGCGTCGAGGCGAGGCCGCCCGTGGCCGCATACCAGAGGCCATACTGCACCCGGTAGAGCCACGAGGCGATGGCGAGCACGAAGAGGCGCAGCGCCCAGGCCCGGTGCCGCCCGTAGACTCCCGCCCGCGCGAAGCGCCATGCCTGCGCCGCGGCGAGGGCGAGCAGAGCGCCGTAGAGGGCGAAGGCCGCGCTCATCTCCGGCCCGCCGATCGTGCCGCGTGCGCCGATCCAGGCGAGGCCGGCGGCCGCGGTGACGAGCGCGAGGCAGACGATGACGCGCCCCGCCCAGCGGTGCAGTGCCGGCGCACGGGCTCGAATCTGGGGAATGAGTTGCAGCGGCGCGAGCACGGTGATCGCGGCGCCCGAGGCCATGTGCAGGAATATCGCCGCCGAGACCGCCACGCCCGGCGGGTCGAACCGGCTTTCGGGCCAGAGGTCACGCGTGAGCCCCGCCCAGCCGAGCTCGGCCGCGTGGCGGGCGAAGGGTGCGGCCATCAGCGCGAGCAGCGCCAGCGCGACAGGAGCGCGCCAGCGGACCCGGCGCCGGGGCGCGGCCGTGGGGCGAGCGGTGCTCTGCATCGGGCCTCCTTTCGGCGGGCAGGATAGCGCGGCGCGGCGCCGCGTCACCCGCGTCCAGGTGCGGCGCCGCGGGGGCGTCGTCGCGTCTAGGGGCACGGCGCGACGGGGGAGATCAGCCGCCCGCGCGCGCCTTCATCTCCCACCGCCCCGATTCCTCCGACCAGTATTGCGCGTCGGCGCCCGCGTCGGACAGCGCCTTCCACTGGCCGCGGGCATGGGCGAGCTGCGCGCCGTCTGCCCCGTCGAACAGGATGCAGATGCGCGCGAAGCGCGCCACCTCCTCCGGCGCGACCGCGGCGCCGTCGACCGCCATCAGGCAGTCGGGCGCGTTGGGCGCCTCCACGGCGTCGGTCAGCAGCACCGGCTGGCGCGCGTCGTGAACGCCCCCCGCCAGGCCGTGCGGCAGGAAGCGCTCCTCGGGGCCGAGCCACAGCGCCTGGTCGAGCTGGTCGAGCCGCGCACGATCCGTCCCCCGCACGGCGACGCGCCAGCCGCGGGCGAGCGACTTTTCGAGCAGCATCCCCAGCGCGGCGGGCAGCCCGCTGCGGGTGAGGTGGTAGAACAGCACGTCGCCCATGCGGCCCTCCGCGCGATTGCCGCCGCTACCCCTCGAACCGGTCGCGCACCAGACGATCGAGCGCCAGCACGCCCCAGCCCGAGGCGCCCTTGGGCGCGAGATCGGGCTCGGACGCGGGCCTGGCGACGCCCGCGATGTCGATGTGGATCCACGGGCACCCCTCCTTCACGAAGCGGTGCAGGAACTCGGCCGCGGTGATCGAGCCCGCCCAGCGCCCGCCCACGTTCTTGACGTCGGCGATCTGGCTCTTGAGCAGCTTGGCGTAGGAGG
>LJNT01000217.1 GCA_001314685.1 Rhodobacteraceae bacterium HLUCCA09
AGGGCGGTCGAAAGGGCGAGGCGTTTCATTCGTGTCTCCCTGTGGTGCGGTTCTTGATTGACGAGTCAAAAAAGAACAGGTTAGGCCCCTCGGCGCAACAGGAGCGCGGGGCACGCATGCCGAAGGTCGGAATGGAGCCTATCCGCAAGGCGGCGCTCGTCAAAGCGGCGATCGCCGAGGTCGCGCAGGCGGGCTCGCTCGAGGTGACGATGGCGCGGGTGGCGCGGACGGCAGGCATGTCGGCGCCCCTCGCACACCATTACTTCGGCGGCAAGGACGCGCTCTTCGAGGCGGCGATGCGGGCGATCCTGTCGGAGTACGGCGCGGCGGTGCGGTCGGGGCTGGCCCGGGCGGACACCCCGCGCGCGCGGCTCGACGCGGTGATCGGCGCCTCGTTCTCGGCGCCCAACTTCGCGCCCGAGGTGATTGCGGCGTGGCTCGTCTTCTACGTGCAGGCGCGCGAGCGGCCGGCGTTCCGCCGCCTGCTGCGTGTCTACCATGCGCGGCTGCGCTCCAACCTGCTGGCGGGCCTGCGCCCGCTGGTGGGCGCAGGCGCGGGCGCGGCGGCCGACATGCTGGGCGCCATGATCGACGGGCAGTACCTGCGCGCGGCGCTGTCGGACCGCCCTGCCACGGGGGCCGAGGCCGAGGCTGCCCTGCGCGCCCATCTCGACCTGATGCTGGGAGCCGCCCGATGACCGACCGCCCCGATGTGCAGCCCCGCGCCAGCCACTGGGTGAATGGCGCGCACCGACAGGATGCCGCGGGCGCCGCGATGCCGGTATTCTACCCCGCCACGGGCGAGGAGATCGCCCGCCTCCACGAGGCGACGCCCGCTGTGCTGGCGGAGGCGCTCGCGGGCGCCGCCGAGGCGCAGGCCGACTGGGCCGCGCGGCCGGGCGTCGAGCGGGGGCGGGTGCTGATGCGCGCGGCCGAGCTGATGCGCGCGCGCAACCGGGATCTGTCGGTGCTGGAGACGCTCGACACGGGCAAGCCGTTGTCGGAGACGCTGGTGGCCGACGCCGCCTCGGGCGCCGACGCGCTCGAATGGTTCGCGGGGCTGGCCGCCGGCATCGGCGGCGAGCATGTCCCCCTCGGGAGCGACTTCTTCTACACGCGGCGCGAGCCGCTCGGGGTCTGCGCCGGGATCGGGGCGTGGAACTACCCCATCCAGATCGCGGCGTGGAAATCGGCGCCCGCGCTCGCCTGCGGCAACGCGATGGTCTTCAAGCCCTCCGAGGTCACGCCCCTTTCGGCGCTGGCGCTGGCCGGGATCTACGCCGAGGCGGGGCTGCCCGCGGGCCTCTTCCAGGTCGTGCAGGGCGGCGGCGCGGTGGGCGCCGCACTGGTCGAGGACGCGCGCGTCGCCAAGGTCTCGCTGACGGGCTCGGTGCCCACGGGGCGTCGCGTCTACGAGGCGGCGGCACGGGGGATGAAGCAGGCGACGATGGAGCTGGGCGGCAAGTCGCCCCTGATCGTCTTCGCCGATGCCGACCTCGATAACGCGGTGTCGGCGGCGATCAACGGCAACTTCTACTCGTCGGGGCAGGTCTGCTCGAACGGCACCCGGGTTTTCGTGGAGCGCGGCGTATACGAGCCGTTCCTCGCCCGGCTGGCCGAGCGGACGGCCGCCGCCCGCCCGGGCGATCCGCTCGACGAGGCGACCACGCTGGGGCCGATGACCTCTGCGGCGCAGCTCGACAAGGTGCTGGGCTACATCGCGGCGGGCAAGGCGGAGGGGGCGCGGCTCGTCTGTGGCGGCGACCGGCTCGACCGCCCCGGCTGGTGGGTCGCGCCCACCGTCTTCGCCGACGTGACCGACGACATGACCGTGGCGCGCGAAGAGATCTTCGGCCCCGTCATGTGCGTGCTGCCCTTCGAGGCCGAGGACGAGGCGGTGGCGCGCGCCAACGCCACCGAGTTCGGGCTGGCCGCGGGCGTCTTCACCCGTGATCTGGCCCGCGCGCACCGGGTGGTGGCGCGGCTCGAGGCCGGCACCTGCTGGATCAACGAATACAACCTCACGCCCGTCGAGATGCCCTTCGGCGGCGTGAAGGCGTCGGGCTTCGGCCGCGAGAACGGCCGCGCCGCCATCGAGCACTACACCCGGCTGAAATCCGTCTATGTGGGGACCGGCGATGTCGCAGCCCCGTTCTGAGCCCCGTTCCGAATCCCTGGCGCGGGAGACCGGACCGGTGGCGCTCCCGCCTTCGGTCGGCACGCAGGCGCGCCTCTCTGCGTTGGGCCCGGTGCCGCGCGCGGGCGCGCGGCGCGGGTGCGCGGGCAGACGGCGTGCCGCGCCTGCCGCGCCGGCGAGGGCGCTCGGGCTCACCAGGCAACAGACCCTTGGCGCGCCCGTCCCGTCGGGGCACGGGCGGCGCGCGGCGGACGGGAGGGCGTGATGGAGGCGGATGTCGTCGTCGTGGGCGCAGGCTCGGCCGGCTGCGCGCTGGCGTATCGGCTGGGCGAGGCGGGGCTGCGCGTGATCGTGGTCGAGGCGGGGGGCACCGACTGGGGGCCGCTCGTCAATATGCCGGGCGCGCTGTCCTACCCGATGAACATGCGCCGCTACGACTGGGGCTACCGGACCGAGCCCGAGCCGCAGCTGGGCGGGCGCCGGCTCGCCGCGCCGCGGGGGCGGGTGATCGGTGGCTCGTCGTCGATCAACGGCATGATCTACGTGCGCGGCCATCCGCTCGATTACGAGCACTGGGAGAGTCAGGGCGCGGCAGGCTGGGGCTGGGCCGACGTCGCCCCCTATTTCAACCGCATGGAGTGCTGGCACGACGGCGGCCACGGCGGCGACCCGGCACGCCGGGGGCGCGAGGGGCCGCTGCACGTGACGCGGGGGGCGCGGGACAACCCGCTGGTGCGCGCCTTCGTCGAGGCGGGGGTGCAGGCCGGCTACGGCGCGACGGGCGACTACAACGGCCGGCGGCAGGAGGGCTTCGGCCCATTCGATTCGACGATCTGGCGGGGCCGGCGCTGGTCGGCGGCCTCGGCCTACCTGCGGCCGGCGCTCGCGGGCGGCAACGTGGCGCTCGTGCGGGGCGAGGTCGCGCGCGTGGCGATCGCCGGGGGGCGGGCGCGCGGCGTGGTGCTGACGGACGGGCGCGAGATTTCGGCGGCGCGCGAGGTGGTGCTGGCGGCCTCTGCCTTCAACACGCCGAAGCTGCTGATGCTGTCGGGGATCGGGCCGGGCGCGCATCTCGCGGAGCACGGAATCGGGGTGGTCGCCGACCGGCCCGGCGTGGGCGCCAACCTGCAGGACCACCTCGAGCTCTACGTCCAGTACGCCGCGACGCGGCCGGTCTCTCTCTACCGGTACTGGTCGCTCGGCGGAAAGGCCTGGGTCGGCCTGCGCTGGCTGGTGGGCCGGCGGGGGCCCGGCGCGTCGAACCAGTTCGAGAGCGCGGGCTTCATCCGCTCGCGGGCGGGCGTGCGCTATCCCGACATCCAGTTCCACTTCCTGCCGCTCGCGGTGCGCTACGACGGGCGGGCGGCGCCGGAGGGGCACGGCTTCCAGGTGCATGTGGGTCCGATGCGCTCGCCCTCGCGCGGGCGGGTGCGGCTGAGCGCGCCCGAGCCCGCCGCGCCGCCCTCGATCTTGTTCAACTACATGTCGGCCGACGAGGACTGGCGCGATTTCCGCGCCGCGATCCGGCTTGCGCGCGAGGTGGTGGCCCAGCCCGCCTTCGACGCCTTCCGCGGGGCGGAACTCTCGCCGGGGGCGGGGGCGCAGACCGACGCGGCCCTCGACGCGGCGATCCGCGAGCATGCCGAAAGCGCCTATCACCCCTGCGGCACGGCGCGGATGGGGGCGGCGGACGACCCTTGGGCGGTGGTCGACCCGCAGGCGCGGGTGATCGGGGTGGCTGGCTTGCGCGTCGCCGACAGCTCGATCTTCCCCCGGATCACCAACGGCAATCTCAACGCGCCCTCGATCATGGTGGGTGAGAGGGTGGCCGACCTGATCCTCGGCCGGCCGCCCCTGCCGCGCGAGCAGGAGGGCTGGTGGGAGGCGCCCGACTGGGAGACAGCCCAGCGCGAGGCGCAGGCGGGCCCCGAAGGCAAGGAGCGCGCGGCCGAGGCGGAGGAGCGGCGGGAACTGGCGCAGGCCGGAGGGCGGTGACAGGTGACCGGCGCAGCCCCGGCGCCTGGCCCGGCAGCAGCCGTCGCCGGGGAACCACGCCACGTTAACCTTTTCATTGACGCGGGATTGAAGCGCGGGCGCGGATTTCCGACATGCCCCGCATGGTGCGAGGAAATCCGGTGGTCGCTGTGCTGGCGGCCGCTTTCATACTTTTTGGCACCGCCCAGTCGGGCGGAGCACAGGTGCTGTCGGGCGCCGTGCGCGTGATCGACGGCGACACGCTGGAGATCGCGGGAGAGACCGTGCGCCTGCACGCCGTCGATGCGCCCGAGGCCGGGCAGCGTTGTGCCGACGGTGCGGGGCAGCGGTGGGCATGCGGGCAGGCGGCGACGCGGGCGCTGCGGGGCCTCGCCGAGGGCGGCCTGCGCTGCGAGGGGCGCGACCGCGACCGCTATGGCCGGCTCGTCGCCAAGTGCTTTGCCGGGGGGCGCGACGTGGCCGAGACGCTGGTGCGCTCGGGCGCAGCCTTCGCCTATCCGCGCTACGGGCGCGACTACGTGGCCGCCGAGCGCGCGGCGGCGTTTGCCGGCCGGGGTGTCTGGCAGGGCGGCGCGACGCGGCCCGAGGTGCTGCGCGCCGCCCCCGACCCGCAGGCGCCAGAGGGGTGCGCCATCAAGGGCAACATCTCGGACAACGGGCGCATCTACCACGTGCCGGGCCAGCAGCATTACCACCGCACGCGCATCTCT
>LJNT01000112.1 GCA_001314685.1 Rhodobacteraceae bacterium HLUCCA09
TCGGGCGGCAGCCGGCGGCGCCGTCTGCGCATGCGCGAGGGGTGGGACCTGCAGGCGCAGCTCTACATGGACCTGCTCGGCGCGACGGGGCGCACCGCGCACGGGATCGGTTACTTCTGCCTCGGCGACGGAACGCTTATGGTCCACGCGCAGGGTGACATTCCCGGCGCCGAGCGCCTCGATGGCGACGTCTCGGGCCTGGCGCTGGCGCGGCTCGGCGAGATTGTCGCGGGTCTGCGCCGCGGGATCGTTCCCCTGAACCGCGAGGACGACGCGAAGGCGTTCGACAAGGTCGGTATCGGCGCCTACGCGCTGGAGGCCTCGCCGCTCGTCTCTGCCCATACCGTGCCGGGAGGAGCGCCATGAGGGACGGGCAAGCACAGGACATCCGGATCGTCCCCGCCGGCGCCGGCGCGGGCAAGACCTTCGAGATCTGCCGCACGCTGGAGGGCTGGCTCGAGGACGGCACGGTCGCGCCGGAACGCATCCTCGCCGTCACCTTCACCGAGGCCGCCGCATCGGAATTGCGCGAACGCCTGCGCGGGGCAGCCCTTGGCGCGGGGCTGACAGAGGCGGCGCTGGCCCTCGAGCGCGCATACATCTCCACCATCCACGCCCTCGGGCTGCGCCTGACGATGGAGCACGCGCTGGCCGCCGGCGGCTCTCCCGCGCCGCGCCTGATCGACGACGCCGAGGCAGATGTGCTGCTGCGCCGGGCCATGGCGCGCAGCGACCGCCTCGCGGATGTCGCGGGGGATCTGAAGCGCTATGGTTACACATTCGACGGGCGGCGGGGCGCCGAGGAGCAGTTCCGCGGCCGCGTGCGCGAGGTCGTGGGCCTTCTGACCGGGCTGGGAGAGGCGGGCCGCGCGCCCCATCTCGCACGAGAGGCGGTCGCGGCCCTCCGGCACGATTACGGCCAGGTGGCCGGGGACGGCCAAGCGCTGACCGACGCGCTGGTACGGGCCGTCTCCCGGCTGCTTGAGCGGTTCCCCGACAGCCTCGTGGAGACGGCGACCAGCGCGACCGCGGAGAAAGAATTCCGCCGCGACCACCGCAACATGCGCCGCGCCGCGGGGGATGCCGCGACCGACTGGAAGCTCTGGGGCGAGTTGCAGAAGCTGCGCCTGACCAAGCGCGGCGCGCCAACCCCCGAGGGCTACGATGCGCTCGCCGGCGCGGTCGTGACGGCGGCCGCGGCCATCGAGAACCATCCCGGCCCTCTCGACGATGCATGCGCCCATCTCGCCGCGCTGATCGAGGGTGCGCAGGAGGTGTTGGGCCTCTACGCGATGCGCAAACGTGAGCTCGGCGTGGTCGATTACGCCGACATGATCGCGGGCGCCGAGGCGATGCTGGCCGAGGATCCGGCCCTCGCAGAGGCGGTGACGGGCGAACTCGATTGTGTCGTCGTCGACGAGTTCCAGGATACGAACCCGGTGCAGTTCGCCCTCCTGCAGCATCTCATCGCCCGGTCTCCGCGTGTGCTGCTCGTGGGCGACGCGAAGCAGGCCATCATGGCCTTCCAGGGCGCCGATGCGCGCCTTTCCACCGCGCTCGCGGACCGGATGCCGGAGACGCTCGACCCGCTTGACCGCAACTGGCGCAGCGACCCCCGGATCATGGCGCTGGTCAACGATCTCGGCCCCGGCCTCTTCGGCGCGCGCTATCAGCCGCTCGCGCCGCAACGACCCGAGAGCGGCGCGCCCGCGCTCGAGGTCGTCCGTGCCAGCGGGTCCCGCCGGGCCAGGGCGCCGAAGGCCCGCCCGCAGCACGCCGTGGCCGAGCGCATCCGCGCCCTGACCGATGCCCCCGCGCAGGTGGTCGACCAAACGACCGAGCGGCTCCGCCCCGTTCGCCCGTCCGACATCGCCGTGCTCTGCCGTCGTCACGCAGATGTGGACGCCTACGCGGAAGCCCTGCGGGACGTCGGGGTGCCGGTCTCGCGGGAAGAGCAGGGATGGCTCACCGCGCCCGCGACCGCCGCCGCCCGCCATGCGCTGGCCTACGCCGCCGACCCTGCCGACCGACACGCCGCGCTCTGCCTCGCCACGCTCGGGCCACCTGCCTTGCCGCTGGAGGATGCCCTGCGCGCCGAGCTCGACGGAACGCTCGACGCCTGCGCGCCTCTTCCGGCCCTCGCCGCCCTGGCCGCGGAGGCCCAGACCCTCCTGCTGCCGACCTTTCTGCGCCGGGTGATCGCGGCGGCCGGGCTGGAGGACTGGGCGCTCGGCCAGCCCGATGCCGCCGCCGCGCGGGCCGACCTGATGCGGCTGGTCGCCGAGGCCGAGGCCTTCGCCGCCGCGCCGGCCGAGACGGCCGAGGCCGCCGGCCTGCACGGCACCGGCCCGCGGCCCTTCCTCGGCTGGCTGGCCGACCGTGCCGCCCGCAGCGACAGTGATCGCCGCCCGCCGCCCGAACCTGGCGCTGGGCTCGGCGTCGAGCTCGTGACCTGGCATTCGGCGAAGGGGCGGGAATGGCCCATCGTCGTCGTGGCCACCCTCGACACGAAGATGGAGGAGCGCCCGGGCAGCCTGCGGGTGGAGTTCGAGCGGTTCGACGACCCCGCGACGATCCTTCAGACGGCCGGCCTTCGGCACTGCCCGGCGCCACCGGTGCCCGCAGGGCGATGCAGTGCCTTCCTCGAGGCCCGCCGCCCGGCCGTGCTGGAGACGGAGCGCTGCCTTGTCTACGTGGCGATCACCCGGGCGCGCGACCGCCTGCTCCTCGAATGGCCCGAATACGCGCTCGGCAAGGACACCGACCCAACGCGGCCCGAGACCTGCGCGGGCCTGCTCGTCCACGAGGCCGGACTGTCGGTCACGGCCGACGGACTGCAGGTCGGCTCTGTCCTGCATGCCGCCGAGCTTCACGCAGGTCCGGCGGAGATCCCCGCGCCGCTGCCCGAGGCCCCACCGGCGCCGGCGTACCGTCCCGGCCGGCCCGGCCGGCCCCGCCCGGGCCCGGCCACACCCTGGCGGCGCGTGCCTTCCGCCGCCGAAGGCGCCGCGGCACTGCGCTGGCAGAGCGAGGCCTGCGGACCGCCGATCCCGAGGGCCGAGGCCGTGGATGACGTCTCCGCCCGCGGCACGGCGCTGCACCTCGCCGCCCGCGTCATGCTCGTCCGCCATGACCGGGCCGGCGCCCTTATGGACGCGACGGGCCTGACGGAAGAGGAGGTCGCCACGATCGGCGACCAGATGGGAAGCCTGAAGGCGTGGCTGACCGCGCGCGGCTTCGACCGCCTGCACACCGAACTGCCGGTCCAGCTGCGCCATGCCGACGGCTCGGAGATCAACGGCGTGATCGACCTGCTCGCCGAGGGGCCCACCTCCGTCGCGATCGTCGATCACAAGTCCGCCGGCCCCAAGGTGCCGGAGGAGGCCGCGGCGGCCTACGCCGGACAGCTCGCGGCCTATGCCGGGATCGTCCGCACGCGTCTTGGCAAGCCGGTCGCGATGGTGGCGATCAACTGGCTCGGGGCAGGCGTCGTGACGCACGCTGATCCGGCGCACGTCCTCGCTCCAGGGGGTCGTGATGGCGCGGTCGTCTGAGAAGATCCGCGGCGTGAGCCAGGCGCGATACGGAGTGGGCCCGATTTTGGCCAATTTCCGAGGTTTGCATCTGCGCTGGAGTAGCAATCCGGCCATGCAGCGCGGTGCCGTTTGGGATCGCCGCCGGACCCGATCGCACTTTCCTGCGGTCATTCCATGAGGACAAGGCCATGAAAACTCAGACGGCGACCGAATTACTGAGGGGTCGTTCCGCTGTCGGCTGGCTCCGGGAGCGCGACATCGATCTGCTTCTCTGCGCCGAGCTTCATGTACCGGGCGTGCTCCGGGATCGTTTCGCCTCGCTTTGCACCAGCAACTCCGTCACGTTCTGCGGGGCATGGGTCTCGCACGCCGACATGAATGGCGAGTCGGATCTTGTCGTCGCCTTCGAGACCGGGCGGACGCAGCACGTACTTCTTGTCGAGAACAAGATCTCCGCGGGCTTTCAGCCCGACCAGCCCGAGCGTTATGCCGAACGGGCGGCACGGTGGCGCCAGGAGATAGCCGGGCATGTGTCGACGGTCCTGATCTGTCCTCGACACTACCGTGTTCGGGCGGACTGTGACCTGTTCGATGCGACCCTGACATACGAGGATCTGATCGAGGCGCTCCGCAACGCGCACGATCCGCGGTCGGCGTTTCTCGCACAGGCCCTTGCGGACGGGATCGCATCGTACCGGCAGGGATATGTCCTCGTCCCCGACGAAACAGTCACACACGTCTGGACCACGATATGGGACATGGCCTCGGCAGAGTATCCCGCGCTCCAGATGGAAAAGCCGTCCGCCAAACCGAGCCGATCAGGCTGGATCTACTTTCGTCGACCGCGTGGGTTCAGCGAGAGCGACGCCAAGCGCTCCGTGATCGTCTACAAGGCCAGCCGAGGTCAGGTGGATCTCCAATTCGGCAACATGTCGCCCGGGGATCTCGCGGCCGTCACCTCCGGGTTTCTCGACCCCGACATGACGGTCGTGAAGGCGGCGAAATCCGCGAGCGTCCGCCTCAACGTGCCGACGATAGATTTCGGCTCGCGCGAAGAGTGCGACAAAGACCAAATTCGGACTGGCCTCGCGCAAGCTGAAAGGCTGCGACGCTTCTTTCTCGAGCACGGCATCGGGGAACGTCTCGCTTCATTTCTTTCGTCTGAGTATCTTCAGCCCGCAGTATTCACCGAATACGTCTGAGCGGCGGGCTTTGGGGGTCGTGGGCCGGTCGTGAGGACCGGTTGAGGGTTGTGCAGGCCCTCACGA
>LJNT01000022.1 GCA_001314685.1 Rhodobacteraceae bacterium HLUCCA09
GGCTTTCGCATCGCCATGTCGGTGCTCGACCTGTTCCGCTCCACCGTGGGCGCCGCCGCCCTCGGCTTCGCCCGCCGGGCGCTCGACGAGACGCTGGGCCGGGTGCGCGAGCGGCAGCTGTTCGGCGCCCCGATGGGCGCGTTGCAGATGGTGCAGGGGCACGTGGCCGACATGGCGCTCGGCGTCGATGCGTCGGCCCTGCTCGTCTACCGCGCCGCCTGGCTCAAGGACACGGGCGCCGCGCGCATCAGCCGCGAGGCCGCGATGGCCAAGCTGCACGCCACCGAGACCGCGCAGAAGGTGATCGACGCGGCGGTGCAGCTGCATGGCGGCGACGGGGTGCGGGCCGGGCACATCACCGAACGGCTCTACCGCGAGATCCGGGCGCTCAGGATCTACGAGGGCGCGAGCGACGTGCAGAAGGTGGTCATCGCCCGCGCCGCGATGGGCGGGTGAAGGGAGGCGAGAAGATGCTGGGGCCGACGGGACATTCCGACACGTTCGCGCGGGACAACCTCCCGCATTTCGCCGACTGGCCCGAGATCGGGCTCGACGGCTTCGACTACCCCGACTGGCTCAACGCGGGCGTCGAGCTGACCGACCGGATGGTCGAGCGCGGCTTCGGCGACCATACCGCGCTGATCGGCAACGGCCGCCGGCGCACCTACAAGGAGCTTGCCGACTGGACCAACCGCCTCGCCGCGGCGCTGGTCGAGGATTACGGCGTGCGCCCCGGCCACCGGGTGCTCATCCGCTCGGCCAACAATCCCGCGATGGTCGCCTGCTGGCTCGCAGCCACCAAGGCGGGCGCGGTCGTGGTCAACACGATGCCCATGCTGCGGTCGGGGGAGCTGGCCAAGATCGTCGACAAGGCGCAGGTCTCTCTCGCGCTCTGCGACACGCGGCTGATGGACGAGCTGGTGACCTGCGCCAAGGACAGCCGCACGCTGAAAACGGTCGTCGGCTTCGACGGCACGGCGAACCACGACGCCGAACTCGACCGGGCCGCGCTGAACAAGCCGGTGGTGTTCGAGGCCGTCCGCACCGGGCGCGACGACGTGGCGCTGCTTGGCTTCACCAGCGGCACGACGGGCACGCCCAAGGCCACGATGCACTTTCACCGCGACATCCTCGTCATCGCCGACGGCTACGCGCGCGAGGTGCTGGGCGTCCGGCCCGAGGACATCTTCGTGGGCTCGCCGCCCCTGGCCTTCACCTTCGGCCTCGGCGGCCTCGCGGTGTTCCCGCTGCGCTTCGGCGCCTCGGCGGTGCTGCTCGAGAACGCCTCGCCTCCCAACCTGATCGAGATCATCGAGCGCTACGGCGCGACCGTCTGCTTCACCGCGCCCACCGCCTATCGCGCCATGCTGCGCGCGATGGACGAGGGCGCGGACCTGTCGAGCCTGCGCGCCGCCGTCTCGGCCGGCGAGACGCTGCCCGCGCCGGTCCATGACGAGTGGATGGCCAAGACCGGCAAGCCCATGCTCGACGGGATCGGCGCGACCGAGATGCTGCACATCTTCATCTCCAACCGTTTCGACGACCACCGCCCCGCCTGCACCGGCCGGCCCGTCACTGGCTACGAGGCGCGCATCGTGGGCGACGACATGGCCGAACTGCCGCGTGGCGAGGTCGGCCGGCTCGCGGTGCGGGGGCCGACGGGCTGCCGCTACATGGCCGACCCGCGCCAGAAGGATTACGTGCGCGAGGGTTGGAACCTGACCGGCGACAGCTTCTGGCAGGACGAGGACGGGCGCTTCCACTTCGCCGCGCGCTCCGACGACATGATCGTGTCGTCGGGCTACAACATCGCCGGACCAGAGGTCGAGGCGGCTTTGCTGGCCCACGAGGCGGTCTCCGAATGCGCGGTGATCGGCGTGCCCGACGACGAGCGCGGCGCCATCGTCGAGGCGCATGTCGTGCTCGCAGACGGGCATCAGCCGGGCGAGGCAATGGCGCTGACGCTCCAGACCTTCGTCAAGGAGACCATCGCGCCCTACAAGTATCCGCGCTCGGTGAGGTTCACCGTTGCGCTGCCCAAGACGCAGACGGGCAAGATCCAGCGGTTCCGCCTGCGCGAGGGCTGAGGACGCGGGCGCCCGCGGAACGGGCGGCGCAGGTGCTTCAAGGTTGAAACTTCAGGCTTGAAGCAATTCGGGGAGGCTTCTAGCCTTTCAGATACGACGGGTCGGGCGGCCCCCGCGAGAGGCCGCCGAAGCCGCACCGACAGCCCGGCGGGGCCCGGGGTTGCAGCACGCAGGCAGAGGGAGAGCCGGCATGGCACGACGCAAGAAGGTGGCCGTCACCGGGGGCGGCGTGAGCGGCCTCGCCGCGGCCAGGCCATTCTCCGACAAGGGCCACGACGTGACCGCCTTCGCGCGCAGCCACGACCTGGGCGGGGTGTGGGAGCTGTCGCGCTCCTACCCCGACGTGCAGACGCAGTCGCGAGGGAACTTGCACTGTGCCACCGGACAGCCGATGCCGCGGGAGGCGTCCGTATGGCCCGAAGTGCCGCAGGGGCACGCCTGCGCGTTCGCTCACGGCGACAGGCACGACCCTCACGGGCTCGTCCGCCTCGGTTCCGATATCCCCCCGATGGACGGCGAGGAGGGGCGCGGTGGACGGACGCTGGATGTGGCCGCGGGAGGCGGGCAGGTCATTCACAGCCGGGACGGCACGGACAGCGCAATGGTCGGGGAGCGCGCGGCATGAGGGTGCTGATCGCAGGCGGGGGCATCGGCGGGCTGACGCTCGCGCTGATGCTGCACGAGCGGGGAATCGCGGCGCAGGTTTTTGAGCAGGCGCGCTCGGTGGGCGAACTGGGCGTGGGCATCAACACCCTGCCCCATGCCATCGCCGAACTCGAGGCGCTGGGCCTTCTTCCCGCGCTCGACCGGGTGGCGCTCCGCACCCGACGGCTGATCTACAAGACCGGCAGGGGCGACGACATCGTGGCCCAGCCGCGCGGCACGTGGGCGGGCTTCGCCGCGCCGCAATTCTCGATCCACCGGGGCCGGCTGCAACGGGTCATCCACGACGCGGTGCTGGAGAGGCTGGGGCCCGAAGCGGTGCAGACCGACCGCCGGCTGGTGACCTTCGACGCAGCGGGCGACGGCGTCACCGCCACCTTCGAGGCGCGCGACGGCACCCGGGCCGAGGCGTCGGGCGACGTGCTGGTGGGGGCTGACGGGATCCACTCCACCATCCGCAGCCACTTCTACCCCGACCAGGGGCCGCCCGCTTGGAACGGCGTGCTGATGTGGCGGGGGGCCGCGTGGTGGCCGCGCTTTCTCGACGGGCAAAGCATGATCGTCGCCGGGGGCATGGCCCGCAAGCTGGTGCTCTACCCCATCGCGCACGACCCCGACCGGCCCGGCGAGGCGCTGACGAACTGGGTGGTCTGTGCGAAGGTTGGAGACGCCGCCACGCCCATCCCCGCGCGGGAGGACTGGTCGCGCCGGGCCCCTGCAGAGGAGGCGCTGGCGATGGCCGAGGGGCATCTCGACGTCCCCGAGACCGACATCTTCGCGCTGATCCGCGCGACGGAAGAGATCTACGTCTACCCGATGTGCGACCGCGACGGGCTGCCGCGCTGGTCGCACGGGCGGGTGACGCTGACGGGCGATGCGGCGCACCCGATGTATCCGGTAGGCTCGAACGGCGCGAGCCAGGCGATCCTCGATGCACGCGACCTCGCCGACCGTCTGGCGGCGGGGGGCGACCCGGTGGCGGCGCTCGCCGCCTACGACGCCGCGCGCCGCCCCGCGACCGCCGCCATCGTCGAGGCGAACCGCTCGGGCGGGCCGGAACGGGTGATCGACTTCGTGGAAGAGCGCGCGCCCGAGGGCGGCTTTGCCGACGTGCATGACGTGGCGACGGCGGACGAGTTGCACGACATCGTGGGCGATTACGAGACGCTGGCGGGCTTCGGCCGCGCGCGCGCCTGAGGGCGGCGCGCGGCCCGCACGTTCAGCCCGGCGTGGTCATCCCGGCGGGGGCAGGAAATTCACGTCGTGCTCGGCCGAGATGCGGACGAGCTCGGCGGGGTCGGTCAGCCCGTCGAGCCGGCCGAACAGCGCGAACAGCTTGCCCGAGGGCGCCACGCCGAAGGTGCAGGTGGCCGTCGCGCCCGAGCGGTTGAAGATGCCGTGCGCCAGGCCCTTGGGCATGCGGATCAGGTCGCCGGGGCCCGCGCTGTGCTTTTCCTCGCCGAACTCCACTTCGAGGTTGCCCTCGAGCATGTAGATCCACTCGTCCTGGAAGGGGTGGATGTGCGGCGGCACGAAGGTGTCGGCCGGAATGACGGCGTGCCAGAGGAAGGCGTCGTCGGAATGGAGCTTGGGCGTGTAGGTGTGGCCCACCACGTTCCACGCCTTGTCGCCGTAGGGCTCGGCCGCCTTGGTCACCCCTTTTTCGAGTTGCATGTCCCCGGTTCTCCCTTGCTGTGACTAGAGGTGGAGGTATCGCTCGAGATCGGACGCGGGCACCGGCGCCCCCGCCTCGCGGGCGACGGTATCGACGATCTCGCCCTTCTCGATGACGTAATGGCGGTCGGCCAGGGCCGCGAGCGCGCCCACGTTCTTGTCGATCAGCAGGATCGCCTCGCCCTCGGCCTTC
>LJNT01000052.1 GCA_001314685.1 Rhodobacteraceae bacterium HLUCCA09
CCGTAGCCCTCGATGATGTTCACCCCGCACGCCTTCTCGAAGCGGCGGTAGAGTTCGACCGGCAGCGGCGCCGAGCCCGAGAACGCACTCTTGAGCGACTTCAGGTCGGCGTTGACGGGCCGCTGCATGAGCGCCGAGAAGGCCGTCGGCACCCCGATCATGAAGGTGACCTGCCAGCGCTCGACCAGCTTCCAGAAATTGTCGATCACACCCTCGCCCCGGTAGCCCGCAGGCGTGGGGAAGACGACATGCGCACCGGACGCGATCATCGACATCAGGATCGGGTGGCAGGCGAAGACGTGGAACAGCGGCAGCGGGCAGAGGATCACGTCGTCTTCGGTGAAGAGCAGCCGCTTGCCGATCCAGCCGTTGTAGATCATCCCCGAATTGAGGTGCCGGGCGACCTTGGGCATCCCCGTCGTGCCGCCGGTATGGAAATAGGCCGCCACCCGGTCGCGGTCGGCATCGACGAAGTCGAGGCTGCCGCCGGCCCGCTTCGCCATCTCGGCGTTGAAGTCGAGCACCGTTGCCTTGTGGGCGACCGGGTTCGCGGGCCGGATCAGCGGCACGAGGAACTTCTTCAGCCCCGTCAGGTAGCGCAGCAGGTCGACCTCGAGGACATGGGTGACGTCGGGCGCCATCTCCACCGCCTTCGCCGCCTTCTGCGCCACGTCGGTCTTGGGGAACGACTTGAGCGTGACAAGAACCCTGGCGTTGGTCTGCCGCAGGATCGAGGCGATCTTCTCGGGCTCGAGGAGCGGGTTGATCGGGTTGGCGATGCCCGCCACGCCGCCGCCGAGCAGGGTGAAGACCGCCTCGTTGCAGTTGGGCAACAGGTAGGCGACCGTGTCCTCCTCGCCGACGCCGAGATCGCGGAAGAGATTCGCGGCCTGGGTCACGCGGGCGTGCAGGCCGGCCCAGGTCAGCGTCTCGGCCGGCGCGCCGGGGTCGGACAGGAGCTGAAAGCTGATCGCCGGGCGCTGCCCCCATGTCTCCTTCGCATGCGTCACGAACTGGTAGAGCGTGCGGGGCACCTCGCGTTCGGCCCAGGGCATCTCGGTCTCGATCGCGTCGCGGTCGGCGACGCCGGCGAAGGTGGTCATCGGTTCTCCTCCCTGTGCCCCGGCGTTCCCCGGGGTCGTGGGCCGATGTTGGGCAGCGAGGCCGCAAGGCGCAAGCGTGACGCCGCGGTTCGCCGTCCGGGCGCATGCTTCCCGTTGCCTCTGCCGGCAGGCCCGCCGAAAAGGCGGGGGGAGGAGCCCCGACCATGACACCCGATCGCACGGAGCGGCCGGCCGAGCCGCCGGCCTGCGCGGCAGCCTGCTGTTGACGGGGGCCATGGGCGGCTTCGCAGTCGAGGATGCCGTCCTGAAGGAGGTCGCGCGCGCTACCGGTGAGCGAGGTGCTCACGCTCTTCGGCGCGGCCGGCATGGCGCTGTTCGCCGCGCTCTGCCTCTGTCGGGGCGCGCGGCCGGTGACGCCGGCGATGCTGACGCCGCTGATTCTGGTGCGCGCGGTCTGCGAGGTAACGGGGCGCGCCGGGCACACGCTGGCGCTGGCGCTCGCCGGGCTGTCGCTGACCTCGGTCATCCTGCAGGCCACGCCGCTGGTGGTGATCCGGGGGCGGCGCTGCTGTTCGGCGAGCGGGTGGGCTGGCGGCGCGCGGCGGCGGTGACCGTTGGCTTCGCCGGCGTGCTTGTGGTGCTGCGGCGGGGGGCCGAAGGGCTGGGCGCCGGCGCGATCTTCGCGCTGCTGAGGATGCTCGGCTTCGCGGGCCGCGACCTCGCCACCCGGGCGGCGCCGCCCGCCATGACCACCGCGCAACTGGGCATGCTCGGCTTCGGCGCGCTGGTGGTCGCGGGCGCCCTGCTGCTCGCGGTCTCGGGCGGGGCGGTCTGCCGGGGGCGCGGGCGGTCGGCGCGGTGGCGGCGGCGACCCTCGTGAGGGTGCTGGCCTACGCGCTGCTGACCGCGGCGATGCGCACCGGCGAGGTCTCGGCGGTCCCCCCCCTTCCGCTACACGCGCATCGTGTTCGGCCTCAGTCTCGGCGCGGCCGTCTTCGGCGAGCAGCTCGACGGCTGGGCGCTCGCGGGGGTGGCGCTGATCGCGGGCAGCGGCCTCTACTCGCTCCTGCGGGAGCGCCGCGTTGCCCGTGGGTGATCCGGCGGCGCGCCTGCGGCGCATTCCCTTGTCCGGCGCCCGTTCCGGGCGCGCGCCTCCGGCGGGAGTATTTGGGCCAGGATGATGGAACGAGACGGCCCGGACGGTCGGCTCAGCGCCCCGGCTCGGCGGCGAGGGGCGCGCCAGCCATCAGGCGCGCCATCTCGATCAGTCGGTTCGAGAAACCCCATTCGTTATCGTACCAGCCGAAGATTCGGGCAAGACCGCCCTCGGCCACGGTGATCTCGGGGGCCTGGAGAACGACGCTCTCGGGGCGGCCGCGCAGATCGGAAGAAACCAGCGGCTCGTCCTCCCACCCGATGAGGCGGCCGCTCGCGGAGCGGAGGGTCGCGCGGAGCTCGTCGGTCGTGGGAGCGGCGCGCAGACTCACCATCAGGTCGATGGCGCTGACGCTGGCGGTCGGCACCCGGACCGCGCGCGCGGTGACCCGATCGGCGAGGTGGGGGAGGACGACGCCCACGAGGCGGCCGGCGGAGGTGGAGGTCGGCACCATCGAAAGCGCCGCCGCGCGGGAGCGCTCGAGCGGACCGCGCGGCGTGTCGACCGTGGGCTGGCTGCCGGTGTAGCAGTGGATCGTCGTCATGTGGCCGCTCTCGACGCCGAAGGCAGCGTCGACCAGCTTCAGCAGCGGGGCGAGCGCGTTGGTCGTGCACGAGGCGTTCGAGACGATGCGCGCGCCCTGCGCCTGCTCTTCGTTGGCGCCGATGACGGCGGTCACCTCGGCCGCGGCCGAAGGGCCCGAGATCAGAACCCGCCCCGCGCCCGCCCGCAGGCCGCGCTCGGCCACCTCGTGCCGCTCGGCACGTCCGGTGCACTCGAGCACGACGTCGACGCCCGCGAGGTCGAGCGCCGAGATGTCAGGCGCGTCGGTGAAGGGGATGGCACGGCCCTCGACCACCAGCGCGCGCCCCTCCAGGCGCGCCTCGCCGGGAAAGGCGCCGAAGACCGAATCGTGCCGGAACAGGTAGGCGCAGGTCTGCGCATCGGCGATGTCGTTGAGCGCCACGACCTCGACCCCGGGCGCCCGGCCCGTTTCCACAAGACGCAGCACCGACCGGCCGATCCGGCCGAAGCCGTTTATCGCGAGGCGGACGGGGCGGGTCATCGGCTCAGAAATCGACACTCTGCGCAACGCCCCGCTCGACCGCCAGCCGCAACGCCCGGTCAGCCACCGCGAGGTCCTGCAGCCCGACGCCGGTGCCGTCGAAGAGGGTGATCTCGTCGGCAGAGGTGCGGCCCGGGTGTGTGCCCTCGATCACCTGCCCGATCGTTGCGATGTCGGTCTCGGCCTTCAGCCCCGCCTTGACCGCGTGCTGCGCCTCGCCGAGCGTGATCGACTGCGCCACCTCGTCGGTGAAGACGGTCGCGCGGGCGACGAGCGCCGCGTCCACCTCCTGCTTGCCCACCGTGTCGGTGCCCATGCAGGCGAGATGCGTGCCGGGCCGCACATGGGCGGCCATGAGCGAGGGCGCGAAGGACGAGGTGATCGTCACGACCACGTCCGCCTGCGCACCGAGTTCCTCGAGCGAGACCGCCTCGAAGGGCAGGCCCAGCGCCTTCGCCGTCTCGGCGAGCCGCGGCAGCATCTCGGGGTGATAGTTCCAGCCCACCACCTTCTCGAAGGCGCGCTGGCGAACCGCCGCCCGCATCTGGAAGGCCGACTGGTGACCGGCGCCGACCATGCCGAGCACCTTCGCATCCGGCCGCGCGAGGTGCCGGATCGACACCGCCGAGGCGGCCGCGGTGCGCAAGGCGGTCAGCAGATTCCCCCCAACCAGCGCCTTGCACTGCCCGGTGTCGGCATCGAACAGGACCACGGTCGACTGGTGGTTGGTCAGGCCGCGCCCGGCATTGCCCGGCCAGTAGCCGCCCGACTTCAGCCCAAGCACCAGCCCCGCCCGGTCGAAGCCCGACTTGAAGCCGTAGAGCGCGTCGGCATGGCCGATCGCCTCGCGCACCACCGGAAAGTTGGTCGCATCCCCCCGCGCCATGGCGGCGAACACTGCCTCGACCGCCTCGAAGGCCGCCTGCTCGTCCACCAGGCCGGCGATCTCCGCCTCCGGAACGATGATCATTCCCCTGCCCCTTCCACATCGCGGCGCGCGCGCTTCGCCCGGGGCGCTGCCCCGCACCTTCTTCTTGCTTCAAATATCCCCGCCGGAGGCTCCCGCACCATCCGCCGGAGCCCCCGGCGGGCACCTCGCGCCTCAGTAGGCCTTGCCGCGCGCCGAGACCGGCCAGACCGCCTCGACCTTGCCGCCGCGCACGCCGACATACCAGTCGTGCACGTTGCAGGTCGGGTCGCAGTGGCCCGGCACGAGGCGCAGCTTCTCGTTGACCTT
>LJNT01000109.1 GCA_001314685.1 Rhodobacteraceae bacterium HLUCCA09
CGAGCCTCGGGCCATCGCCCCGAGCGAGCCCATTCCGCGGTAGCTCTTGAACGAGCGGCCCTGGTAGAGGATCACCTCGCCCGGGCTCTCGTCGGTGCCTGCCAGCATCGAGCCGACCATGGCGCAATGGGCGCCCGCGGCGATGGCCTTGGCAAAGTCGCCCGAGAACTTGATGCCGCCGTCGGCGATGATCGGCACGTCGCCGCCGGCCTCGCGCGCGGCCGCCGCGCAATCCATGATCGCGGTGAGCTGCGGCACGCCCACCCCCGCCACCATCCGCGTGGTGCAGATCGAGCCGGGCCCTATGCCCACCTTGATCCCGTCGGCGCCGGCGCCGATCAGCGCGCGCGTGGCCTCGCCGGTCGCCACGTTGCCGGCGATCACCTGCACCTCGTTCGAGGCGCGCTTGATCCGCTCGACCGCCCGCGCCACCCCCTCGGAATGGCCGTGCGCGGTGTCGACCACGATCACGTCGCACCCGGCGTCGATCAGCGCCTCGGAGCGCTCGAAACCCGCGTCGCCTACCGTGGTCGCGGCCGCCACGCGCAGGCGGCCCAGTCCGTCCTTGCAGGCGCCGGGGTTGAGCACGGCCTTCTCGATGTCCTTCAGCGTCAGGAGGCCCGTGAGCCGCCCCTCGGCGTCGACCACCAGCAGCTTCTCGATCCGCCGCGCCTGCATCAGCGAGCGCGCCTCGCCGGGGTCGACCGGCTCGCGCAGGAGGGCGAGGTTGTCGGCGGTCATCATCGCGTGCACGGGCGTCGCGTCGTCGGTGGCGAAGCGCATGTCCCGGTTGGTCACGATGCCCACCACGCGCCGCCCCTCGTCGACCACCGGGAAGCCGGTGATGCGGTAGCGCTCCTGCAGCGCCTTGGCGTCGGCCAGCGTCTGGTCGGGGCGCAGCGTGACGGGGTTGTAGACCGTGCCGCTCTCGAAGCGCTTGACGCGGCGCACCTCCTTCTGTTGCGCGTCGACGTCGAGGTTGCGATGAATCACGCCGAGGCCGCCCGCCTGCGCCATGGCGATGGCCATGTCCGATTCGGTCACCGTGTCCATGGCCGAGCTGATGAGCGGGATGTTGAGCGAGATCGCGCGGGTGAGCCGCGTGCGCAGGTCGGCCTCGCTCGGCAGGACCTGGCTCGCGCCCGGCACGAGGAGCACGTCGTCGAAGGTGAGTGCTTCGCGAATCTCCATCGTCGTCATCTCCCCCGTGCGGCCGCGATGCGGCGGCTTCTGGCACGGATCGCGGGGCGGGGAAAGACCGGGGGGCAGGGCATGCAGAGCCGCGCTCAGCCGGTCGCGCCGAGGCCCGAGGCGATGGCGTTGACCGACAGCAGCAGCTCCGGCAGCAGCGCGTCGGCGCCCGCCGCGTCGCCGCCCGCGCGGCGGGCGCGCCAGTCGGCGAGCAGGGCGATCTGGCGGGCGTGCAGGGGGGCGAGCGCTTCGTCGCGCCTGTCGAGCCGGCGCTGTATCGCGGGGCGCACCTCTTCCACCGGCGCACCCTGGACTTCGGCGAGCGCCCCGCCGGTGCGGGCGTGTTCGGTCTGCGGGGAGTCCGGAAAGTGCTCGGCCAGGGCCCGGTCGGGCACGAGCGCGGCGCAGTCGGCCATCCGCCCGGTCGAGGCACGCTTCGCCCACGCGCGTGCCTTTCTCCTGGCGGGGCCGGGCGAGGGGCGCGGCCCTAGCGCAGCGCCGCCAGCACCCGCGCCCAGCTGCGGATGCCCTTATGAAAGCTCTCGACGTCGTATTTCTCGTTGGGCGAGTGAAGGCCGTCGTCGTCCTTGCCCCAGCCCGCGAGCAGCGAGTCCATCCCCAGCACCGACTTGAAGTAGCCCGCCACAGGGATCGAGCCGCCCGACCCCACGAAGGCGGCCTGCTCGCCCCACTCGTCGCCGAGCGCGCGGCGCGCTGTCTCGAAGGCGGGGCTGGACGTGTCCATGCGGCTCGCCGGCGAGGCGCCGTGGCCGTGGAACGCCACCGTGCAGTCGGCGGGCACGAGGCCGCGCACCATCTCGCGGAACGCCTGCCGGATGGCATGCGGATCCTGCGCCCCCACGAGGCGGAACGAAACCTTGGCCGAAGCCTGGCTCGGCAGCACCGTCTTGAAGCCGTCGCCAAAGTAGCCGCCGACGATGCCGTTGGGCTCGGCCGTGGGGCGCGACCACAGCATCTCGAGCGCCATGCGGCCCTGCTCGCCGGCGAGCTCGCGCAGCCCCACCGCGCCGAGGAACGCCGCGTGGTCGAAGTCGAGCGCCTCCCACGCCGCGCGCATCTCGTCCGAAAGCTCCGGAACGCCCTCGTAGAAGCCGGGGACGGTCACGCGGCCCGTCTCGTCGTGGAGCGCCGCGAGCACGCGGGCGAGCACGCGGATCGGGTTCATCGCGGCGCCGCCATACATGCCCGAATGCAGGTCGCGATCCGGGCCGGTGATCGTGATCTCCTCCTGCAGCATGCCGCGCAGCTGGGTGACGATGGCGGGCACGCGGCTGTCGAAGAGGCCGGTGTCGCAGATCAGCGCGAGGTCGGCCTTCAGCTCCTCGGCATTGTCCTCGAGGAAGGGGACGAGCGAGGGGGAGCCCGATTCCTCCTCGCCCTCGAAGAAGATCGTGAGGTTGGCGGGCAGGCTCCCGTGGACGGCCCGCCACGCCCGGCAGGCCTCGACGAAGGTCATCAGCTGCCCCTTGTCGTCGGCGGCGCCGCGGGCGCGGATGACGCGGCCCCGTGGCGTCTCCTCGATGGCGGGGTCGAAGGGGTCGCGGTGCCACAGGTGCAGGGGGTCGACCGGCTGCACGTCGTAATGGCCGTAGAAAAGGTAGCGCCCCGGCCCGGCACCCTCGGGCGCGGCATGGGCCACGACCATCGGGTGGCCGGGCGTGTCGCGGCGGGCGGCGTCGAAGCCCAAGGCGTCGAGGTCGGCCACGAGCCAGTCGGCGGCGCGGCGGCACTCGGCGGCATAGGCGGGGTCGGTCGAGATGGAGGGGATGCGCAGCAGCTCCATCAGCCGGCCCGTCGCGGCATCGAGATCGGCGTCGATCCGGGTGAGCACGGGGTCGAGGATGGGGTCTGCGTCCGTCATGGCGGCCTCCTGCGGTCGGGCGCGCGACCCTACCAGCACGCGCCGCCGTGTCCAGAACGGGGCGGTGCGACGGGGCGGGCGGATACCGTCCGACGCGCGGGCAGGACAAGGAACGGGGGGCTCCCGCCTCCCCTCGCCGCCTTGCGGCGGCTCGCTCCGTTGGGCCCGGCGCCGGCTGGCGCCGGCGCGGTGGCGCGGGGCGAGCGGCGGTGCGCCCGTGCCAGGGGTGGCGCGGTCAGGACCCGGGAGGGGGGCAGGCAGGGGGGCGGCCAGGAGGGGCGCGGCCAGGGGGGGGCGCGAGCGACGAGCGGCCGTCGCAAGGGAGGGCGCGCTCCGACGTGCGCCGGCCCTGCGTTCGGCCCGGTCGATTGTGCTGCCCGGCGCTGGCAGCTCCGCTCAGAGCTTCGGCGGATCGCCCCGACCGGGCGTGCCGGCCCCGCCGCCCTCGGCACGACGGGCGCGCCGGCCGCCGCGGCGGCGCTTCACGCGGCCTGCGCGCTCGGGCAGGTCGGCCAGCACCTCGCGCCGCTCCTCGGCGCTCATGACCGACCACATGCCGATCTCCTGGATCGTGCGAAAGCAGCCGACGCAGATCCGCTCGGTCGGGTGGATCTGGCAGACCTTGATGCAGGGGCTTTCCGGCTCGTCGCGGCGCCACACGTCGTCTCGGCCCATGTCACTCCCTCTCTTCGGCGCGCAGATGCGCCATGCGGTCGAGCGCGCCCTGCAGGATGTAGGCGGCCGCGACCTTGTCGATCACCTCGGCCCGGCGGGCGCGGCTGGCATCCGCCTCGATCAGCGCCCGCTCGGCGGCCACGGTCGACAGCCGCTCGTCCCAGAAGGTCATCGGCAGATCGGTCAGCCGCTCGAGGTTGCGCGCGAAGGCGCGGGCGGATTGCGCGCGCGGCCCTTCCGTTCCGTCCATGTTGCGGGGCAGGCCGAGCACGACGCCGCCCGACTCGCGCCCGCCGAGCAGCTCCAGAAGCCGCGCGGCGTCGGCGCCGAACTTCGCCCGCTTCAGCGTCTCGACCGGCGTCGCCGACCCGAGCAGCCGGTCGGAGATCGCCACGCCGATCGTCTTCGTGCCGAGATCGAGACCGGCGATCGGCCGGCCCGGCGGCACCGCGCGGGCAAAGTCCTCGATCGTCTCGCAGATCACGGCGCCCACGGCCTTCCGCCCGGGCACGACGCCGCCGCGCGCCGAAGGGCGCCGCTCCGTGCCGTGCCGCCTCGTGCCGTGCCGCCTCGTGCCGTGCCGCCCCGTGCCGGGCCGCCCCGTGCCGGGCCGCCCCGTGCCGGGCCGCCTCGTGCCGGGCCGCCTCGTGCCGGGCCGCCTCGTGCCGGGCCGTGCGATTTCGTCCGGTCCG
>LJNT01000214.1 GCA_001314685.1 Rhodobacteraceae bacterium HLUCCA09
AGCGCGCCCATGCGCATGGCGTTCTGCACCGACCGCTTCATCGCGCGGCGGAAGCTGACGCGCCGCTCGAGCTGCTGGGCGATCGACTCTGCCACCAGCGCGGCGTCGAGCTCGGGCTTTCGCACCTCGACGATGTTGAGGTGCAGTTCGCTGTCGGTCATCTTGGCGAGCTTCTTGCGCAGCACCTCGATGTCGGCGCCCTTCTTGCCGATGATCACGCCGGGGCGCGCCGTGTGGATCGTCACGCGGCACTTCCGGTGCGGACGCTCGATGATGATCTTCGACACCCCGGCCTGCTTGGCCTCCCTCTCGATGAAATCGCGGATCGCGACATCCTCGAGCAGCAGGTTTCCGTAATCCTTCGTGTCGGCGTACCAGCGGCTGTCCCAGGTCCGGTTGACCTGGAGGCGCATGCCGACGGGGTTGACCTTGTGACCCATCAGACCGTCTCCTCGACTTCGCGGACCTTGATCGTCAGTTCGGCGAACGGCTTGTTGATCCGGCCGAACCGGCCGCGCCCGCGGGGGCGGCCGCGCTTCAGCACCAGGTTCTTGCCGACATAGGCCTCGGCGACCACCAGTTCGTCGACGTCGAGGCCGTGGTTGTTCTCGGCGTTGGCGATGGCCGATTGCAGGCACTTCCTGACGTCGACCGCGATGCGGCGCTTCGAGAACGTCAGGTCGGTCAGAGCCTTCTCGACCTTCTTGCCGCGGATCATGGCCGCCACGAGGTTGAGCTTCTGCGGCGAGGTGCGCAGCATGCGCACCTTGGCCATCGCCTCGTTGTCCGCCACGCGGCGGGGATTTTTCTCCTTGCCCATGGCTTACTTCCTCTTGGCTTTCTTGTCGGCGGCGTGGCCGTAATAGGTGCGCGTGGGCGCGTACTCGCCGAATTTCTGGCCGATCATGTCTTCCGAGACGTTCACGGGAACATGCTTGTGCCCATTGTAGACGCCGAAGGTGAGTCCGACGAATTGCGGCAGGATGGTAGAGCGGCGCGACCAGATCTTGATTACGTCGTTACGCCCCGACTCGCGCGCCTTTTCCGCCTTCTTCAGGACGTAGGCATCGACGAAGGGGCCCTTCCAGACAGAGCGTGACATGATTACCGACCCTTCTTCCGAGCGTGGCGCGAGCGCAGGATGAGCTTCTGGCTGGCCTTGTTGGTGTCGCGCGTGCGGTGGCCCTTGGTGGGCTTGCCCCACGGGGTGACCGGGTGACGGCCTCCGCTCGTGCGGCCCTCGCCGCCGCCATGGGGGTGGTCGATCGGGTTCATCACGACGCCGCGGACGGCGGGGCGCTTGCCCTGATGGCGGGTGCGGCCCGCCTTGCCGAAGTTCTGGTTCGAGTTGTCGGGGTTCGACACCGCGCCGATGGTCGCCATGCATTCCTGCCGGACCAACCTCAACTCGCCCGACGAAAGGCGGATCTGCGCATAGCCCCCGTCACGGCCGACGAACTGGGCGTAGGTGCCGGCGGCGCGCGCGATCTGGCCGCCCTTGCCCGGCTTCATCTCGATGTTGTGGACGATCGTGCCGATCGGCATGCCGGCGAACGGCATCGCGTTGCCCGGCTTCACGTCGACCTTGTCGCCGGCGACCACCTTGTCGCCCACGGCGAGGCGCTGGGGGGCAAGGATGTAGCTCTGCTCGCCGTCCTGGTAGCGGATCAGCGCGATGAAGGCCGTGCGGTTGGGATCGTACTCGATCCGCTCGACCGTCGCGGGCATGTCGCGCTTGCGGCGCTTGAAATCGACGATGCGGTAGAGGCGCTTCGCCCCCCCGCCGCGGCGGCGCGCCGTGATCCGTCCGGTGTTGTTCCGGCCGCCCTTCTTGGTCAGGCCCTCGGTGAGGGACTTGACGGGGCGGCCTTTCCAAAGCTCCGAACGGTCGATCAGAACCAGCCCGCGCTGGCCAGGCGTCGTCGGATTGTACGACTTGAGTGCCATGCTTTCTGTCTTCCGTTTGGCTGAGCCCGGACAATGCGTCGCGGGCAGGATGGGCTCGAAAAGCGACGGCCCCGGTCACCCGGGGCCGCGCGAGATGCAACCGTGTATTAAAGGCCCGTGGTCACGTCAATCGTGTTGCCCTCTTCAAGGGTCACGTAGGCCTTCTTCACGTCCTTGCGGACGCCTCGGATGCCGCGGAAACGCTTGCGCTTGCCCTTGGTGATGGTGGTGTTCACCGCCTTGACCTTGACGCCGAACAGCGCCTCGATCGCCTCCTTCACCTGCGGCTTCGTCGCGCCGATGGCCACCTCGAAGACGACCGCTCCGGCCTCGGAGGCCATCGTCGCCTTCTCGGTGATCACGGGCTTGCGGATCACGTCGTAATGTTCGGGCTTCGCACTCATTTCAGGCGGGCCTCCAGAGCTTCGACACCCGCCTTGGTGAGCACGAGCGTGTCACGCTTGAGAATGTCCATCACGTTGGCGCCCATCGAGGGCAGCACGTCGATCCCCTCGATATTGGCGGCGGCGCGGGCAAAGTTCTCCTGCACCTCGGCACCGTCGATGACGAGCGCGCGCTTCCAGCCGAGATCACGCAGCTTGCCGGCCAGCGCCCTGGTCTTGGCCTCGGGCAGCTCGGCCGCGTCGATCACGACGATCTTGCCCTCGGCCGCCTTGGCCGACAGCGCGTATTTCAGCCCCAGCTTGCGGATCTTCTTGGGCAGGTCGTGCGCGTGGCTGCGCGGCACGGGGCCCTTGTAGATGCCGCCCTTGCGGAAGATCGGCGCGTTGCGGTCGCCGTGGCGGGCGTTGCCGGTGCCCTTCTGGCGATAGATCTTCTTGCCGGAATAGCTGGTCTCCGAGCGGGTCTTCACCTTGTGCGTGCCTGCCTGGGCGCGGGCCCGCTGCCAGCGGACGACGCGGTGCAGGATGTCGGCGCGGGGTTCGAGGCCGAAGATCTCGTCGGAGAGCTCCACGGCCTCGCCCGTGCCGCCATCGAGTGTGATGACGTCGAGTTTCATGTCACTCGCCTTCCTTCTTGTCGGTGTCGCCGCCGTCGCCCTTGTCGACCTGGATGTCGGCCTCGGCCTCCTTGAGCGCCTCTTCCTGCGCCGCGGCCTCCTCGGCGAGACGCGCCTCCTCTGCGGCCTTCGCCTCTTCCTCGGCCTGGCGTGCGGCCTCTTCGGCCTGACGCGCGGCCTCCTCGGCGGACGATTTCAGCGCGGCGGGCAGGATCAGGTTGTCGGGCGCGGGCTTCTTCACCGCGTCCTTGATCGTGACCCAGCCGCCCTTGGAGCCCGGAACGGCGCCCTTGACCATGATGATGCCGCGCTCGGCATCCGTGCGCACGATCTGCAGGTTCTGCGTCGTCACGCGGGCGGCGCCCATGTGGCCGGCCATCTTCTTGCCCTTGAACACCTTGCCAGGGTCCTGGCACTGGCCGGTCGATCCGTGGCTGCGGTGGCTGATCGATACGCCGTGGCTGGCGCGAAGGCCGCCGAAATTGTGCCGTTTCATGGCACCGGCAAAGCCCTTGCCGATCGAGGTGCCCGACACGTCGACGAACTGACCCTCGAAGTAGTGGTCGGCGGTGATCTCCTCGCCCACGCCGATCAGGTTCTCGGGCGCCACGCGGAACTCGGCCATCTTGCGCTTCGGCGCAACCTTGGCCGCGGCGAAGTGGCCGCGCATCGATTGCGACGTGCGCTTGGCCTTGGCCGCGCCCGCGCCGAGCTGGACGGCGGTGTAGCCGTCACGCTCGGGCGTGCGCTGTGCGACGACCTGGCAGCCGTCGAGTTGCAGCACCGTCACCGGCACCTGCTTGCCGTCTTCCAGGAAGAGGCGCGTCATGCCCACCTTGCGGGCGATCACTCCCGTGCGCATCAGGGCCTCCCTCAGTTCAGCTTGATCTCGACGTCGACGCCCGCCGCGAGGTCGAGCTTCATCAGAGCGTCGACGGTCTGCGGGGTGGGGTCGACGATGTCGAGCAGGCGCTTGTGGGTGCGGATCTCCCACTGATCGCGGCTCTTCTTGTCCACGTGGGGGCCGCGCAGCACCGTGAACTTCTCGATCTTGTTCGGCAGCGGAATGGGGCCGCGCACCTGCGCACCCGTCCGCTTGGCCGTGTTGACGATCTCCTGCGTGCTCGCGTCGAGCACGCGGTAGTCGAACGCCTTCAGCCGGATGCGGATGTTCTGGCTTTGCATCTGTCGTCGCCTTGTCTGGCCCTCCAGAGGGGCCGTTTCGGCCGAGAGGTGGAGCGCGGCGCATCCGCCCCCACTTCGGGCCTCGTTTTTGTCCTGCGCAGGCGGGCCCGGCGGGCCCGCCCGAAAGCGTCATCCGCGCGCGGTCACTCGATGATTTTCGAGACGACGCCGGCGCCGACGGTGCGGCCGCCCTCGCGGATGGCGAAGCGCAGCTTCTCCTCCATCGCGATCGGTG
>LJNT01000205.1 GCA_001314685.1 Rhodobacteraceae bacterium HLUCCA09
CTCGCCCAAGCTGGCATAGAGGCCGAAGAGAAGCTTGCGATTGCCGATCCGCGCCCCGTAGGGCGGGTTGACCATCACCAGCCCCGGCGGCCCCTCGGGACGGGTCAGGGCCGAGAGCGGTTGGCAGGCAAACTGCGTGATCCCCGCCACCCCGGCGCGTTCCGAATTCTCGCCCGCCATGCGCACTGCGCCTGCGTCACGGTCAAACCCCATGAAACGGAGGGTCGTGTCGCGCGGTGCCCCGGCCCCTTTGAGCGCCGCCCAGCTGGCAGGATCAAAGGCAGCCATATCCTCGAACGCAAAGCGGCGCGTGCGGCCGGGCATCAGCCCCGTCGCGATCTCTGCTGCCTCAATGGGAAAGGTGCCAGAGCCGCACATCGGGTCGAGCACGGGTTCGTCGCCCCGGTAGCCCGACGCCCGCAGGATCAGCGCGGCCAGCGTCTCGCGCAGAGGCGCCTTGCCCACCTGCTGCTTGTGCCCGCGCCGGTGAAGCGATTCGCCCGTGGCATCGACGCTGATCGTGCAGAGGTCGTCCTCGATCCGCGCCTTGACGACGACCGGCCCGGCCGCGCGATCCGCGGCGAGGGGGGCGCCGGCCCCGTCGGCGATGGCGCGGGCGATGCGGGTGGCCGCGGCGCCGTCATGGTAGATGCGCGACTTGCGGCAGGTGGCCTCGACCCGAACGGGCACGTCGGCGCGCAGCAGAGCCGCCCAGTCGACCTTGCGGGCCCGCTTGTCGAGCTGCGCGAGGTGCAGCGCACGGAACTCGGCCACGCGGACGAGCACGCGCGTCGCGCCTCGCAGCTCCAGGTTGGCGCGCCACACCTCCGCCCAGTCGCCCGTCACGGCAACGCCGCCCGGCACCGGCGTGGCCGGGGCGAAGCCGCGCTCGGCGGCCTCTTCGGCGAGGACAGGCTCGAGCCCGGGGGGCGCGACGAGGAAGATGTCGAGAGCGGCGGACATGGCAATATCGGTCGGCTGCGGCGGGCGGGCGATCTTTCTTCGCGCTATCCTGCTGCCCGCGCCGCCGCAATCCCGCGCGGGATGCGGGCGGTCGATCTGCCCGGCATGCTGCCCGGCATCGCTTGCCCCCGGAAACGGGCGGTTTCCAGGCGCGCATCGCGCCCGCGACGTCGCGCATCTTGGCGCCGGCCGCGCGTCGTGCCAAACCGGACGCGTTCACCCCGCACCGCCGGAGCCGCCATGTCCGCCCTCTTTCCCCGCCACTGCCGTGCCGAGCTGCCCGTGGCCGTCTCGGGCGAGGGCTGTCACCTGATCGATGCCGAGGGCCGGCGCTACCTCGACGCCTGCGGCGGCGCGGCCGTCTCGTGCCTCGGCCATTCCGACGAGAGCGTGAAGGCGGCCATCGCCGACCAGATGGCGGCGCTGCCCTGGGCCCATACCGGCTTCTTCACCACCGAGGCGGCCGAGGCGATGGCCGAGACGCTCGTCGACCATGCGCCCGCGGGGCTCGCGCGAGTCTATCCCGTCTCGGGCGGGTCCGAGGCGGTCGAGGCCGCGCTCAAGCTGGCGCGCCAGTATTTCCTCGAGATCGGCGAGCCGGAGCGGCACCGCGTGATCGCCCGCCGCCAGAGCTACCACGGCAACACGCTGGGCGCGCTCGGCGCGGGCGGCAACATGTGGCGGCGCCAGCCCTTCGCGCCGCTCATGGCCGAGGGGTATCACATCGCGCCCTGTTACGAGTACCGCGAGCGGGAAGCGGGCGAGAGCCAGGCCGGCTACGGCCTGCGCGCGGCGAACGCGCTGGAGGAAGAGATCCAGCGCCTCGGCCCCGAGACGGTCATGGCCTTCATCTGCGAGCCCGTGGTCGGAGCGACGGCGGGCGCGGTGCCGGCGGTCGAGGGCTACCTCGGGCGCATCCGCGAGATCTGCGACGCGCACGGGGTGCTCCTGATCCTCGACGAGATCATGTGCGGGATGGGCCGCACGGGCCACCTCTTCGCCTGCGAAGAGGATGGCGTCGCGCCCGACATCATGACCATCGCCAAGGGCCTCGGCGCGGGCTACCAGCCGATCGGGGCGATGCTCTGCACCGGCGCGATCTACGACGCGGTGGCGACCGGCTCGGGCTTCTTCCAGCACGGCCATACCTATCTCGGCCACCCGATGGCCGCGGCGGCGGCCAACGCCGTGCTTGCGCGGCTGACCGACGGGCAGACGCTGCCGCGGGTCCGCGATGCCGGCGCGCGGCTCGACGCGGCGCTGCGCGCCCGGCTCGGCCAGCACGCCCATGTGGGGGACATCCGCGGCCGCGGCCTGTTCCGCGGGGTGGAGCTGGTGGCCGACCGCGAGAGCAAGGCGCCCTTCGACCCCTCGCTGAAGCTGCACGCGCGGATCAAGACGGCGGCGATGCGGGCGGGGCTGATGGTCTACCCGATGGGCGGCACGATCGACGGCGTGCGGGGCGACCATGTCCTGCTCGCGCCCCCCTTCATCGTCAGCGATTCCGAGATCGACGAGATCGCCGACCGCCTCGGTTCGGCCGTCGAGCAATCCGTCGCCGAGGTTCTGGAAGCCGCCGCCTGACCGCCGTCTCGCGGGGGCCGGAAGGGGCCGGATTCCGACGTCGGAATCGCGTCAGCCGAGGCTGGGGTCGATCAGGGTGTTGGGGTCGGTCATGGTACCGCTGTCCCAGAGGAAGGCGCTGGGGCCGGTGCTGGCGACCTGGCTGTTCCCCACGACCTGCCGGCATCGTTGATGCCTTGGGCCCGGCTGACGTCGCGCCGCCCGGCAGGTCGCCGAGATTGGTCAGGCCGGTACCGCTGTCCCAAAGGAAGGCGCGGTAGCCCGTGGCGGCGCTGCTGTAGCCCACGACCTGCCCGGCGTCGTTGATGCCTTAGGCGAGGCTGAAGTCGCTCCTCGCCGAGATCGGTGAGGGTGAAGCTGTCGGCGAGGGCGGGCGCGGCGGAGCAGGAGAGGGCGGCGGCGAGGGGCAGGCGAAGGGGAAGGCGACGGGGAAAGCGACGGGGGAAGGCGACGGGGCGTGGCAATCTCTTTGCTCGTTTGAAATCGCGTCGGTCGATACGCCTTTTCTTTACCTTGGGTTAACCTCTTCGCAAGCTGGCTCTTTCGTCCGCATTCTGCCCGCTGTCGTTTTTCTCCCTCCTTGCGTCGGCTGTGCGCGGAGAGCGCACCGCCGGCCCTGTCACACTGCCGTCCAGCCTGGAACGGGAGTGGACCGATGAAGACGCATGTGAGGGCTCTGGTCGTCGGTGGCGGCGCGGTGGGGGCGGGGATCGCCTATCACCTCGGCCGCGCGGGGTGGGACACGATGCTCTTGGAGCGCGACGAGCTGACCAGCGGCTCGACCTGGCACGCGGCGGGGCTGCTGCCGCTGTTCAACATGTCCTACGCGACCTCCCACATCCACGACTACTCGGTGAAGTTCTACAAGACGCTGGAGGAAGAGACGGGGCTCAACCCGGGCTTCTCGGTCGTCGGCAACCTGCGGATGGCGCAGACGCAGGACCGGATGGACGAGTTCATGCTCTACGCCTCCACCGCCGAGACCGTGGGCATCCCCTACGAATGGATGAGCCCGACGCAGATTCGGGAGCGGTGGCCGCTGGTGCGCACCGAGGACCTGAAGGGCGCGATCTTCCACCCCACCGACGGCTACATCAATCCCGCCGACGTGACGCAGGCGATGGCCAAGGGCGCCCGCCTGCACGGCGTGACCATCGAGCGGAAATGGCAGGTGGACGCCTACGAGTGGACGGGCGCCGAGTGGCGAGTAACGGTGACGAAGATGGCCGACCGGGGCGGCAATCTCGTGCCGACCGAGGAGCAGGCCGTCATCACCGCCGAGCATGTCGTGACCGCCACGGGCAACCACGCGCAGCGCACCGCGCGGCTGCTGGGCATTCGGATTCCCGCGATTCCGGTCGAGCACCAGTACATCGTCACCGAGCCCGACCCGGCGCTGGTGGAATACCGCAAGGATCAGCCCGAGCACCCGGTGCTGCGCGACGCCGACGCCAAGTGGTACGTGCGCGAGGAGCGCGGCGGCTGGATCCTCGGCCCCTACGAGGAGGGCGCGCCGGCCTGCTTCGAGCACGGCGTGCCCGACAGCTTCCGCGCCGACCTGTTCCCCCTCGACCTGGAGCGGATCGAGGCGGAATACATGAGCATGATCCACCGGATTCCGAGCTCGGAGACGGTGGGGCTGAAGGACGATTACAACGGCCCGATCTGCTACACGCCCGACGGCAACCCGCTGGTCGGCCCCGCGCCGGGGCTGCGCAACATGTGGCTGGCCGAGGGC
>LJNT01000131.1 GCA_001314685.1 Rhodobacteraceae bacterium HLUCCA09
CCCGTGCGCCGGTTCCGCGCGGCGGGCGAAGGTAACCGGCCGAAGCGCGGCGGGCTGGACACAGGCGCGCGCCTCGCCGCTTCTTTCTGTTTGAAATACGCAAGGCCGCGCCATCACCCCCGGGCGCCAACGTCACGTCGGCAGGCCGGCCGCTTCCATCAACCGCTCGGCCGCCTCGGCCACCATGCGCTCGCGTCCCTCGCCCTCGACCGGCACGCGGCCCGGCTCGAGAAAAAGCGGCGCGGCGAGCGGCGTCACCCGGTCGAGCACCACGTGGTCGATGCGGCCCTCGATCCGGCCCAGCATCTCCTCGATCCGGCCGAAATCGACGAGGCCGCGCAGCGCCTCCTCGCGCGTGATCTGCATCAGCAGGTGGTCGGGGTCGTATTTCGCCAGCGTATCGTAGAGAATGTCGGAGGAAAATGTCTGCTGCCGGCCCGACTTGCGGGCGCCGGAACGGGGGGTGTTGCGCTCGATCAGCCCCGCGATCACGGCCGACGCCTTGAAGGTGCGCTTCATTACGGCGTTGCCCGCGAGCCAGCGCTCGAACCCCTCGCGCAGCATGGCCGGGTCGAACAGGGCGCGCGCGTCGGGCAGCGCCTCGAGTCCCCAGATGAGCGTGGCGTAGTCTGTGGCGACGAAGCCGAGCGGCGCGAGGCCCAGCCGCTCCATCTGCTGCGTCATGATCAGCCCCAGGGTCGCCTGCGCGTTGCGCCCGGCGAAGCCGTAGGCGCAGACGTGCTGCCGCCCGTCATGGGGAAAGCTCTCGACGAGCAGCCGGTCGGCCCGCGGCATCCGGCTGACCCGACGCTGGAGGGCGAGCCACTCGGCGGTGTGTCCGGGCAGGTCGGGCCAGTCGTCCTGCGCGAGGATGTCGAGGATGCGCCCGGTCAGCCGCGTCGAGGTGGCGAACTTGGTGCCCATGAAGGTGGCGATCTTCGGCTCGGCGTCGGCGCGTCGCGTCACCTCGACCGTCATCTCGCGCAGGCCCTCGTAGCGCACCACCCGCCCGCCGATCAGGAAGGTGTCGCCCGGCGTGAGCGTCGCGGCGAACCCTTTCTCGACCTCGCCGAGCGGCTTGCCGCCGGCGCGGTTCTTCAGCCGCACCTTGAGCGTGTCGGTGTCCTGGATCGTGCCCACGTTCATGCGGATGGTCTGTGCCGCGCGGGGGTCGCGCAACTGCCACATCCCGTCGGGGCGCTGCACCAGCCGCTGCCAGCGGTCGTAGGCGCGCAGCGCGTAGCCGCCCGTCGCGCAGAACTCGAGGCAGGCATCGAAGGCCGGGCGCGCGAGCCCCGCATAGGCGCCCGCGCTCGTCACCTCGGCGTAGAGCGCATCGGCGTCGAACGGCCCGGCGCAGGCCGTGATCAGGATGTGCTGGCACAGCACGTCGCGGGGCCCGTGCGCGGGGGCGTCGCCGTCGAGGGTGCCTTCGCGCACGGCGTCGAGCGCCGCCTTGCACTCGACGATCTCGAAGCGGTTGGCCGGCACCAGCAGCGCCTTCGACGGCGCGTTGTAGCGATGGTTCGCCCGCCCGATCCGCTGCACGAGCCGCTTGACGTTCTTCGGCGCGCCGACCTGGATCACCAGATCGACGTCGCCCCAGTCGATCCCGAGATCGAGCGAGCCGGTGCAGACGATGGCGCGCAGCGTGCCCGCCACCATCGCCGCCTCCACCTTCTCGCGGCTCTCGCGCGACAGGCTGCCGTGGTGAATGCCGATCGGCAGCCCCTCGTCGTTGGCCAGCCACAGATGGTGGAAGAAGATCTCGGCCTGCGCGCGCGTGTTGTGGAAGATCAGGGTCGTGCGATGCCGGCAAACCTCGCGCAGCACCTCCGGAATGGCGTGGCGCCCCCCGCCCCCGGCCCAGGGGGGCGCGGCCGCGGTCTGCAGCATCGAGATGTCGGGCGGCGGCCCGGGGTCGGCCTGCACGATCTCCACCGGGTCGGGGTGCCGGGCCAGGATCCTGCCCATCGCGGCAGGGTTCTCCACCGTGGCCGACAGCCCCACCCGCCGCAGGCCGGGCCTCAGGCGCGACAGGCGGGCGAGCGCCAGCATCAACTGGTCGCCCCGCTTGCTCTCGGCCAGCGCGTGGATCTCGTCGACGATCACCCGCTCCAGCCCGGCGAAGATGCGCGGCGCGTCCTCGTAGCTCGTCAGCAGAGCGAGAGATTCGGGCGTCGTGAGCAGGATGTGCGGCGGGTCGGCGCGCTGCCGGCGCTTCTGCGTGGTGCCCGTGTCGCCTGTCCGGTCCTCTACCCGGATCGGCAGACCCATTTCCTCGATCGGGGTCCGCAAGTTGCGCCGGATGTCGGCGGCCAGCGCCTTGAGCGGCGAGACGTAGAGCGTGTGCAGCCCCGCATGCCCGCCATCGGCGAGCTCGGCCAGCGTGGGCAGGAACCCGGCGAGCGTCTTGCCACCCCCCGTCGGCGCCACGAGCAGCAGGGCAGGCGCATCGGCCTTCTCCAGCATCGCCTGCTGGTGGGGGTGGATGCCCCAGCCCCTTGCGGCGAACCAGTCGGAGAAGCGGTCGGGCACGAGATCGCGCATGGCTGCAATCTAGGCGCTGCGCCCGCTCGCGCCAGAGCGGCAGCGCGCATCGCTGCCTGCCCTTGCACCTCACGCGGCGGCAGACTCCCGGCCCCCGCCGGGGCGCCGCCCCCCGTCGCGCCCATTTCCTGCCGCCCCCATCTCCCGTCGCACCCGTCCCCAATCGTGCCCCCCAGCGCGCCCGCCCCCCGTCGCGCGCCCCCATCTTCTTCTTGCTCCAAATATCCCGGGGGGAGTCGGCCCGGAACGGGCCGGCGGGGGGCTGGCCCCCCTAGCCGTCGTCGCCGCGGGTGAGAGGGTGGTGTGTCTCGACCAGCGCGCGCAGCCGGTCCTCGAGCACGTGCGTGTAGATCTCGGTCGTCGAGATATCGGCGTGCCCGAGCAGCGTCTGGATCGCGCGCAGGTCGGCCCCGCCTTGGAGCAGGTGGGTGGCGAAGGCGTGGCGAAGGGCGTGCGGCGTGACCTTCGCCGGCGAGATGCCCGCCACGACGGCCAGTTCCTTGATCAGCGCGTGGAAGCGCTGCCGCGTCAGGTGTCCCGCCGCCGCACGCGAGGGGAACAGCCAGCGCGAGGGGGGGCGTCCGCGCGCGCGGGCGGCGTCCTCGGCCGCGTCCCTCTGCGCCAGCCACCCGGCCGTCGCGGCGCGCGCGGGGGGCGAGAGCGGCACCATCCGCTCGCGCCCGCCCTTGCCGGTGACGAGCAGCATCTCCGGGTCGCCCCGGGCCGCCGTCACCGGCAGCGAGACAAGCTCTGACACGCGCAATCCCGTGGCGTAGAGCACCTGCATCAGACAGGTGTCGCGGGCGCGGTCGGCAGGGCTGCGTCCGTGCCGCCCGGCCGCGTCGAGCAGGGCGTCGACCTCGGCATGGCTCAGCGTTCCGGGCAGCGCCCTGGCCTTGCCGGGGCCGGCGATGCGCTGGGCGGGGTCGTCGGCCCGCCAGCCCTCGGCATGGGCGAAGCGGAAGAGCTGGCGCGCGGCCGAGAGGCGCCGGGCGCGGGTGGCGCGGGCCAGCCCCTCTGCCTCGGCCGCGATCAGCCAGCCCTCGATGTCGGTGCGGGTGGCCTGCGCAAAGCCGCCGCCCCGCGCGGCAAGCCAGTCCGACAGCGCCCGCAGGTCGCGCCCGTAGGCCAGAAGCGTGTTGCGCGCGGCGTTCAGCTCGGCCGCCTGCGCCTCGAGGAACAGCGCGATCCAGTGGTGGTCGCCCCGGGGCGCGCGGTCGCTCACGGTCCGGGCTCCAGGAGCCGGATCTGCAGGGCCGCCCGGCGGGCGGTGTCCTCGAGCCCGGTCGCCCGCAGGAAGGCGAGCGCGCCCGACAGGTCCTCGGGGTCGGCCTGCGCGCCGTCGGCCACGGTGGCGAGCGCCTCGATCAACGCCTCGCCCAGCCGGTCGCCCTCGGCCAGCCGCGCGAGGCGCGCGGGCGCCTCGGGCAGCGGGACGGCGAAGGCACGGGCGAGCGCGGCGGCGAGCGGCTCCCGGGGCATCTCGCCGGGCATCATGCCGCGGGCGAGCGCCACGGCAAGCGGGTCGGCGCCCTCGGGAGGCGAGAGCGCCGCCGCCTCGTAGTCGGGGCCGAGCAGCGCGATGCGGTGGGCGAGCAGCGCCTCGGGGCCGGCGAGGTCGAGCGCGGCGATGCGCGCCCCGTAGAGCGTGGCGAAGGCCGGGCCGAGGCCCGCGCGCTGCATCTCGCGCCATGCTCCGGGC
>LJNT01000020.1 GCA_001314685.1 Rhodobacteraceae bacterium HLUCCA09
GACGGTCGCCGGAGCGGCAACCGGTGCGGCCGCTCCGGGCTTCGTCGAGAGCGACCCCGCCACCTGGGGCGATCCGGGGCGCAACGACCCCTGCCCCTGCGGCTCGGGGAAGAAGTTCAAGCACTGCCACGGCCGGCTGGCCTGATCCGACGGGCGCCGCAGGGCGCCTTACAGTTTCCCCCGGCCTGCCCTGCCGTCGCCCAGATTGGAAACCAGATTGCCCCTGATCCGGAAACGGACGTCGGAGTCAGGAGGCAAGGATGAAGGCGCAACTCTTCTCGAACCGCTACATTCTGGCGGGGGCGACCTTCGCCGTCGCTCTGGGGATCGGCTTCGTGATGCAGCGCGGCGATCCGCACCCCATGTCCGAGACGACGGCCGACGCGCCGGCCCCGGCCGGGCAGCCGGGCGCGGCTAACCGGCGTGGCCACGGTCACGCGCCCGGTCGCGCGCGCCTCGGCGATCATCCGCGCGACGAGGCTCAGGCCCTGCCGCGTCTCGCGCACCGCCTCGTGCGGGCCGAAGACGTTGCCGAGCCGGAGCGCGAGCGTCGCGAACCCCGCCTCCGCGGCAGCCTGCGTGACGATCTCGCCCGCGCGCTTGGCGGCCGCGTAGGGGCAGGCGGCGATCGGCGCAGCCGACTCGTTCAGGCGGCCGGCCTCGCCCGGCGCGGTGCGGTCGCCCGGCGCGAAGACGCCCATGGAGCTGAGGAACAGCAAGCGCGCCGCCCCCGCCCCGCGGGCGGCGTCGAGCGTGGTCGTCAAAAGCTCCATGTTGCGGCGCAGATGGCCCGCGCGCGACAGCCCGAGCCGGGCCGCGTCGGTGGTGAGCGCGGCGCCGTGGATCACGCTGTCCGGCCGCGCCCCCAGCCGGCCGAGGGTCTCGGACAGGTCACCCTCGACCCTTTCGATCCGGCCCGGCCCCGCTGCGGCGAGCCGCGCGACCGTCGGCGCGTCGAAGGCGCGGTCGAGGGCCAGCACGGAATGCCCGGCCCGCGCCAGGGCGACGGCAAGCTCGGAGCAGACGAAGCCGCCCGCCCCCGTGACGAGGACCGAAGCCCGGCTCACCATTGCGGACCGGCCAGACGGACGGCCTCGGCGATCGCCCCGGCATGGTCGGGCCCGGTCAGCACGAAGGGCGGGCGCACCGTGGCGAAGGCCGCGTCGCCGTGCTGCGCCGCCACCGCGGCCTTGATCGCGGGGATCAGCGGCAGCCCCTCGAAGAGGCGGCGCACCGCGGCGACCTGCGCATGGAGCGCGTCGTGGTCCGGCCCGTCCAGCCCGTCGATCAGGGCGCGGATGCCGCGCGCGTTGACGTTGGAGCTCGCGCTGATGCACCCCGCGCCGCCGGCGGCGACGTTGTCGGGGATCATCGCCTCCGAGGCCGAGTAGATGTCGATCTGCGGGAAGCCCGCGATGAAGGCGGCGGTGCTCTCCCAGCTTCCCGAACTGTCCTTCAGCCCGGCGATCACGCCCGGATAGGCCGCGATCAGGCGCTCGATCAGCGGCAGGGTGATCGGCACGCCCGACATCTGCGGGATGTGGTAGAGATAGACGCGGAAGCCGTCGCCCCGCCGCGCGGCCACGGCCTCGATCACCTGCGCGAAGGCGGCGAAGACGCCGTCCTGGCTCACGCCCTTGTAGTAGAAGGGCGGCAGCATCAGCACGCCGCGGCAACCGAGTTGCGCCGCGTGGTCGCTGAGCGCGATCGTGTCGCCGGCCGCGCAGCAGCCGGTGCCCGGGATCAGCCGGTCGGGCGGGACGCCGCCCTCGATCAGCGCCTCGAGCGCGCCCATGCGCTCGGCAAGGGTGAGCGAGTTCGCCTCCGAGGTGGTGCCGAACGGGGCGAGACCGTGGGCCCCGGCCTCGAGCAGCGCCCGGCCATGGACGACGAGACGGGCGGTGTCGAGCGACAGGTCGCCCGCGAAGGGCGTGATGGCGGGCACGAAGAGTTCGATCTTGCGGTCGGTCGTCATGGCGGCGGCGTCGGCCCCTTCAGGTTTCGGTCAGCGAAAGCGGCAGGATATCGCGGAACTCGTCGTCGGACTCCGCTCCGCCGCGCCACATCAGCACGGCGAAATGGCCGGTACGATCCAGCACGGTCGCGCCCATGTGCCAGACGCCGGGCGCGTAGATCACGCCCGTGGTCCCCGGAACGAGATAGGCGCGGGCGCGGTCGGCAGCGGGCAGACCGTCGGCGTCCGACGGCATGACGAGCACCGCGTAGCGCGAGACGTCGAGCGGCACGAAGCATTGCGCCGCGTGGGGGTGGCGCTCGACCCGCGTGACCTGCAGTGGAAGCCGGCTCTGCGGGACGTGGTTCACGTGCAGGACCGGCGCGGTGCCGGGCGCGCGGGCGGTCAGATGGTCTGAATAGAAGCTGCGCGCGCCCGCCGCGTCGGGCGGGGTCACGAAGCTGCCGAAGGGGCGGAAGCTCTCGGCGTCGGGGGCGGTCAGGCGCATCGCGGCGTCGTCACGCCGTCGCCTGCGACGACGCCGCGGCGGCGTGCCCGGCCCGGGACGGCGCGGGAACCTGCGCGCGCCAGTGGTCGACGATCTCCTCGCGGCGGCAGACCCAGGCGTCGCCCCGCGCCGCGACATGGTCGAGGAACCGGATCAGCCCCGCGGTGCGCCCGGGATGGCCCACGACGCGGCAGTGCAGGCCGACCGACATCATGCGCGGCATGGTCCGCCCCTCCTCGGCGAGGACGTCGAAGCTGTCGATCAGGAATCGGGCGTACTGGTCGGCGCAGAACACGTCGCCGGAGAGGAACTTGGCGTCGTTGGTGACCATCGAGTAGGGCACCACGAGGTGCGGGGTGCCGCGCACATTTGTCCAGTAGGGGATCTCGTCGTTGTAGGCGTCGCTGTCGTAGTCGAAGCCGCCATGCGCCACCAGCAGGTTGCGGGTCTCGGTCGAGGCGGAATAGCGGCAGTACCACCCCCGGGGCGCGCGCCCGAGCGTCCGGGTGAGGCTTTCATGGGCGCGCGCGATGTGCTCGGCCTCGACCTCGGGCGCAAGGTGGTAATGCTCGACCCAGCGCCAGCCATGCGCGCAGACGTCCCAGTCGGTCGCGGCGATGGCGGCGGCGATGGCCGGGTTGCGCTCCAGCGCCACGGCGCTGGCGAAGATCGTCAGCGGCAGCCCGCGCGACCGGAACAGGCGGAACAGGCGCCAGAATCCGACGCGGCTGCCGTATTCGTACATGCTCTCGGCGGCGAGATCGCGCGCGCCCTGCGGCACGCGGGACGCGCGCACCTCGGACAGGGCGGATTCGGAGTGGCCGTCGCCCTCGCCGATGGCGTATTCCGAGCCTTCCTCGATGTTGAGCACGAAGTTGACGGCCAGCCCGTGCCCCCCCGGCCAGCGGATGTCGGGGGGATTGGCGCCATATCCCTCGAGGTCGCGGGGGCGGTGGGCGCCCGCGCCTTGCGGCGGCGCGGCACTAGTCACGCGGGCCCTCCACCTTGTTGAAGAAGCAGCACCAGTCGCCCTGGTTCACGTTGGGCAGCGCCCGCAGGCCGAAGAACATGCCGTCGGCCGGCGCGTGGATCGCGCCCACCTCGTCGCCGAAGATGTCGACGATCCGGGCGATCATCTTGCCCCGGGGCATCATGGTGAGGAAGTCCACGTCCTCCTCCGGCAGGAAGATGCCCGACGCGGGCGCGAGCAGCGCCTCCTGCACGCCCCTGGTGGGGTTCGCGGGATAGCTCGCCTGCCCGTCGAGCATGTCGTAATGGTAGCAGATGTTCAGGATCGACTTCGCCAGCTCCTCGCCCACGTGGCGGAACCGCTCGGGCGAGGTGTGGGACCGGCCGCCGAGCTCGACGGTGATGCCCACCTTGCCCGCCGCGTTCAGCGCCGCCATCGGGCTGCCGGACTTCGAGAAGTTCGACATGATGCAGCCCCAGCCCGCGCCCATGGCCTTGGCGAGCTCGACGCTCTCGGGCCGCTCGTCGACGAAGATCGCCTTGTCGAGGAAGGAATGCGCGCCGCCGGAATGGATCGAGATCTCGAGATCGGCGACGTCCTTCATCGCCTCCCAGTGCGCCTGCGCGAGGCGGTCGGTGAAATGGCCGCCCGGCCGCCCCGGATAGATGCGGTTCATGTCGTAGGTGAAGAAATTGGTGATATCGAC
>LJNT01000204.1 GCA_001314685.1 Rhodobacteraceae bacterium HLUCCA09
AGCGCGGCGACATAGGCCTTCTGCGCGTCGGTGCGGGGCTCGACGATCTTTTTCCGCGTCTTGATCTCGATCTTGCCGCCCTGGAACATCTCGAGCTGGTCGGGTGCGTCTTCCGCCTCGGCCTCGCCCAGCCGGAGCGCCGTGTCGACGTCGGCAGGCTCCAACGGGCGGCCCGCCTCGAGCCGCTCGTAGAGAGCCTGCAGGATCGCGGCGCCCCGGCCCCGCGCATCGCCGTCGCCGATCAGCGACAGGTGATTGCCCCGGCGCAGGATCTGCAGCCCCAGCCCGTGTTCGATCTGGGCAAGATTGCGGTCGAACTCTCCGCAGAGATCGACCAGCAGCCGGTTGTCGGGGAATTCGAGCGAGGTCTCGACGATCTCGCCGTCGGGAGGGGGCGTGGTCAGGGCGTCGATTCCCAAAAGGGCGTCTCCGATCCGCGAGGGGCCGCTCCTCGCAGGCCCATGTCTCGATGCTGCAACGGACAAGAGTGGGGTGGCAAGCGCGCGGGTCCAGTTTTCACGGCTTCGACACAAAAATCCGCGTTGCCGAACCCGCCGGGCGGGCGCGCGCGGCGCGGCATCGGCAGCCGCACGACTTGCCGACGATGCGAGTCGAATCGGCTGGCACGCGCCAGGCGACACAAAGGGGCCGCGCGGAGCCGACTGGTTCCGGTGACGGTGGCAGGTCCGGGGCAGGCGGAAGCGCCGATCGGGGGGATTGCCGGGCCATTGGAAACGATCGCCGGTCCATCTGTCCATTGTTGCCGCGCAAGGGCAGGATCCGACGCATTCGCTTCACACCTGAGGCAACGGCGGTAAAGTGCGCCCGTGGGCTTCGCGACCCGATCGGCCAAGGGGGCGGCGGGGCAAGGGTATGCGACAGCCCCACGGCAACCGCGCCCGGATGACAAGGGGAATGGGTAGATGAAACTGACTTCGCTCGCGCTGGCCCTCGGGGCCGGCTTCACGGCGGCAAGCGCCACTCTGGTCTCGGCGCAAGGCATGCCGTCGCCGCACAACGACGATCCCAATTTGATCAACATCAGCTGCTACCGCGGCCCGTTCGAGACGGTCGCGTGGGACCGGCCGAACTCGGTCTTCGTCGAGGATCTCGTGCAGATCGGCTACACCCGCGACAAGGCGATGGTGATCGGCGAGCAGATCTGCCGCGACGAGTACGGCGTGCGTAACCCTTCGCACCAGCGCGCGCAGATGCTTCAGATCCTGCGCGACGACCCGCCGGGCCGCTGAGGCCTGCCGCCTCACCGGGGCCGGCGCCCCGGCCGGGCGGGGTCAGAGAGGCCGCCCGGCCAGCGAGTGCGGGGCGGCCCCGGTGACGGCCACGCGGAGCAGGGTGCCAGGCGCGACATCGGTCTCGACATGCACCGCGTGCAGGTGCTCCGACTTGCCCACCATCTGCCCGGCCTCGCGGCCGGGCTTTTCGATCAGCACCTCCGCCTCGCGCCCCACCATCGCCTCGAGCGCCCGGCGCTGCTGCCGCGCGAGCAGGGCCTGCAGCCGCTGAAGCCGGTCGTCGGCCACCTCCGGCGCCACGTCCTCGCGCTCGGCGGCTGGGGTTCCCGGCCGGGCGGAATACCTGAACGAATACGATTGCCCGTATCCTACCCTCTCGACCAGATCGAGCGTGGCCCGGAAATCTTCCTCGGTCTCCTCCGGAAAGCCCACGATGAAGTCGCCCGAGAGCAGCAGGTCGGGCCGCGCCCTGCGCAGCCGGTCGATGATCTCGACATACTGCGCGGCGGTGTGCTTGCGATTCATCCGCTTGAGGATGCGGTCGGAGCCCGACTGCACCGGCAGGTGCAGATATGGCATCAGCTTGTCACAGTCGCCATGCGCCTCGATCAGATCCTGCGCCATGTCGTTGGGGTGCGAGGTGGTATAGCGGATGCGCGCGAGGCCGCGGAGCTCGGCCAGCCGCCGGATCAGCCAGGCGAGCGAGCGCGTCTCCCCGCCGTCTTCCCCGTGATAGGCGTTCACGTTCTGACCGAGCAGGGTGATCTCGCGCACGCCCTCGTCCGCCATGCGACCGGCCTCGTCGAGAATCCGGCTGACGGGGCGCGACACTTCCGCCCCGCGAGTATAGGGCACGACGCAGAAGGCGCAGAACTTGTCGCAGCCCTCCTGCACCGTCAGGAAAGCGGTCGGCGCGCGCTTGCGCTGCCGCTTCGGCAGGGCGGCGAACTTGTCCTCGTCGAACTCGGTGTGCAGGGCGCGTTCGCCGGCGCGGGCGCGCGCCTCGAGTTCAGGCAGACGGTGATAGCTCTGCGGCCCCACCACCAGGTCGATCGCCGGCGCCCGTTCCATCATAAGCGCGCCCTCGGCCTGCGCCACGCAGCCCGCGACGCCGATCCTGAGGTCGGGCCTGTCGGCCTTCAGCCTCTTGAGGCGGCCGATCTCGGAATAGACCTTTTCCGCCGCCTTCTCGCGGATGTGGCAGGTGTTGAGCAGGATCAGGTCGGCCTCCTCCGCACGGTCGGTCGGCTCGTAGCCGCCTGCCAGCGCCTCGGCAATGCGCTCGCTGTCATAGACGTTCATCTGACAGCCGTAGGTCTTGATGAAGAGTTTCTTCGGCGCGCCCATGGGCCCGTCCCTCCTGTTCGCACGGGCAATGGGGTAGCCGATCTGCGGCGTCGGGGCAACGCGCCGCCGGCTCGATTCCCTGTCCGGGGGCGGCCGCACGGACGGGTCGGCCAGCCAGACGGGCGACCGCCGCCCGGAGGTCGGGCGATACCCGATCGCGCGGAGAGCCCGCGCCCTGCACTCAGGCCCGGTTGCGCCACCTTCGGCCGGGCCAGTGCGGCCATCCGTTGCCCCGCAAACGCGGATCGCGTAGCCAGTGTGCGCGGGGGGCGATGCAGGGGATGGCGGCACGGTGATCCGCTTCGACAGTCTCGACCGGTTCCGCGCGCGCGGGCGCGACGCCATCGGCCCCGGCCCCGCGGCCCTGATGATCGTGGAGGACGATGTCGAGCTTGTCTCGACCCTCGACCACCTCGCCGCGCGCGGCTTTCGCGCCGTGGTCGCCGCAGGCCCGCCCGACATCGCGCTGCCCGACCACTCTGCGCTGACCGCTGCCGTCACGGTGAACACGCGCGCGCCCAAGGCCTTCGTGCCGGTCGTCAACGCCGCGATCGCCGCCGCGCGGCCCGGCACCTGGCTGCACTACTGCTACAACGCCGAATACCTGCACTACCCGTTCTGCGAGCACCGGAGCGTCGGCGAGATGCTCGCCTTCCACGCCGAGGAGCGGCGCGAGGCGATGCTCACCTACGTCGTCGACCTCTACGCGCCGGACCTCGCGGCGCACCCCTCGGGCGTCGACCGCGGCGGCGCGCATCTCGACCGGGCGGGCTACTTCGCCCTGCCCCGCCTGGACCCGGCCAACAACGACTGGCCGAAGGAACGGCAACTCGACTTTCACGGCGGCCTGCGCTGGCGCTTCGAGGAGCATGTCGCCCCCGACAGGCGGCGGATCGACCGCATCGCGCTGTTCCGGACGAGAAACGGGCTGCGCCTGCGCGGCGACCACACCTTCGCGCAAGCAGAATACAACACCTATGCCTGCCCCTGGCACCACAACCTCACCGCGGCGCTCTGCTCGTTCCGCGCCGCCAAGGCGCTGCGCGCCAACCCCGTCTCGCGCGACGAGATCGAGAGCTTCACCTGGCCGGGCTCGGTGCCCTTCCGGTGGGAGAGCCGGCAGCTGATGGATCTCGGGCTGATGGAGCCGGGCCAGTGGTTCTAGCCTGACGACAGCCTGGGCCGCACGGGCCAGAGTTCCAGCACCCCTGCCGCGAGCACCAGCGCCCCGCCCGCCAGCTCGAGCGGCGCGAGGCGCTCGCCGGCAAGCCACGCGGCGGTGGCGGCGCCGACCGCGACCTCGGTCATCAGCAGGATGCCGACGCGCGCCGGCTCGAGCCGCGCCGCCGCCCAGATCAGCGCGGCGGTCGAGAGCACCCAGAAGAGCGACGCCGTCGCCAGCGCGAGGCCGAGCGCGG
>LJNT01000067.1 GCA_001314685.1 Rhodobacteraceae bacterium HLUCCA09
CCGTGCAGCGAGTCGATCTCGCGCTTGTCGGACAGGAGCTTCACGATGATGATCGTCGAGGAGAAGGTGAGCGCGATCGCCACGTAGATCGACGTCAGCGGGTCGAGGCCGAGCGCCAGGCCGATGAGAAAGCCGAAGGCGCTGGTAAAGGCGATCTGACCGAGCCCCGTCACCAGCGCGACGGCGCCAAGGTTGCGCACCAGCCCGATATCGAGCTTCAGCCCGACGAGAAAGAGAAGCACCGCGATGCCGAGCTCGGCGAGAAAGTCGATCTGCGCCTCGGATTGCGCGATACCAAGCACCGACGGCCCTGCGAGGATGCCCACCGCGATGAAGCTCACGATCAGCGGCTGGCGCAGCAGAAGTCCGACGAAGCCCACGCCGGCGGCCAGCACCAGCAGGGCGGCCATCTCGTAGAAGACGTGGCTGTGCAGCGCATCGAGCATGACGTTCATGCCCCTCCCCGAGGCAGGCAGATCGACCGGTTCCGTGTGCGCAAGCGGATAGTGGCACAGGGCAGCCCGGCCCGACAGGGCCAGCCGCCGCGATGCGTCAAAACGCGTGGCGCGCATCTTGCCTCGAGGCGCCCGCGTTCCTTCGACTTTTTTGCACTCGAGCGGCGGGGCCTGACGTTGCGAAAGGCCCTATTCACCGGTCTCCGTCCACTCTGCACTGACGGGACCATCGCGGCATCAAGGGCGAGGGCGGGCAGGAGTGGTGGAGATCGACGCGGCGGCCGCACTCGATGCGATCTGGATCCTGCTGTGCGGGTTCATGGTGCTCGACATGCAGGCCGGGTTCCTCTGCCTCGAGGCCGGCCTCGCCCGCGCCAAGAACGCCTCGAACATCGCGCTCAAGAACGCCTCCGACATCTGCGTGGCCACGCTCTCGTTCTGGGGGGTCGGTTTCGGCCTGATGTTCGGGGCGAGCCATGCGGGGCTGATCGGCACGAGCCTGTTCGCGCCGGGCGCGCACACGGTCGCGCTGGGGGTGGCGCCGTTCCTGTTCTTCCAGATGGCCTTCGCCTCGACGGCGGTCACCATCGTCTCGGGCGCGGTGGCCGAGCGCGCGACCTTTCCCGCCTATCTCGTGGTCAGCGCCACCATCTCTGCGCTGATCTACCCCGTGGTCGGCCACGCCGCCTGGGGCGGCGCCTTGCTCGAGGGGCAGGAGGGCTGGCTCGCCGCGATGGGCTTTCTCGACTTTGCCGGTGCGACGGTGGTGCATTCCGTGGGCGGCTGGGCGGCGCTCGCCTTCTGCATCGCGCTGGGGCCGCGTCGGGGCCGGTTCGGCCGCCGCCCCCGCCGCTTCGAGCCCTCCTCGATCGCCACCGCCTCGCTCGGCGTGATCTTTCTCTGGATCGGCTGGGCCGGCTTCAACGCGGGCTCGGCGCTGGCCTTCGGGGCAGACGTCGCGCCCATCGTGCTGCGCACCATGCTGGGCGCGGCGGCGGGGGGCGTCTGTGCGCTCGCGGTCTCGCTCGCTCTCTTCGGCGTCGCCTCGGCGCAGTTGACGCTCAACGGCGTGATCGCGGGGCTCGTGGCAGGCACCGCCGGCGTCAACCTGTTCACCGGCAGCGAGACGATCCTCGCTGGTGCGCTCGGGGCGCTCGTCATGGTCACGGCGAGCTTCGTCATGCGGGTGGCGAGAATCGACGACGTGGTCGATGCCGTGCCCGTCCACCTCGCGCCCGGCGTGCTGGGCACCCTGCTGGTGGCGCTGCTCGCCGACACTTCCGCCCTGCCGGCGGGCAGCCGCCTCGCCCAACTCGGCGTGCAGGCCATGGGCGCGGCCTATGCCGGCGCGTGGACGCTCACCGCCACCTTCGCCGCGATCGCGCTGGTGCGGCGCGTGGCCCGCCTGCGGGTGCGGCCCCGCGAGGAGGTGACCGGCCTCGACGCCTCGGAGCACGGCATCGGCAACGCCTTCCTCGAACTGCTGGAAGAGATGAAGCGCCACCAGCGCACCGGCCGCTTCTCGTCGCGCGTCACCGTCGAGCGCTCGACCGAGGTCGGGATGCTCGCCTACCGCTACAACAAGGTGCTCGACCGGGTGGAGGCCGAGATCGAGGCGCGCATGGCCGCGATGCGCCGCGAGCGCGAGATGCGGCGCCTCGCCGAGCAGTCCTTCGTCGCGCTCAAGCAGGCGCAGGAAGACAACGCCCACGCCGCGCGGCACGACCGGCTGACCGGCCTCGGCAACCGCCTGCTGCTCGACGAGATCGTGGAAGGAGGCGGCGACGCCTTCGGAGACCGGGCCGAGACGGCGTCCGGCTCTGGCGCCGGGCTGCTCGTCGTCGCGCTCGACCTCGACCGCTTCAAGGAGATCAACGACCGGCACGGCCACGACGCGGGCGACGCCGTGCTGGCGGCAGCGGCCCAGCGGCTCAAGGCGGCGCTGCGGCCCGGGCGTGATTTCGGCTTTCGCATCGGCGGCGACGAGTTCGTCGCGCTGTTCGACCGCTCCGCCGGCGCCGTAGCGACCCCCGACGAGCGCGGGCCCGATCCCCGCGATCCAGAGGACTTCTGCGAGCGCCTGCGGGCCGAGCTTGTGCGGCCCGTTCGGCACGGCCATGTCGTGCTGGAGCCGGGCGCGAGCGTCGGCTATGCCGAGGCGCGCGGCGAGGCAGGCAACGGCGCGGGCAGCGCGGCGGAGGTGACCGACCTGCGCGGGCTGCTCAAGCGCGCCGATATCGCGCTCTACGAGGCCAAGGGCGGCGGGCGCGGCCGGGTCGTCGCCTATTCCGACAACATCGGCTCGACCTATACCGCCCATGTCGAGGAACTGGCCTTCTTCCGCCAGGCGATTCCGCGCGGCGAGATCGTGCCTTTCCTGCAGACCCAGGTCGACGCGCTCACCGGCGAGATCGCGGGCTGCGAGGTGCTGGCGCGCTGGCGGCATCCGCGGCACGGCATCCTCGCGCCCGACACGTTCCTGCCGCTGGCCGACGAGCTCGGCCTGATCGCCGAGCTCGACCGCGAGATCCTCGACCGGGCGATCGCGGCCCATGCCCGGCTGGCCGAAGCCGGCGTCTCTCTCCACTCGCTATCGGTCAACGTCTCGGCCCGGCGGCTGGCGAGCCCCGACCTGCTCGACGAGCTGCGCGGCCGGGCCGACCTGCCGAGCGGTCTGACCTTCGAGATCCTCGAGACGGCCCACCTCGACACGCTCGACGCCGATCTGACCGAGACGGTCGCCGCGCTGAAGGCCCTCGGCATCCGCATCGAGGTAGACGATTTCGGCACCGGCCACGCCTCGCTCGCAAGCATTCTCTCGCTGGAGCCGGACGCGCTCAAGATCGACCGGATGTTCGTCGACGGGGTGGAGCGCGATCCCGCGCGGGCAGAGCTGATGCAGGCGCTGATCGGGATGGCCGCGCGCTTCGGGGCCGAGACGATCGTCGAGGGGGTCGAGACGGCGGCGCAGGCGAAGGTGCTCACGCGCCTCGGGGCGGACCGGCTGCAGGGCTACGCCTTCTGCCGGCCGATGCCGCTCGAGGAATTGCTCGCGGCCCTCGACCGGGGCGCCGGGGCAGCCCGCGGCGCCTGACGCAGCGCGATGACGTGCATCCGGCGTGCCGGCCACGCAGAGGGCGGGGGCGTGGCCTGCCAGCACGGATCGCCCCTCCTGCGGTCGTGCAGGTGATGGACGGCATCGCGCGGAATAGGGGCGCGAAGAGCGTCGCCGGCGGGCGATGGCGCGGTTGACGGGGCTCGAACCCGCGACCCCCGGCGTGACAGGCCGGTACTCTAACCAACTGAGCTACAACCGCGCGCTCGCCCGGCGCCGACCGAACACGGCGCCGGAAGTGAAACGCCCGAGACCCGGGCGAAAAACCTCCACCCGTCGAGCCGGCGCTTCAGGACAGAGGTGGCGCGGTTGACGGGGCTCGAACCCGCGACCCCCGGCGTGACAGGCCGGTACTCTAACCAACTGAGCTACAACCGCCCTCTGTGCGCCGCTTGGA
>LJNT01000144.1 GCA_001314685.1 Rhodobacteraceae bacterium HLUCCA09
CTCGGCCCGCCGGCCGGGCTGCCGCTGCCAGTTGCGGCCTTCGCTCATCGTCCTCTCCTTCGATGCGTGGCCACCGCCGGGCCTGCCTCCGGCGGGGATATTTCAGGCAAGAAGAAGCAGGGGGCGCACGACGCCCGCCGCTTCCTGTCCGGTCAGAGCGCGGCGAGCCCCGCGCGGAAGCGCGCCGCGTTGCGCTGGTAGCCGAGCGCGCTGGCGCGCAGGCCCTCGATCTCGTGCTCGGTGAGCGTGCGCACGACCTTGCCAGGGGCGCCGATCACGAGGCTGCCGTCGGGGATCTTCTTGCCCTCGGTAACCAGCGCGCAGGCGCCAATCAGGCAGTTGCGCCCGATCACCGCGCCGTTGAGCACGGTCGCGCCCATGCCGACAAGGCTCTCGTCGCCGATCGTGCAGCCGTGCAGCATGGCGCGGTGGCCGATCGTGCAGTCGCGCCCGACGGTGAGCGGAAAGCCCATGTCGGTGTGGCAGACGGCGTTTTCCTGGACGTTCGTGCCCGCGCCAAGCTCGATCCACTCGTTGTCGCCGCGCAGGACCGCGCCGAACCAGACGGAGGCGCGCGCCCCGAGGCGCACCTTGCCCATGATCTGCGAGGTGGGCGCAGCCCAGGCCCCCTGCCCCATCTCGGGCGCCTGCCCGTCGAACGCATACAGGGTCATAGCGTTTCCTCGAATTCCGATTGCAGCTTTCTCACATGGGCGGCCAGGCCCGGCTGCTGGGGCCGGCGCAGCCGCTCGGCAGTGACGATGGTGCGCAGACGCGCCTCGGTCGCGTCGAGCTCGTCGTTGACGAGAACGTAGTCGTAGCCATCCCAGTGGCTGATCTCGTCCCAGCTCTTCTGCATGCGTCGGGCGATCACGTCGTCGGAATCCTGCCCGCGCTCCACCAGCCGCCGGCGCAGCTCGGGGATGGAGGGCGGCAGGATGAAGATCGACAGCGTGTGCCGGCCGAGCTCGGAATTGCGGATTTGCTGGGCGCCCTGCCAGTCGACATCGAACAGCACGTCGCGCCCTGCCTCGATCGCCTCGCGCACGGGCGCGGCGGGCGAGCCGTAGAAGTTGCCGAAGACGAAGGCGTGCTCGAGCATCGCGCCATCGGCCACCATCTGCTTGAAGCGCGCCTCGGCGAGGAAGTGGTAGTCGCGCCCGTCGACCTCGCCCGCCCGCGGCGGGCGCGTGGTGGCCGAGACCGAGAAGGTCAGCGTCGGGTCCCAGCCCATCAGCCGCCGCGCCAGCGTCGACTTCCCCGCCCCCGAGGGCGAGGACAGGATGATCAGCAATCCCCGCCGCTCGGCCATGCGCGCGCCCCTCCCCGGTCGCCCTCCCGGCCCTGCCGGGCCATCCTTTCCGTGGGCCAGCCGGCGGGCGGGGTCAAGCCCGGGCGCGCCTCGGCAAAGCCTTGCCGACAGCGCCGGCGCCCCGAGCGCGCGTTAACCCTTTGGCAGGATTTTTCGCACAAGCCGTGAAAAATCTGGCACGTTAAAGCGTGGGTAACCAATCGCTTCACGGGGCACACGACCCCGACGCGCGGTTGGATCGGGGCGCGGGCGCCGGGCCGTGAGAGCCGCGGGCGCGAACAGCAGGCAAGGAGGCCGCGATGGCCGATCAGGGCGCGGAAGGCGAGCGCGACGGCGCGGAGGTCGTGTCGCTCGCGGAGGTGGCGAAGGACATGCGGTTCCCCGTGCTGGGCGATCTGGAAAGCTACTGGCAGGGGCTGCGCGGCGACAGGCTGGTGCCTGCCCGCTCCGAGGTCGACCCGCGGCGGATCGAGGACGCGCTGGAATACGCGTTCATCCTGGAGCGCATCGCGCCGGGCATGGCGCGATTCAGGCTCGCGGGGATGCACCTGAACGACCTGATGGGGATGGAGGTGCGGGGCATGCCGCTCACCTCGTTCTTCGTGCCCGAGGCGCGCAAGCGGGTCTCGGCCGCGCTCGAACAGGTCTTCGACGCGCCCGCCATCGCGCGCATGTCGCTCGCGGGCGAGTCCGGCATCGGCCGGCCCGGCCTCGACGCGCGGCTGTTGCTCCTGCCGCTCAAGAGCGATTTCGGCGATGTGAGCCGCGCGCTCGGCTGCCTGTCGACCGTGGGCCCCGTGGGCCGCGCGCCGCGCCGCTTCACGGTCGCGACCGAGCAGGTCGAGTGCATCGCAGGGCCCGAGCATCGGGGCGACCGGCGCATCGGCGGCTGGTCGCGCGGCCTGCGCCCGTCCGCGGCGACGGCGGAGCCCTCCCCCGGCGGCACCGGCCCGGCCCCTGCGCACCGGCAGGAGACGCCGCGCCCCGGACCGCGGCCCGGCTTCTTCGAGCCGGCCGCGCCCTACGCGCCCGGTCCCGCCGAGGGCAACGGGGGCGAGCCCGCCCGGCCGCCGCGCCTCCCCCGCGCCGGGGGGCGTCCGCATCTCTACATCGTCAAGTCCGACACCGAAGAGTGACGCGCCTCACTCCGCCGCGGCCACGTCCCGCGGCGGCACCTCGCCCGCGATCTCGAGGATCAGCTTGCGCTTGATCGCCTCGGCGAAGGAGACGCGGCTCTCGGCCGTAACGACGAAGGAATGGGGGCCGCCCACGATCCGCTCGGCGAAGAGCGCCTCGAGCCCGCCCATCGCGCGACCCGGATCGCCCGGACGCAGGATGGGCAGCCCGTTGATCGTCACCCCTGCCGCCAGAACCCGCTCGCGCGCCGCCGCGATGGGAGGCCCGGAATACGAGTTCACGCTGTCGCCGGAAAAATCGATCACCCGCCGCCAGCCCTCGATGTCGTTCTCCTCCATCAGCTCGAGCCCCTTGAGCAGGGCCGAGCCGATGGCGTTGCGCCCGATGGCGCGGCGGGGCGGCGCCAGCACGCGCGCGGCGAAAAGCTCGGCATCCGCTCGGTCAGCGATGCGGGTCCACTCCGCCACCACGACCTGGTTCGCGGCCCACTCGACATATGTCACCGCGATCGAGCCGTAGGCGGTGTTGGCGATGGCCTCCAGCACCTCGGGGTCGACGATGGCGGTGGCGTAACCTTCGCGCTGCAGATCGTATTCCCGGCTGTCGATCGAGCCCGACGCATCGGCGAGCAGCACGAGTTCGAGGTCGGTATCCTGGGCCAGTGCCGCGCCCGGCAGCGCCAGAACGAAAGCGAACAGACGCGCGCGCATGATCCCTCCCCACGGTCGTCCCGCGGAATGACCTAGCCCTCGCCTGCCGCAGGGCAAAGCGGCGCGCCCGACCCGGGGGGCGATGCGGGGGCGACCGTCTTCCTGGACGGAGGCGACAGGGCTGCCGGTGTGGGATCGTCGCATCGAGGAAAACAAGAAACTGGCGCGCGACGGCGATGAGGATCTTTCTCAGGGCCTGGCCGGTGGCCTTCATGCGGTCTCGCATGGCTTTGGGCATGGCAACGCGGCGCGAGGCGCCGAGGGTCGCAACATGAAGGGCCTCGCGGACCTTTCGTCCGGCCGCCCCGTGTTCGGCGTGGCTCCCGCCAGTTGCCACTCTCACGCGCGTGCGGTGCTGCCCCGGCCGGAGAGGCGATGTGACGTCGGCAAGGGGTGCCGAGGTCCGGCAGTTCGCCGAGAAGCGTGGCCAGGACAGTGGGGCCGATGCCAGGCACCGTGCAGAGCGGTTGGGCCTGTTCCGCCAATCCGGGATTTGCGCGATCAGGGCGGCGATTGCGCGATCGATACGCAGGTCGAGGCGTGCGATCGTCGTCTCGTTCTCGCGCAGGATCGCGGGCTGGCCGGCGTCATGGCGGCGGATCTGTCCCCCGGACCGATCCGTCCCCCCCCTCCGCCCCGAATACGCTGCGCGGGTCATCAGGCAAAGGTGCGGCCCATCGAGAGATTTCCACTGGCCTGGCCGGACTCCTTGCCG
>LJNT01000037.1 GCA_001314685.1 Rhodobacteraceae bacterium HLUCCA09
AGCACCACCTCGTCGATGTCGCCCGCCGACACGCCGGCATCCTTCAGGGCGGCCTTGCAGGGGTCGATCGACTTCTTGATCAGGTCGGCCACCAGGCTTTCCAGCTTGGCGCGGGTCAGCTTCATCACCATGTGCAGCGGCTGGCCGCCGTTGGGATCCATGCTGATGAAGGGCTGGTTTATCTCGGTCTGCGACGACGACGACAGCTCGATCTTGGCCTTCTCGGCCGCCTCCTTGAGGCGCTGGAGGGCCATCTTGTCCTTCGTCAGGTCGACGCCGTGCTCCTTCCTGAACTCGTCGGCGAGGTAGCTGACGATCCGCATGTCGAAGTCTTCGCCGCCGAGGAAGGTGTCGCCGTTCGTCGACTTCACCTCGAACAGGCCGTCGTCGATCTCGAGGATCGTGATGTCGAAGGTGCCGCCGCCGAGGTCGTAGACCGCGATCGTGCGGCTCTCCTTCTTGTCGAGCCCGTAGGCCAGCGCGGCCGCCGTCGGCTCGTTGATGATGCGCAGCACCTCGAGGCCGGCGATCTTGCCGGCGTCCTTGGTGGCCTGGCGCTGCTGGTCGTTGAAGTAGGCCGGCACGGTGATGACCGCCTGGTCGACCTCCTCGCCGAGGTAGCTCTCGGCGGTTTCCTTCATCTTCTGCAGGATGAAGGCGGAAATCTGCGAGGGGCTGTACTTCTCGCCCTTCACCTCGACCCAGGCGTCGCCCTGACCGCCGTCGACGATCTTGTAGGGGACGAGGCCCTTGTCCTTCTCCACCTCGGCGTCGCCCATGCGGCGGCCGATCAGGCGCTTGACGGCGAAAATCGTGTTTTCGGAGTTGGTTACGGCCTGGCGCTTGGCCGACTGGCCGACCAGCCGCTCGTTGTCGGTGAAGGCGACGATCGAGGGCGTGGTGCGCGCGCCCTCGGCATTCTCGATCACGCGGGGCTGCGACCCGTCCATGATGGCGACGCAGCTGTTCGTCGTGCCGAGGTCGATCCCGATGACTTTGCCCATTGCGTATTACCTCTTTCTGGCGATGTCCTGGGGCGCGGGCCCGGTTCGGCCCCCGTGCCCCGATCCCACGGGGTTGGCTTCGGTTATGGCGTGTGGGACGGGCAGGATTGGCGGCCCGCCGCCCCGATCCGGGCTGATATAGGAGCGCGGTTTCGGCCCTGCAAGCGAGGCCCTGACGGGAAGGAGAGCAATGTCGGAGCCCCACGTCCCTGCCCTGAACGTGCGCGGCGTCGCCGTGTATCCTGGCCTGCTCGACCGCGCCGCGCAGGAGGCGCTGGCCGAGGCCGTGCGGGGCATAGTGCAGGCCGCGCCACTCTTTCGCCCGGTTACGGCGCGCGGGCGCGAGATGTCGGTGCGGATGACCTCGGCCGGCTCGGTCGGCTGGGTGTCCGACCGCAGGGGCTATCGCTACGAGCCGCGCCACCCCTCGGGCGTGGACTGGCCGCCCATTCCGCCGGAGGTGCTGGCGGTCTGGCGCCGGGTCTCGGGCGATGCGGCCGACCCCGATTGCTGCCTCGTCAACTTCTACGACGAAGGCGCGAAGATGGGCATGCACCAGGATCGCGACGAGGCCGATGTCTCGCACCCCGTGGTGTCGATCTCGCTCGGCGACGAGGCGCTGTTCCGCATCGGCAACCGCGAGCGCGGGGGAAAGACCGAGTCGCTCTGGCTGCGCTCGGGCGACGTGCTGGTGATGGGCGGCGACGCGCGCCTGCTGCACCACGGCATCGACCGGGTGAAGCCGGGTACCTCGACGCTCCTGCGCGAGGGCGGCCGCCTCAACCTGACGCTGCGCGTCGCGCTGTGAGCACGCCGCCCGGCCCGGAACGCCCCACCCGCCCTCCCGCGCCCCGGCCCGACCGGCGCGCTCACAGCGCGGGGGCACCGTGCGCCGGGGCAAGGCGGCCTTCATGAGTCGCCGCCATCCTCCGTCACCGACGCGCCCCTGCGGGCCCGCCCCTCGTGCCGGCGAGCCTGTAGCCCGGCCGGCCACCTGCCCTCAGCCGAGGGCGATCCGCCAGGCCGATGGACCGCGAGAGGACCGATCAGGACCGACAGTCCGGGGCAGCATGCCCCGGGCGACCCGGATCCGGCCAGCGACGGCGCCGACCCTGCGGCGTTCACCGATCCCCGACCGGGGCAGTCGCCCCGACACCCGAACAGGGCGGGCAAGACCCGCCAGCGACCAGGCGGCGCCCCCACGGCCGGGCGCGCGCCCGGCGCCGCGTGCCGTGGTCCCGCGCCTCACTCCGACGACAGCGTGCAGCAGCCCGACAGCAGCTCCACCCCGCCGCCCGTGCGGCGCAGGATGCCCGTGGCCCAGCCCCACGGGCGGTCGCTCATCCCGTCGGAGCAGGGGGCGGCAACGATCGTGCCCGAGAGCGTCGCGCCGCTGCCCGTCTCGGCCCAGCCGTAGACATGGGCCGCCGACGACGGCACCGAGCGGTCCGCCGCGATGGCGAACGACCGCTCTTCGCCGGGTGACGACAGCGTCGCCCCGCCCTCCGCGAAGGTCAGCGACCAGAACGGCTCCGTCCCGAGGCAGCGCATGCCGGGCGCCATGCCGGCCTCGCCGAGGTAGCGCCGCTCGAGAAAGGCGAGCGACACCCAGCCCTCGCCTTCGGGCAAGCCGATGCGGCCCCATCTCGCCGTGTCGTCGAGGCCGATCACCTCGACCCGCCGCCGGTCGGGCGGCAGGGTGGCGACGACCCCGGCCGAGGCCGAGGGCGCGGCGCGCACGTTGAGCACGTCGCCCTCGGCCACCCCCGCCACATCATAGAGCCGCGGCACGACGTCCTGCGCGGCGGCCGGTCCGGCGGCAAGCAGGAAGGCGAGCACCGCCGCGCGCCTCACCGCTTCGCCTCCCAGCTGAGCGAGGCGGTGCGGCGGGTGTAGAACTCGCCCATCAGCCCGAGGAACATCAGGCCGATCGACAGATAGAGCGGGTAACTCACCGACGAGAAATGCGGATTGTAGTTGAGAAAGATGTAGCCCCGCGCCTGGTCGATCGTATGAAAGAGCGGGTTCCACGTGAAGAAGGCGAGGATGTAGCCGGGCATCGCGTTGGCCACGAACATCTTGCCCGACGCGATCATGTTGGCCCGCGAGTAGACCTGGGCGACCACCTTCACCACGTCGGGGATCCACGGCTTGAGCGCGTAGAAGACCATGCCGATGGCCACGCCCGAGAACCACGCGAGCAGCACCATGCCCATCGCGCCCACGGGGTCGTGGATGGTGATGGGCACGAAGGCGGCGTGGTAGACCCACAGCACCACCACCATCGAGAGCACCTGGATGTAGAGCGACGACAGAGCCGCCGCCGAGATCGCCACGATCGGGTTCATCGGCGCGTGCTTCATCATCGGGCTTGCCGGACCCTCGGCCCCTACAACGGCCGACATCGCCTTGGTGTGGGTCATGAACAGGAACACGCCCGACATGATGTAGAGCAGGAAGTCGCCCCGAATCGCCGTGCCGCGCAGCCCCAGAAGCGAGAACATGAAGAAGAAGGCCATCACGAAGACGACCGTCTGCAGGATGTTGAGCATCAGCCCGATCACCGCGTTGCCGTGGTCGCGGCGCAGGTGGCGCACGGTGGCATGGTAGATCAGGTCGGCCAGTTGCAGGGCCGAGCGCGCCCGCTCCCCGCGCGAAGGCACGCGGTCGCCCCCGAGGGGTCGTGCAAAGCGGGTCGCCTCTGTCATGCGCGCTCCCTACGGGGGTATTCGGGCAGGACTTTGGCAGCGCGCCCTTGCCCCCCGGTTACCGGGAAGGATAAGCCGCCGGGACCGCACCCGGCAATGTCGCCGTAGCGGCAGGACGGAGCCCGCCTTGGACCATGACCGCCTCGCCCCGACACTGCGCCGCCTCGCGCTCGAGGCCGGGGCGACGATCATGCAGATCTACGAGGCCCGCGATTTCGAGGTGCGCGCCAAGGCCGACGCGAGCCCGGTGACCGAGGCCGACGAGGCCGCCGACGCGCTGATCGCCGCGGGCCTCGCCAAGGCGTTTCCCGGCGTGCTGGTGGTGACCGAGGAGCAGGCCGCGACCCACAGCGAGCATGCCGACACCTTTCTCATCGTCGACCCGCTCGACGGCACGAAGGAATTCGTGAAGCGGCGCGGCGACTTCACCGTGAACATCGCCTATGTCGAGGGCGGCATGCCGATCCGCGGCGTCGTCTACGCTCCCGCCCGCGGCCGCCTCTTCTACACCGATGCCGCGGGCCGCTCGGTCGAGGAGGCGGGGCCGCACCACCCTGACACGCCCGGCGAGACGCGCCCGCTCGCGGTCGCCACGCCGGACAACGCCGCGCTGCGGGTGGTCGCCTCGAAATCGCACCGCGACCAGGCCACCGACGACTACATCGCGCGCTACGACGTGGCCGAGTTCGCCTCGGCCGGCTCGTCGCTCAAGTTCTGCCTCGTCGCCTCGGGCGAGGCCGACCTCTACCCCCGCCTCGGCCGCACGATGGAGTGGGATACCGCCGCCGCCGACGCGGTGCTGCGCGGCGCGGGCGGGCGGATGGTGCGCTTTGCCGATCACGGCCCCTTCACCTACGGCAAGCCCGGTTACGAGAACCCGTTCTTCATCGCCTGCGCGCCGGGCGTCGACCTGAAGCCGGCGGGCTGAGTGCGGGCGCTCGTCGTCATCCCTGCACGCTACGCGTCCGCGCGCTATCCCGGCAAGCCGCTGGTGGGGCTGCGGGGAGCCACCGGCACCGTCAAGCCGCTGGTCCAGCGCAGCTGGGAGGCGGCGTGCGCGGTGCCCGGCGTTGAGCGTGTGGTGGTGGCGACCGACGATTCGCGCATTGCCGGTGTTGCCGAGGCGTTCGGCGCCGAGGTGGTGATGACATCGGAGCAGGCGCGCAACGGCACCGAGCGCTGCGCCGAGGCCCACGCCGCTCTGGGCGGCGGCCATGACGTGGTCGTCAACCTGCAGGGCGACGCCCCGCTCACCCCGCCGTGGTTCGTGCCGGCCCTTCTCGACGGGCTCGCCGCCGACCAGGCCGCGGCGATGGCCACCCCCGTTCTGCGTTGCACCGGTGCGCAGCGCGCGGCGCTGATCGCCGACCGGGCCGCTGGGCGGGTGGGCGGCACCACGGCCGTCTTCGGCGAGGGCGGCCGCGCGCTCTACTTCTCCAAGGAAGTGATCCCCTTCTCGGCCGCCGCTTACGGCGCGGCCGAGCCGACGCCCGTTCATCATCATGTCGGCCTCTACGCCTACCGGGCCGAGGCGCTCGCGGCCTACCCGGCGCTGCCCGAGGGGCGGCTCGAACGGCTCGAGGGGCTGGAGCAGCTCCGCTTCCTCGAGGCGGGTCTGCCGGTGGCCTGCGTTGACGTCGACGCCCGAGGGCGGCCATTCTGGGAGTTGAACAACCCCTCGGACGTCTCCGTGATCGAGGCGATGCTGGGCGAAGCCGGTCTCGAATGAGGCACCGCCGCGAATCGGCACCGCGGTGAACAGGCTTAACCCAGATTAACCGTGCTTCAACGCCCCGTGGCCTATATGAACGGCCGCATGGGCAGGGCGGCACAGACGACAGCGACCAGAAGGGACGACGCATGCAACGCAAGGTGACCAAGGCGATCTTTCCCGTGGCCGGGCTCGGGACGAGGTTCCTGCCGGCCACCAAGTCCATCCCAAAGGAGATCATGACGCTCGTTGATCGGCCGCTCATCCAGTACGCCATCGACGAGGCGCGCGCCGCCGGCATCACCGATTTCATCTTCGTCACCTCGCGCGGCAAGTCGGCGCTGGAAGACTATTTCGACAGCGCGCCCGAGCTCGAGGCGACCCTGAAGGATAAGGGCAAGGACGAGATTCTCGCCATGCTCAACAAGACGACGATGCCCTCGGGCGCCATCGCCTATGTGCGCCAGCAGCAGCCCAAGGGCCTCGGCCATGCCGTCTGGTGCGGCCGGCGCCTGATCGGCGACGAGCCCTTCGCCGTGATCCTTCCCGACGATGTGATCGCGGCCGAGAAGCCCTGCCTGCAGCAGATGGTCGAAGCGTATGAAGCGGCCGGCTCGACCGGCTGCATGGTCGCCGCGATGGAGGTGCCGCACGACAAGACCTCGGCCTACGGCATCCTCGATGTGGGCGACGACCAGGGCCCGATGGTCGGCGTGCGCAAGATGGTTGAAAAGCCCAAGTCGGAAGAGGCGCCGTCGAACCTGGCCGTGATCGGCCGCTACATCCTGCCGCCCTCGGTGATGGACACGCTCAACGAGGTCGATCCCGGCGCGGGCGGCGAGATCCAGCTGACCGACGCCATCGCGCGCGAGATCGACGGCTCGGGCGTCTGGGGCTATCGCTTCAACGGCCAGCGATTCGATTGCGGGTCAAAGGCCGGCTTCCTGCAGGCGACCGTGGCCTTCGGCCTCGCGCGCGACGACCTGAACGGCGAATTCGCGGACTACCTGTCGGAGCTGTCGGCTGTGCGCGACGCCGCGCAGTAAGGGGCGTGCAGCGAGGGGCCACATGACGACCATCCTCGTCACCGGGGGCGCCGGCTATATCGGCGCGCATGCCTGCAAGGCGCTGGCGCGCGCAGGCTACACCCCTGTCGCCTTCGACAACCTGTCGACCGGATGGGAACAGGCGGTCAGGTTCGGCCCGCTGGAACGCGGCGACCTGACCGACCGCGAGAGCGTCGCCCGCGCCGTCGCGCGGCACCGCCCCGCCGCCGTCATGCACTTCGCCGCGCTGAGCCAGGTGGGCGAGTCGATGGCCGATCCGGGCCGCTACTGGCGCGAGAACGTGCTGGGCGCGGTCAATCTCGCCGAAGCGGCCCTCGCCGCCGGCTGCCGCAGCCTCGTCTTTTCCTCGACCTGCGCCACCTATGGCGACCAGGACGGCGTGGTGCTGACCGAAGAGACGCCGCAGCACCCGATCAACGCCTACGGCGCCTCCAAGCGCGCCATCGAGGAGATCCTGCGCAATTTCGAGGCCGCGCACGGCCTGCGCCACGTGATCTTCCGCTACTTCAACGTCGCCGGCGCCGACCCCGAGGGAGAGGTGGGCGAGGATCACGAGCCCGAGACGCACCTCATCCCGCTGATGCTCGACGCCATCGCGGGGCTGCGGCCGGCGCTGACGCTGCATGGCACCGATTACGACACGCCCGACGGCACCTGCATCCGCGATTACGTCCACGTCTCCGACCTCGTGGATGCCCACGTGCTGGGGCTGAAATGGCTCGAGGCGGGCAAGCCCAGCCGGGTGTTCAACCTCGGCACCGGCAAGGGCTTTTCCGTGCGCGAGGTGGTCGAGCAGTCGCGTGCCGTCACCAACCGCGAGGTGCCCGTGATCGAGGGGCCGCGCCGCCCGGGCGACGCGGTGCGCCTCGTCTCGGGCTCTACCCGCGCGGTGGAAGAGCTGGGCTGGCGCCCCGCCCGCTCCACCCTGCCGCAGATGATCGCCGACGCCTGGCGCTGGCACCAGTCGCCCCGGAATGGGCGGGCCTGACGCGCCCGCCGGGCCCCCCGCTCCCATGACCGCGCCCGAAGACATCCCCGGCCCCCTGACCCGCGCCGCCGAGGCCTATCGCATGCGGTGGAAGCGCCGCCGCCTGCTGACCCGCGCCTGGCGCAAGCGGGGCGAGCTGACGCCGGTCACACCGTGGCGGCCCGTGCCGAGGGGCGCCGTGCTCTGCCTCGCCACGGTCCGCAACGAGGCGGTGCGCCTTCCGTTCTGGATCGCCCATCACCGCCGGCTGGGCGTCGACCGCTTCGTGATCGTCGACAACGGCAGCGACGACGGCACGCGCGAGATGCTCGCGGCCGAGCCCGACGTCGCCCTGTGGCAGACGCGGGCGAGCTACCGCGCCGCGCGCTTCGGCGTCGACTGGCTGGGCTGGCTCGCCCGCCGCCACGCTGCCGGCCACTGGGCGCTGACGCTCGATGCCGACGAACTGCTGATCTATCCCCACTGGGAAGAGCGGCCGCTCGCCGCCCTCACGGCCGAGCTCGACTGCCGCGGCCAGCCCGCCCTCGGCGCCCTGATGGTCGAGCTCTACCCCCGGGGCCGCCTGTCGGAGCAGCCCTACCGCCCGGGCGACGACCCTGTGCAGGCCCTGCCCTTCTTCGATGCCGGCCCCTACCGCGCCCGCCGCCAGCGCCCCGCGCGCAACCTCTGGGTGCAGGGCGGCCCGCGCGACCGTCTCTTTTTCGGAAACGATCCGCGCCGCGCGCCCACATTGAACAAGCTGCCGCTGGTCAGGTGGCGCGGCACCACCGCCTATCTCAACTCGTGCCATTCGCTTCTGCCGCCCCGTCTCAACCTCGCATGGGAGGGGCCGGGCGACCCGCGCCTGTCGGGCGCGCTGCTGCACACCAAGTTCCTGAATACCATCGTCGAGCGCTCGGCCGACGCGACCCACCGGCGCGAGCATTTCGGCGACCCCGCCCGCTTCGGCGCCTATCACGACGCGCTCGCCGCCGACCCGGTGCTCTGGCACGAGGGGGCCACGCGCTACGAGGGCTGGCGGCAGCTCGAACACCTCGGCCTCATGTCGTCGGGCGGATGGACGTGAGCGAAGGCATCGCGTAGCCTTTCCGCTGCGTGGGGGCGCGCCCCTGTCGCCGCAGGACAGGCGGTCAGGGAAAACGGAGGGTTAACCTCTGATGGGCAGGATCGCGCGCGTGACGCGAGGGGCAGGCAGGCAGGGCTGACGGCTGGGCTGGATCCATTCATATCGCCTGCGCTGGCGCCGCCGCGGGCTTCTGTGGCGCTCGCTGCGCCGCCGCGGCCAGCTTGCCCCCGTGGCCGACCGCACGGGCGCCATCGGTGCGCGCGACGTGCTGCTGTTCGCGTGCCTGCGCAACGAGCGCATACGCCTGCCGTATTTCCTCGACTATTACCGCAGCCTCGGCGTCGGCCATTTCCTCATGGTCGACAACGGCTCGGTCGACGGCTCGGCCGAGTATCTCTCGGGCCACGACGACGTGTCGCTCTGGCGGGCGGATGGCAGCTACGCGGCCGCCCGCTTCGGGATGGACTGGGTGGGCGCGCTCCTGTTCCGCCACGGCCACGGCCACTGGTGCCTGACCGTCGATGCCGACGAGTTCTTCGTCTACCCGTTCTGCGACACGCGCCCCCTGCCCGCCCTCACCGACTGGCTCGACGATTGCGGGCTGCGCTCGTTCTCGGCGATGCTGCTCGACATGTATCCCAGGGGTCCGGTCGACGAGGCCCCCTATGCCGAGGGGCAGGATCCGTTCGAGATCGCGCAATGGTTCGACGGGGCGAACTACACGATCCGGCGCAACCCCGAGCTGCGCAACCTCTGGATCCAGGGTGGCCCGCGCGCCCGCGCCTTCTTCGCCGACCGGCCGCAGGCCGCGCCCGCGCTCAACAAGATTCCGCTGGTCAAGTGGCGGCGGCGGTATGCCTACGTCCATTCCACCCATATGCTGCTGCCCCGCGGCCTCAACCTGACCTACGATCAGTCGGGCGGCGAGGCGGCGTCGGGCGCGCTTCTGCACGCCAAGTTCCTGCACACCATCCGCGACAAGGCGGCGGAGGAGGCCGAGCGCGGCGAGCACTACGCGGGCGGGCGCGAATACGCCGCCTACCGCGCGGGGCTCGAACACTCTCCCGACCTGTGGACCGAGTGGTCGGAGCGGTACATCAACTGGCGTCAGCTCGAGATCCTGGGCCTCATGTCAAAGGGGAACTGGGCGTGAGCGTCGGCTTCGTCATGCTGGTGCACACCGCGCTCGACCGCGCGGCGCAGGTCGCGCGCCACCTCGCCGCCTCGGGGTGCCCCGTCGTGATCCATGCCGACCGCAAGGTGCCGCGCGCCGAGTTCGAGCCGTTCGCACGGGGGCTGGCGGACGTGCCCGGCATCGCCTTCGCCGGCCGCCGCCACCGCTGCGAATGGGGCATGTGGGGCATCGTCGGCGCCACGCTCGACGCGTGCGGCGACCTGCTGACGGCCCATCCCGGCCTGCGCCACGTCTATCTCTGCTCGGGCTCGTGCCTGCCGTTGCGGCCGCTGCCCGAGCTTCAGGCCTATCTCGCCGCCCGCCCCGAGACCGACTTCATCGAGAGCGTCACGATCGACGACGTGGTGTGGACGAAGGGCGGCTTCGACCACGACCGCTTCGCCCTGCGCTTTCCCGTCTCGTTCCGCAAACGCCGGCGGCTGTTCGATGCGGTGACGCGGGCGCAGAAGCGGCTGGGCATGGCCCGCCCGCTGCCCGAGGGAATCGCGCCGCATCTCGGCTCGCAATGGTGGTGCCTGTCGCGCACGACGCTCGAGGCGATCCTGCGCGACCCGCGCAGGCGCGAGCTCGACCGGTTCTTCCGCTCCGTCTGGATCCCCGACGAGAGCTATTTCCAGACGCTTGTGCGCGTGCATGGCCGCAGGGTGGAAAGCCGGTCGCTGACCCTGTCGAAGTTCGACCATTTCGGGCGGCCGCATTCGTTCTACGACGACCATCTGCAACTGCTGCGCCGGTCAGACTGCTTCTTCGCGCGCAAGATCTGGCCGCGGGCCGACCGGCTCTATGCCAGCTTCCTGTCGAACGACCCCAAGGTGACCAAGAACGCCGAGCCGAACCCGGGCAAGATCGACCGCTTGTTTTCCCACGCGACCGACCGGCGGGTGCAGGGCCGCCCCGGCCTGATCATGCAGAGCCGCTTTCCCGCCCGCCGCCTCGACGCCCCGCGCACCGCCGCCGCCTATTCCGTGTTCAGCGGCTTCGCCGAGACATTGCCCGGCTTCGAGACGTGGCTTGGCCGGGCGACGGGGCTGCGGGTGCACGGCCACCTCTTCGCGCCCGCGCGGGCCGAGTTCGCCGGCGGCGCCCGCATCTGGAACGGCTGCCTGCCCGACTCGGCCGCCTTGCGCGACTACAACCCCGAAGCGTTCCTCGCCAACCTCGTCTGGGCCACGCGGGGCGAGCGCCAGTGCTTCATGTTCGGCCCGGCCGACGCGCAGGAGGTCATGCGCTTCGTCGCCGGCGACCCCAACGCGCAGGTCTCGATCGTCGCGGGCGCATGGGCGCTCGCGCTGTTCGCCCGCGAGCAGGCGGGCGAGCTGACCGGCGGCGCCCTGCGGAAGGAGGCCGCGCGCCTCCAGAAGGTGGAGCTTGCTCACCTTGCGCTGATGCGGTCGGGCTGGGTCAAGGCGCGCGTGCGGGCGTGGAGCCTCGCCGAGTTCCTCGAGGCCCCGATGGAAAACCTCGCCCCCATCCTCGACGAGATCGCGCCGCGCGCGCCGCGCCGGCCCACCGAGGCGCCGGTGCTGGCGCCGCTCGACGGGTTCGGCGCGTTCCTGCAGCGGCTCAGGAACGACGGGATGAACCTGCATCTGCCGGGTGACTTTCCCGTTGGCCACGCCCCGACGCCGCCGGGCGACGCGCGGCCGCGCCCCTACCTCGTGCGGTAGCCGATGGCGGGCCGCTTCGACCTGTTCGTGGTGATCGCCGGAATGCGCACCGGCTCGAACGCGCTGGAAGAGGCGATCAACCTCTATCCGGGCCTTGCCTGCCACGGCGAGGCGTTCAACCCCGCCTTCGTCGGCCACGAGGGCGAGACGGAAATGTTCGGCATCGGGCTTGCCGCGCGCGAGGCCGATCCGATGGCGCTGATCCGTGCGATGCAGGCCGGCACCGAGGGCCTCGCCGGCTTCCGCTTCTTCCACGACCACGATCCGCGCGTGCTCGACGCGGTGCTGCCCGACCCGCGGGTGGCAAAGGTGGTGCTGACGCGCGATGCGCTCGACAGCTATGTCTCGCTCAAGATCGCCGAGCGCACGGGGCAGTGGAAGCTGACCGACGCGAAAGACCGCAAGGTGGCCAGGGCCCGCTTCGACCCCGCCGAGTTCGAGGCGTTCCGCGCCGCGCAGGAGGGGTTTCGCGCCCGCGTGCGGCGCGTGCTGCAGGAAACGGGGCAGGCGCCCTATGCCATCGACCATGCCGAGATCGGCGAGGTGGCGGTGCTGAACGGGCTCGCGCGGTTTCTCGGCGTCGACCATGCGCTCGACCGGCTCACGGGGCGGCTCAAGCGGCAGAACCCCGAGCCGCTGGCGCAGAAGGTCGAGAACCCGACCGAGATGGAGGCCGCGCTCGGCGCCCGCGCCGCGCCCGCCGCGCCCCTCGAGCCGCCGCGGGGGGCGGGCGTGCGGGGCTGGGTGGCGGCCGCGTCGGCGCCGCTCCTCCACATCCCCTGTCCCGGCGGTCCGGCGGTCCGCGTCGAGGCGTGGCTCGCGGGGTTCGGTGGCGGGGTGGAGCGCGACTTTACCCAGAAGACGCTGCGCCAGTGGAAGAACCGCAACAAGGACGGCCGCGCCTTCGCCGTCGTCACCCACCCCGTGCTGCGGATGCACCGGGTGTTCTGCCGTCATCTGCTGCCGTCGGACGAGGGGCCGTTCGCCCCCGCCCGCGCTGCAATGCGCGAGCGTTACGGCGTGCCGCTGCCCGAGCACGGCCCCGGCCCGGGCTGGGACGCGGTCGCGCACCGCGCCGCGTTCATGGGCTTTCTCGAGGTGGCGCGGGCGACGAATGCCGGCCAGACCAGCCTGCGCGCTGACCCGGCCTGGGCCAGCCAGCACGCCCTGCTGGCGGGCGCGGCCGAGCTGATCGTACCCGACGCGGTGCTGCGCGAGGCGAGGCTCGGCGAGGGGCTGGCATGGGTCGCCCGGCAGGCGGGCTGCGCCGCGCCGCCGCCCGTGCCCGACGACGACGAGGCGCCGCCCGTGCCGTTGGCCGCGATCCACGACGAGGCGCTTGAGCGGGCGGTGCGCGACCTGCACAATCGCGACTACATGGCCTTCGGCTTTCGCCCCTGGGGCGGGAGCCGTTAGGTCAGGGGCCGCAAGCTCAGGCCGCGGCCGAGGACTGTCCCTCGGTCAGCACCGTGTGCAGCGTGTCCGCCTGCCCGTTGGCGCGCAGCTTGCCGCAGATCGCCGGGTCGCGCATGGTGCGCGAGACGAGCGCCAGCGCCTTCAGGTGCTGCACCCCCGCCTCGGAGGGCGCGATCAGAGCGAAGACGAGATCGACCGGCTGCCGGTCGACCGCGTCGAACTCGATCGGGTGCTCGAGCTTGAAGAACAGCCCGCGCACCTCGTCGACCCCCGCCAGCCGGGCATGCGGCAGGGCGATGCCGTGGCCGACCCCCGTCGGCCCCAGCGCCTCGCGCTCGATCAGCGCCTCGGCGCAGCCCGCGCCGGCGCATCCGTAGACGTCGCGCGCGACGTCGCCGATCTTCTGGAACAGGCGCTTCTTGCTCATCGTCTCGGAGACGACCCTGACCGCCTCCGGCTTGAGGATGTCCGAAAGGTTCATTGCCTGCCCTCGTTCCTCGCCCGGCGCCTCTGTGCCGGGCGCCTCTCTCAGGTGGCTTGTGGGTCGATCCAGCCGATATTTCCGTCGTCGCGCCGATATACGACGTTCACGCCGTTATGTCCTTCGTTCCGGAAAACGAGGATCGGGGCGCCCGCAAGTTCCATCTGCATCACCGCCTCTCCGACCGAGAGCGCGGGCACCCGCGTCTCCATCTCGGCGATGATCATGGGCTGCAGGCTCTCCGGCTCGTTCGCCTCGTCCTCCTCCTCGGATCGGGCGAGGATATACGAAGGCGCCGCCAATACTTCAACCGGCTCCTTCCGGGTGCGGTGATGATCCTTCAACCTGCGCTTGTAGCGTCGCAGCTGCTTTTCCATCTTCGCCGCGCAGGAATCGAAGGCGGCATAGATCTCGGTCGCATGCGCCTTGGCCTGCGCCGTCAGCCCCGTCGAAAGGTGCACCACCGCCTCGCAGACATATTCGTGGGCGTTGCGCGAGAAGATCACGGTCGCGTCGGTCGGGCGCTCGGCATACTTGGCCACGACCGCGCTGAGCTCGGTCTCGACGTGGGTCTGCAGGGTGTCGCCGATGTCGATCTGGTGGCCGCTGATCTGGTAGCGCATGGGGTCTCCTCCGGTTGTGTCCCGGCCGGCGGTGGCGGGCCGGGTCATGCGCGTCTCCCCGCGTCGTGCGAGCGCGCGCCGGCGCTCACGCTCGCCCCCCTTTCGTGACCAGGCGGGCACGGCGGGCGAGGCGGCGACGGCGTTCCGACGAGTTCGGGATGGACAGGCATTTGCGATATTTGGCGACAGTTCTGCGGGCGATGTCAACGCCGCCCTCCCGCAGGTAGTGTGCGATATCGTCGTCGCTCAAGACCTTATCGACCGTCTCGGCCGACACGATGTCGCGCATCCGCGCCTGGATCTCGGCGGAAGAGACGGCCCCGGCTCCTGCACCGGTCTCGCCGCTGGCGGCCACCAGCGCGGCGGGAAAGTAATCCGACAGCGGCCGCGTGCGCCCCTCGAACAGGAGCGCTCGCCCCCGGACGGCGCGGCCGACGGTGGAGGGGTGCAGGCCGAGACGGGCGGCAACTGCGGCGCGCGACAACGGCCCCGGCGCCCGCGCCCGGCCGAGGAAGTGCGCCGACTGCGCCTCGACGATGGCCTCGCCCACCGCGTACAGCGTGTGCGCGCGGAACCTTGCAGCGGAGTGGACGCGCCGCGCGGCGGCGAGCTGGGCGGCGACGAACTCGCGCGCGGTAGCCTCGCCCGTGGCGCGGGCGCGGGCGGCCAGCCCCTCGTCGAGGCGCAGCCGCGCGGCCGGATCGTCGAGCAGCGTCACGCCGAGGCGCCCGCCCGCCTCGCGGGTGACCAGAAGCTCGGGCGCCATCGGCGCGGCGGCGCCGGCGTCGAAGGCCGCGGCCGGGTCGGGGTTGAGCCGGGCGATGCGGGCGGCGAGCGCCCGCGCCTCCGCCTCCGAGCCCCCCAGCGCGCGGGCGGCGGCGGGGAAGCGCCCCTCGGCCAGCGCGGGCAGGGCGGCCTGGATGGCGTTCGCCCGCGTCTCGGTCTCGCCCGCCTCGATCAATTGCAGGCGGATGCACTCGCCGAGGTCGCGCGCGCCGACACCGGTGGGGTCGCAGGCCTGCAGCGCGGCGCGGGCGGCGGCCACCGTTTCGACGTTGGCGGCTGTCTCGGCAGCGAGCTCGTCGTCGCTCTCGGTCAGCAGGCCGCGGCCGTCGAGCGCGGTGGCGAGGTAGGCGGCGAGCGTGGCCACGGGCTCGGGCAGGCCCATGCAGGCGACCTGTTCCTGCAGGTGGCGCGCGAGGGTGACGGGCTGCGCCACGTCGATCAGCGCGCCGTCGCCGCGGCCCGCGCCGCCCGGCGCAGGGCCGGGCTCGAGCACGAGGAACGCGTTCTCGACCGCCAGCCGCTCCAGATCGGCGTGCAGCTCGGCCGCGGGCATCGCCAGCAGCTCCACCCCCATGCGCGTGCCCGCCGAGAGCGACGGGCGGATCGTGGCGCGCAGGTCGAGCCGCGGCTTCTGGCCCATCGCCTACATGATCCGGAAGTTCTGCCCGAGATAGACGCGGCGCACGTTCTCGTCGCGCACCACCTCTTCGGGCGTGCCCGCCATGATGACCGCACCGTCATGCAGGATGTAGGCGCGGTCGACGAGGCCCAGCGTCTCCTGCACGTTATGGTCGGTGATGAGCACGCCGATGCCGCGGGTGGCGAGATCGGTGACCATCTGCCGGATGTCGCCCACCGAGATCGGGTCGACACCCGCGAAGGGCTCGTCGAGCAGCAGGTATTTCGGCTCGGCGGCGAGGCAGCGCGCGATCTCGACCCGCCGCCGCTCGCCGCCCGAGAGCGCCAGCGCGGGCGCGCGGCGCAGGTGCTCGATGCCGAACTCGGCGAGCAGCGCCTCGAGCCGCTCGCGCCGCTTGTGCCGGTCGCGCACGGCGATCTCGAGGATCGCGGTGATGTTGTCCTCGACCGTCAGACCGCGAAAGATCGAGACCTCCTGCGGCAGGTAGCCGATGCCCAGGCGAGCGCGCCGATACATCGGCAGCGTCGTCACGTTGCGGCCGTCGATCTCGACCAGCCCCGATTCGGGCATGACGAGGCCGGCCACGGCGTAGAAGCATGTCGTCTTGCCCGAGCCGTTGGGGCCGAGCAGCGCCACCACCTCGCCCCGCGCGAGCGAGAGCGACACGTCGCGGATCACGGGCCGGCGGCGAAAGCTCTTGCGCAGCCGCTCGACCCGCAGGCCCTGCCCGCCCGGGGCGACGGTGAGGCGCGGTCCGCTCACCCGCCGTCGCCCTCTTCCGGCGTGAAGACGACGCTGACGCGCCCCTCCATCACGCCGGTTCCGTCGTCGACGTCGATGCTCAGCCGCTCGCCCGTGATCGCGCTTTCCGGGCGGGTGAGCAGCACATCGCCGGTCATCACCAGCGTCCCGTCCGCAAGGGTGTAGATGGCGCGCTCGCCCTCGGCGGCGTCCTCTCCGTTGACGAGCACGACGTTGCCGGTGGCCTCGACGCGGCGCACCTCGGTATCGCCGGCCTCGTTGTCGCCATAGGTGACGTCGACCCGCTCGGCGGTGAGGCGCAGCGCCCCCTGTACGATGCGGACGTTGCCGGTGAACAGCGCGATGCCGTCCTGCTGGTCAAATTCGAGCTGGTCCGACGTCACCTCGACGGGCTGGCCCGAAGTATCCTGCCCGTCGCCGAACTGCACCTGCGTGCCCTGCGCGAGCGCGGCGCCGGCGAGGGTGACCGACACGAGGGCGGGTGCGAGCGCGCGAAACGGGGCGGTCAAGGGCATCTCCGGGGTCACTCGGCGGTCAGTCGGCGGCGGCAGGGCGGTCGGCGGCGGTGTCGGCTTCCGCAGCGTCGTATACCAGCCGCACGCCGCCGGTGAAAGTGACGTGGCCCGCGGGCGGCCCGCCTTCGGGCGTCGTGGCGCGCATCGTGCCGGCCTCGAGCGTCAGGCCCGGCCCCGCGATCCGCACCGGCAGGGGGCTGTCGGCGCGGGAGCCGTCGAGCGCCGCCTCGAGCCGCTCGGTGCGCAGCACCCAACCCTCCGAGGTCACCACCTGCACGTCGCCGGTAAAGGTGCCCTCCTGCGCGCGCCGGTCCACCAGCCCGCCCGCGGCGGAGAGCGTGGCACGGCCGCCATCGGCCGCGTCTAGCGCCACGGCGAGGTCGGTCACGTCGAACAGGTCTGGGTCGGTGTCGCGGGGGGTGGCCGTCTCGGCCGTCACGGTCAGCGCGCCGCCGTCGTCGGTGACCGACGTGTAGGTGGGTGCGCGCAGCAGCCGCTTCTGAATCAGCGCGCGCAGCTCGTCGGCCCCGAGCGCCTCGGTCACGTCGCGCCCCGAGCCGCCGGGAAAGAGGAAGAGCGTCGAGAGCAGTGCCAGCGCCGCCAGCGGCAGCGCCACCTTCACCCAGGCGATGAAGCGCGAGTAGCGATTGTCGGCGCGCGGCGGGGCCGGGCGAGGGGGCGCGGAATCGGGCGGTCGGGCCATGCCCGGCTCATACCACGCCGGCCCGCAGGCAGTCGTGAATGTGAATGAGACCCTCGGGCCGCCCGTCGCCGCCCGGGGCGACGGCGAAGAGGCAGGTGATCTTGCGCGCGTTCATCTGCGCCACGGCCTCCTCGGCAAGCGCCTGCGGGGCGATGGTGCGGGGGGCGCGGGTCATCACCTTGGCGGCGGTGCAGTCCAGCAGGCCGTCGAGGTGGCGCCGCAGGTCGCCGTCGGTCACGATGCCGGTCAGCCGCCCGTCGGCGTCGGTCACGCCCACCACGCCGAAGCCCTTGGCCGACATCCGCACGAGCGCCTCGCCCATCGCGGTATCCTCGGTCACCAGCGGCAGCGCCGGCCCCGAGTGCATCAGGTCGGCCACGCGGGCGAGCCGCGCGCCGAGGCGCCCGCCGGGGTGGTAGTCGCGGAACATCTCGGGGGTGAAGCGTCGGTGCTCCATCAGCGCCACCGCCAGCGCGTCGCCCAGCGCGAGCGTCATGGTGGTCGAGGTGGTGGGCACGACGCCGGTGCCGCAAGCTTCCTCGACCGTGGGCAGGAGCAGCGCCACGTCGGCGCGGGTCAGCAGGGTCGAGCCCGCGCGCCCGGCCACGCCGATCAGCGGGATGCCGAAGCGGCGTGTGTAGGCGATCATGTCGGCCAGTTCGGGCGTCTCGCCCGAATTGGACAGCAGCAGCGCAACGTCGCCTCGCGTCATCATCCCGAGGTCGCCGTGGCTCGCCTCGGCGGGGTGGACGAAATGGGCGGGCGTGCCCGTCGAGGCGAGCGTGGCCGCCACCTTTCGCGCGATATGCCCCGACTTGCCCATGCCCGAGACGATCACGCGCCCCCGCGCGGCGAGGATCAGCCGCGCAGCCTCGACGAAGGCGCGCCCGAGCGAGGCCCCGGACGCATCCCCGGGCGCATCCCCGGGCGCATCCCCGAGCGCATCCCCGAGCGCAGCCAGCGCCGCCGCCTCGCGCTCCACCACCCGACGGCCGGTGGCGAGCAGGGTGGCCGGGTCGGGTTGCTCTGCGTGGGGGGGCTGGGGCTCGGGCGTGTCCATCGGCGTCGGCTCTCGCTGGCGTCAGTGCGAGAAGATATCTGTCTCGGGCCAGCCTGCGAGGTCGAGCTGCGCGCGCGTGGGCAGAAACTCGAAGCAGGCCCGCGCCAGGTCGGTCCGCCCCTCGCGCGCGAGTCGCCGGTCGAGTTCCTCGCGCAGGCGGTGAAGGTAGAGCACATCGGAGGCGGCGTAGGCCTGCTGCGCCTCGCTCAGCGTCGCGGCGCCCCAGTCGGAGGTCTGCTGCTGCTTGCTGAGGTCGATGTCGAGCAGCTCCTGGCAGAGGTTCTTGAGCCCGTGCCGGTCGGTGTAGGTGCGCACCAGCTTCGAGGCGATCTTGGTGCAGTAGACGGGCGCGGCGAGCGCGCCGAGCGCCTGGTGGAGCAGAGCGATGTCGAAGCGGCCGAAATGGAACAGTTTCAGCCTCTCGGGGTCGGTCAAGAGGCGGGCGAGGTTTGGCGCCTCCGTCTGGCCACGGGCGATCTGCACGAGATGGGCGTTGCCGTCGCCGGCCGAAAGCTGGACGAGGCACAGGCGGTCGCGGTGGGGGATCAGCCCCATCGCCTCGGTGTCGATGGCCACGACCGGGCCGAGGTCGAGCCCCTCGGGCAGATCCCGCTGGTAGAGGTGGATGGTCACGTGCGCGCTTCCCTTGTCGCGCGCCCGGGGGCGGCCGCGGCCGGGCGCGGCGCACCGTGGGCGCGCTTCGTGCAACCCGTTTCGGCCGCCGGTGTCAACCGTATCGCGGGAACAGGCCGGGGACTGGCGCGTTGCTCCCGGCATGGAAGACCAGAGCGGAAACGAGACCGGCGCGCGGGCCGCTCCCGCCGATGCCCCTGCAGATACGCCTGTCGTCTTTCTGCATGGCCTGTTCGAGAGCCCGGCGATCTGGGAGTCGGCCCGGCGGGCCCTGCGCGCCCAGGGCATCGAGACCTTCGCGCCGCCGCTGCCCGGCCACCGCTCCGACGCGGTGCGCCGGCCGGCCTCGGTCGGGATGCACGCCGGCGACGCACCGGCGCGGCACATGGCCGAGGTGCTGCGGCTGATCTCGGGCGGGCGCCGGGTGCGGCTGGTGGGCCACTCGCTCGGCGGGCTGATCGCGCTGATGATCGCGCGCGACCACCCCGACATGGTGCAGGACGCGATGGTGATCGGCGCGCCGCACGCGGGCGACGCGGGCCGCGTGGCGGGGCTGGCCACGCGGCTCTTTACCGAAGTGCCGCTGATCGGGCCGATCTCGGCGCGATTGCTGCATCAGCACTGGCTGTCGGACGCCGAGCGCTTCCAGTTGTGGTTCTCGCGTTCGCTGGCGCCGGGGGAGTGCATCACCGGGCTGCCAGCGCGGGTGCGCGACGAGCTGCGCGGCGGCTGCCCCGAGACGATGCGCGACATGGCGGTGTGGATCAGGGCGCAGGCGACGCTCGAAAGCTTCGCCGCGTTGCAGGTGCCTGTGACCGTGACGGTCACGGCGCGTGATCCGGTCGTCACCGCCGAGCACCAGCTCATGCTGGCGCGGCGGCTGCCGGGCGCGCTCGCGCAGGTGATCGACAGCGGCCACCTGCCCATGGTGGCGACGCCGGCGCTGTTCCAGCGCACCGTCGCCGCCTGGGCCGCGCAGCCGCGCCCGCCGCTTCAGCCACCTATGGCGGCGGCCGATCGGTCCGCCGAGGCGGGTCAGGGACCGGTGCGGATGGGCGCGGCGGCGCCCGAACGACCCGCCGCCGGTCGCCCTGCGCCGCCCCTGCCAAGACCCGCGGCGCCCGAGGCGGGGCTGCCCGCGGGCTAGCCACGCGCCCGCCCGTCCCCAGCCCGCCCGTCCCCAGCCCGACCGTCGCTACCCCGCCCAGGCCTCGCCCAGCAGCAGGCCGCCGCCCGACAGGCCGACATAGCCGACCGTCTCGGCAATGTGGCCGAGTTCGCCGTCGGCGCTCTGATCCTCCTGCACCGTGAAGCGCGCGCCGCTCGAGTCGAGGCCCTCGACGCGCGTGACCGCGGGGTCGGGCCCGGCAAAGCTGACCATCTGCGACAGAAGCAGCGGCGCCGCGGCGAAGTCGGCGGCGAAGCTGTGGTCGGCGCCGGCATCGGTCACCACCGGCCCGGTCGTGCCGGCCTCGAAGGTGATCAGGCCCTCCTGCCCTTCCCACAGGCCGGTGCCGGGGTCGATCGCCATCCAGCCCACCTCCTGCGGTGGCTGGGGCAGGGCGTTGCGCGCCTCCTCGGCCTCGAGCGTGACGCGAAACCCCGTGGCGCTGGCCCCCGTCTGCCGCGTGTCGAGAAAGTCGATGCCCGGCAGTTCCTGCACCTGCGCCAGCGTCAGCGGTACGCCGTCGAAAGGGGCGGCGAACGTCACGTCGGTCATCCCCGCGCCGCCCCGGGCCGAGACGTCGGTGGTGCCGACCTCGAGGCGCGTGCCGTCGGCCAGCTGCCAGGCCCCGGCCTCGACCACCATCCACGACACCTGCTCGGCCGCATGCGTGCCGTCGAGCGAGAGAGGCTCCTGCATGGCGAGGGTCAGGGTGTCGGACGTCAGCCCGGCCACGCGCACGGTGGCGGGCTGCCAGCCGTTCGTCGTGGTGGCGGCGGCGAAGACCACCGGGTCGGCGAAGCTGTGCGACAGCGCGATGGTCAGCGGCTGGTCGCTGACCGCGGCGGTGCCCGTCTCGGCGATCACCGGCGCGCGGGTGAAGCCCTGCAGCGTGCCCGTGGTCTCGAAGGCGAGGTAGTCGAGCCGCTCGGCGAGGTGCCCGGTCTCGGAGTCGAAGCTCTGCTCCTCCTGCGCCCAGCCGGTGAAGCCCGCGGCGTCGACCCCCGAGAGGCGCGGCATGGCCGGATCGAGGCCGAAGGAGGTGGCGAGGTTGGCGACGACGCCCGGCGCCGTGTCGAAGGCGGTGCCGAAGTCGTGCCGCGCCCCCGATGACGAGACGCCGGTCGCGGTGCCGGCCAGCCAGTCGATCCCCGACCAGGTGCCGCCGCCGGCCTCGATCGCCACCCAGCCCACCTGCTCGACCGCGTGACCGCCGCCGTTCAGCGCCTCCTCCTCCTGCAGGGCGAGAGAGAAGCCGCGGTCCGTGATGCTCTTGTGCCGCGTGACCACCCAGTCGGGGCCGTTGCGCGTCATGACCGTCGACAGGAGCACGGGAGGCGCGTCGAAGCCCGCGCCGAAGCGAATGTCGTCGAAGCCCGCCGTGCTGAGCCGGCCGGTAGAGTGCAGGCCGGCCTGGATCACCGTGCCGTCGGCCAGTTCGTGGCGCCCCGCCTCCATCACCAGCAGCGTCACGTCCTCTTCGGCGTGACCGCCGTCGAGGTAGTTCGGCTCCTGCAGGCGCAGGCGGGCGCTGCCGCCCGTCACCCCGTCCAGCCGCACCGTCACCGGGTCAGGCCCGGCAAAGCCCGCGCCCTGCGCCACGATCACCGGATCGTCGTAGGTGTGGGCGAAGGCGACAGTCTGCTCCATGTTCGACACCGACAGCCGGTGCACCTCGCCGATGGGCGCGCGCGCGACCCCGCCGGTGGCGGCCACCTGCCCGGCGGGCAGGCCGAGGGCGAGGTAGTCGACCGTCTCCGGGGCGTGCCCGGTCTCGAGGTCGAGGCTCTGATCCTCTTGCGCGCGGGCGGTGAAGCCCGCGGCGTCGCGCTCCGGCAGGCGCAGCACCGCCGGATCGGGCCCGGCGAAGGACGACAGCGCCGCGACAAGGCCCGGAGGGCCGTCGAAGGCGGCAGAATAGTCGTGCCGGCCCGCGGCCTCGCCCGCGAGCGGGCCGGTGCGCCCGGCCTCGAAGGGCGCGGGCGCGTCGCCGGGGGCGAGGGCGGTGCCGCGCCCCGACTCCACCGCCAGCCAGCCCACCGTCTCGGAACCGCGCAGCGTGAGGAGCTCGGTCTCGACCGATTGCAGGGCGACGCCGAGTCCCCCCTCGTCGGCGCCCGACTGGCGGGTGAAGACGTAGGCGGGGTCGTTGCCCGTCTGCACCTGCGTGAGCGCGGCGGGCGCGGTGGCGAACCGCTCGGCATAGTCGATGCGCTCGAAGCCCTGCGGCGTCGTCCGGTCGGTGTCGAGCGTGCCGGCCTGCACCAGCGTGCCGTCGGGCAGGCGGTGGGCGCCCTCCTCGACGACGACCAGCGTCACCTCTTCGGGCGTGGGCGGCCCGCCCAGATAGGCGGGGCGGTCGAGCGAGAGCGTGACGGTGGTCGGCGTGACCTCGTGGATGCGCACGGCGACCGGGGGCGCCCCCGCTTCGCCCGGCGCGCCCGCGACGGCCACCGGCGCGTCGAAGCGCCAGCCATGCGAAACGGTGACGGGCTCGGCGCCCAGCGTCACCGTCTGCGCGACCCACACCGCGCCCTCGCGGGTCTCGGGTGCGAGCACCGCGTCGGCGGCGCCGACGTCGCCCTGCGTCAGCCCGTCGAGCGCGACCGTGACCCCGCCCGGCAGGGAGAGCACGGCCGCGCCGCCGCTGGTGGCCGAGAGGGCGGCGAGCGCGTCGGCCCGGTCGAAGGTGGTGAGGTCGAGCCGGTCGGTGCCGGGCACGAAGTCTGCCACCGTGACGGCGCCTGCATCGCGGCCGATCGCGAAGGTGTCGGCGCCGTCGCCGCCGGTGAGCGTGTCGTCGCCCGCGCCGCCCGACAGCGTGTCGTCGCCCGCAAGGCCGTAGAGCGCCTCGGACGCCGCGCTTCCGGTGACCGCCTCCGAGCCGTCGGTGCCGAAGACGATGGGGGGCGGCAGGGTCACCGCCTCGAAGGCGCCGGCGACGGCCCCCTGCGCCGAGAGCGGGTCGATCCGCCCGGCCCCGGTCAGCGGCACGGTGATGTCGATCAGCGCCTCGCCGGTTTCCCACGAGCCGCTGAATTCCGCGGTCAGGTCGAGCAGCTCGACGGGGCCGACCCGTTCCCCGCCGATCGTGATCGTGCCGGCACGCATCAGGTCGATCACGCGCGTGCCGATGCCCGTGGCCGAGAGGGCCAGGTCGAGGTCGACCGGGCCGGCGGCGAAGGCCGGCCCGTCGTTGACGAGCGACAGCACGACCGCGCCGTCGCTCACGTCGGGCCGGAGGGAGAGATCGGCCGCCACCGGCCCGTCGACCACGGCGAACGAGGTGTCGATGCCGAGGCCGATCATGTCTGCCGTCTGGTAGATGCGGCCGTTGCCCAGCGTGTCGTAGATGTGGACCGAGGTGATGCCGACTGGCCCTGGCGTGGCGTCGCTTGCGACCGCGAAGTCGCGGGCGACGGTGCCGGTGCGCCATGTCTGGCCGGCATCGGGGGCGATGAAGAACGAGATGAAGGGGAAGGCCGCGCCGGGCAGCGCCCGGTCGAGATAGACCTGCGCCCAGGCGATTCCGCTGTCGTCGGTTGCGGACAGCGCCACCGGGAAGGTGACGGCGCCGTCAGAGACGTCGATCGTGTCGGGCAGAACGAGGTTGGTCAGCTCTGGCGGCTGGATGTCGGGCGTGCCGCCGGTCACGGAAAAGCCCGTGTCGAAACCCGCGTCGGCGAGCGCGTCGGCGTCGTAGGTGGTCTTTCTGCCGTGGATGTCCCAGACGCGGGCGCCGGCGAGCGCGACCTGCCCGTTCAGGCTGGCGCCCGTCAGGGTGACATCGCGCACCACGGCCCCCGCCTCGAACGTGTCGGCGCCTTCGGGCCGCAGCATGACGCTCAGGCGCGGGCCATCGGGCGTGACGAGGGGCGGGTCGAAGACGAGTTCCACCGCCGCCACCTCGGTATCGTCGGTGGCGGTGACGCTGGCCGTCAGCGTGCCGCTTCCCGAGGTCACGTCGACGGTGTCGGTAAGCGACAGCGCGGTGATCTCGGGCCAGAAGGCGTCGCTGGTGCCTCCCGTGATCTCGAAGCTCGTGTCGGCGCCGATAAGCTCGAGCGCATTGGCATTGTAGAGCCGCGACCTGCCGGCCTCGTCCCACACCCAGACGCGGGCGACGTCGACGGCGCCCGAGCCCGCCCGGCTGTCGATGGTGAGTGTGGCGGTGACCGGCCCTGCCGCCCACTCCTGCGCTGTGGCGTCGATGTAGGCGAACGCGGCAAGGCTGGCGGGCCCCGTGACGCCGCGATCGAACTCGACCACGACGTAGTCGATCGCGGTGTCGTCGTCCGCCGCGACCGTGATGGCGAGCGGCGCGTCGCCGCCAGAGATGTCGACGACGTCCGACAGGGTGAGAGAGCTCAGCGTCGGGGGGGCGGAATCCGGCATGGGCGAGACGCCTGTCCTCGTTGTATCCAGGGGGCGCCGCCGGAACGGCTGCGCGAGAGCCGCGCCGCGGCGCATCTGCCCGCCACTTAGAAACAAGTTCGTTACCGAGCCGTTAGGCAGACGCGCTGACCTTTCGACATCGGCGTGACGGACGGTGGCCCGCCGCCCGTCATGGTGAACAGATCGTTTCCGCCGCGCGGTCGGCATTCCCGCATTTCGGCCGCATTTCGCGGCGAAGCAGGCGCCCTGGCCGCCATGGCGGGCCGGAGTGTTCCGGAAGATGCGTAAGGGGTAGGACGGGGTGAACTCGGACGACGACGACAGGCGACGGCGCAGGCCCCCTCGGCGGCAGTTTGCACGGGGCCTCGTGCGGGGGGCGGCGTTGGGCACGGCACTGTCGGTGCTGGTGCTGGGCACGGTTGTATTCGTCGCGCAGTGGCCGGCCTCCGACGGCGTTCGGGCCGCGAGCGCCGACTGAGCCGGCCTTGGGGCGTGCGGTGCGCGGGTGCGATGCCCCGCGGCACCAGCGGTTGACCCGCCGGTGGGGGAGACCTAGACCACCGGCGACGCGACCGGACCGAGCGACGCCACCCCGATGCCAGAGCCTTCCAAGCCCGCCTCCTTCCAGGAGGTCGTCCTGCGCCTGCAGACCTACTGGGCGGGGCAGGGCTGCGCTCTGCTGCAGCCCTACGACATGGAGGTGGGGGCGGGCACGTTCCACCCTGCCACGACCCTGCGCTCGCTCGGCTCGCGGCCCTGGGCGGCGGCCTACGTGCAGCCCTCGCGCCGGCCGACCGACGGCCGCTACGGCGAGAATCCCAACCGCCTGCAACACTACTATCAGTTCCAGGTGCTGATGAAGCCGTCGCCGCCCGACCTGCAGGAGCTTTACCTCGGCTCGCTCGCCGCCATCGGCATCGACTTCGCCCTGCATGACATCCGCTTCGTCGAGGACGACTGGGAAAGCCCGACGCTCGGCGCCTGGGGGCTCGGCTGGGAGGTCTGGTGCGACGGGATGGAGGTGAGCCAGTTCACTTACTTCCAGCAGGTCGGCGGGCACGACTGCAAGCCGGTCTCGGGCGAGCTGACCTACGGGCTGGAGCGGCTGGCGATGTATGTCCTGGGCATCGACCACGTGATGGAGATGCCGTTCAACGACCCCGGCGCGCGCATCCCGCTGACCTACGGCGACGTGTTCCGCCAGACGGAAGAGGAGTACAGTCGCTTCAACTTCGACGCGGCCGATACCGACATGCTCTTGCGCCACTTCGAGGAGGCCGAGGCGGAATGCGCCGCGATCCTCGACGCGCCCGAGGTCGACCCGCGCACGGGGCGGCGGATCGTGATGGCACACCCGGCCTACGACCAGTGCATCAAGGCCTCGCACATCTTCAACCTGCTCGACGCGCGGGGCGTCATCTCGGTCACCGAGCGGCAGGCCTATATCGGCCGGGTGCGCACGCTGGCCAGACGCTGCGCCGACGCCTTCGTGCGGACCGCGGCAGGGGGATACGCGCCATGAACGAGGCGGAGGTTGGCGCGTGACCATCACAAACAATGCCTTCCTGCCGAGCGGGCGAAGTAGCTTGACAGCCCGGCTTTCCGCCCGCGTGAAGCGGTGGCGCCATCGTCGTGCCCTTTCCGAGCTCGGAACGCTCACCGGGTCGGCCTTCGCTGATCGTGCGACGAGGTACATCCGCGAGTTCGGCAACGGGAACGTTTCGGTCGTCTTCGACGACGCGACCGGACGCTACGTGGTGCGCGATCGCGCCGAGCATCGTTTTACCGATCGCAAGCGTCTCGGCTATTATATTCATTATCTTGAAAGCAGGGGCGCCCAGCTGTTCGAGGAGTACCTGCTGGATCGCGTTCCCTTCGAGGACGGCGACTCGGTGGTCGAGTGCGGTGCTTACGATGGAGATTTCGTTCTGGCGCTGGAGAGAACGGGGAAGAAGCTGCATCTCACCAGCTTCGAGCCATCGCCGGATAATGCTCGGACTGCATATCTCAACCAGTCGCAGCAGCCGTTCCTTCTGAGCGCAGAGACGCGCCGACAAGCCTTGTGGCGGACGTCCGACGACACGATGACCTTCCATCTCAAGGTCGATTCGGCCGACTCGTCACTGATCCCGATCGCAGGAACAACCGAGACGATCGAGGTAGAGACAGTCCGCCCTGCCGATGCGATCTCGCGGTGCCGATACCGGCTCCTGAAACTGGAGGCCGAGGGCGCCGAGCCCGAGGTGCTCGAGGGCGCTGAAGACTTGATTGACCGGTTCGATTACATCTCGGCCGACCTTGGCTTCGAGCGGGGTGTCCGCCAGGAAAGCACTCTGCCGCAAGTCGTCAACTTCCTGCTCCCGCGGGGTTTTGAAGTCGTCGCGGTGGGGCTGCCGCGTCTTGTGGTGCTGTTTCGCAACTGCGCAAGTGGGCGATCATGAGCGACGTCGCGAAATTGCAGCCCAGCGCTGCATCGCGCGGCAGTGCACGCTTGGTGCCGGACTGGCGCGTCCATGTGGGAGCGCACAAGACCGCGACGACCCATTTCCAGCGGCTTCTGGCCGATGCCGGCCCGCTGGTGACGGACAGGGGCGGGGCGGTGTTGCTCGAAGAGACCTTGCGCGGCCCGGCCCGCTCCGCCAGGCGCGACCGATCGGGTCTGGAAGGGTTGCGGCACCGTCTGCGGCTGCGCCTCCGCACGCCGGCCCGGCTGCGTGCGGCCGCGGGCGACTGCCGCTTCGTGGTCGCGTCGGAAGAGGACATCCTCGGATACGTTCCCCACCTTCTGCAAAGCGACTTCTACCCGGACCTCAGGGGTATCGACCTTTTGCGCCGGACGGCCCGCGGCGCGCGGCTCGATCTGTTCGTCTCGATCCGCCGGTACGACACCCTCCTGACTTCCGCGCTGTTCGAGATGCTGAAGGCACTTCCCGATGCGCGGGCTCGGTGGGAGGAGGGTGTCGCCGGGCTGCTGGCCGAGTGCAGCGGCTGGCCAGGGCTGATGGCACGGCTCGAACGAAGGGCACCCGAGGCGCGCCTGCATTTCTGGAGCCTGGAATCCTATTCGCGCGATCCGGCGGCGGTGCTCAACGAGTTCATCGGTGTCGATGTGTCAGATCTGCCGCCGGCCCCGCCCCCCTCGCGCACCCGGGCGCCCGCTCTCTCGGCGCTCGACGAGGTCGCGGCGCTCGACCCGAGCCTGCCGAGTGCCGAGCGCATGGAGCGCGTGCGCGCGATCTACAAGCGGCACCCCGCCGGGCCGGAGGCGCCGTCGGCCGTCTCGGCGCTGCTCGCGCCGGCCGACGCCACCGCGCTGGCCGACCGATACGCCGAGGATGTCGCCGTGCTGCGCGCGCGGTATCCCGAGCTCGGCGCCGCATGAGCGCCGGTCGGATCGCCGTTGTCGCGCTTCTGGCGCTCGCCGTGCTCGCCGGGGCGGGGCTGTTCTACCTCGAACAGTTCCACTGGTACGACGTGCGCGAGGAGGGCCGGGGCAATGTCACGCTGACCACGGCCGACGGCACCCGCGAGACGCTCGACGTCACCGGGTTGCGCATCGCCGAGGGCGACAGTTCGCCGTTGAAATACCGCGCCTGCTTCGAGATCGACGCCGCGCCGCAGGCGCTCGCCGACCGTTTCGCGCCCTATCCCGACCCCGAGCCGACCGTCGCGCCCGTGACCTTCCCCTGTTTCGAGGCCGACGCGCTGGCTTCGGCGCTGGCGTCGGGCGACGCGCTGGCCTTCATGGGCCAGGAGAACGTCTCCTACGGGATCGACCGGGTGGTGGCCGTGGGCGCCGGCGGGCAGGGCTTTGCCTGGCACCAGATCAACCGCTGCGGCGCCCGCGTCTTCGACGGCGACCCGCCGCCCGAGGGCTGCCCCCCGCCGCCCGCCGACACCGAATGAGCCGCACCCCATGCCCGACCTCCTGATCGAGCTTTTCTCCGAAGAGATCCCCGCCCGGATGCAGGCCCGCGCGGCGACCGACCTCAAGCGCCTGATGACCGACGGCCTGGTCGAGGCCGGCCTGACCTATGCGGGCGCCCATGCCTTCGTCACCCCGCGCCGGCTGGCGCTGGCGGTCGAGGGCCTGTCGGCCGAGAGCCCCACGGTCACGGAAGAGCGCAAGGGGCCGAAGGCCGACGCGCCCGACAAGGCGATCGAGGGCTTCCTGCGCTCCACCGGCCTCACCCGCGACCGGCTCGAGGAGCGCGAGACGCCAAAGGGCACGCTGCTCTTCGCGCGGATCACCCGACCCGGCCGCCCGGCGGCCGAGATCGTGGCCGAGGTGCTCGAGGCCGTCGTGCGCGGCTTTCCATGGCCCAGATCGATGCGCTGGGGCGGGCCGGGCCTGCCCGGCGAGGGCAGCCTGCGCTGGGTGCGGCCGCTGCACTCGATCCTGTGCCTCCTGACGACCGAGGCGGGGCCCGAGGTGGTGCCGCTCGACATCGACGGGATCGTGGCGGGCGACACCACGCGCGGCCACCGCTTCATGGCGCCCGGGCCCTTCGCCGTGACCGGCTTCGAGGACTACGCCGCGAAGCTCAAGCGCGCCTTCGTGCTGCTCGACCCGAAAGAGCGCGCCGCCACGATCCGCCACGACGCCGAGCACCTCGCCTTCGCCGCGGGGCTCGAGCTGGTGGACGACACTGGCCTGCTCGCCGAGGTGGCGGGGCTGGTCGAATGGCCGGTGACGCTGATGGGCGAGATCGGCGCGCGCTTCCTCGACCTGCCGCCCGAAGTGCTTCAGACCTCGATGAAGGAGCACCAGAAGTTCTTTTCGGTCCGCGAGCCGGGGACGGGCCGGATCGTGCGCTTCGTCACCGTCGCCAACCGGGCGACGGCGGATGACGGCGCGACGATCCTCGCCGGCAACCGCAAGGTGCTGGCCGCCCGCCTCTCCGACGCGCTGTTCTTCTGGGAGAACGACCTGCGCGTGGCGCAGGCGGGCATGGGCGCGTGGCTCGACAAGCTGGCCCACGTCACCTTCGAGCGGCGGCTGGGCAGCCAGGCCGACCGGATCGCCCGCATCGCCGCGCTGGCCCGCGAGATCGCGCCGGTGGTGGGCGCCGACCCCGATCTGGCCGAGCAGGCGGCGCGGGTCTGCAAGGCCGACCTCGCCTCCGAGATGGTCTACGAGTTCCCCGAGCTGCAGGGCACGATGGGCCGCTACTACGCCGAGGCCGCGGGCCTGCCGCCCGAGGTGGCCGCCGCCTGCGAGGAACACTACAAGCCGCTCGGCGCCGCCGACCGCGTGCCCGAGGGCCCCGTCGCGCAGGCCGTGGCGCTGGCCGACAAGCTCGACACGCTGACCGGCTTCTGGGCCATCGACGAGAAGCCGACGGGCTCGAAAGATCCGTTCGCGCTCAGGCGGGCGGCGCTGGGGGTGATCCGGATCGTGCTTGATGGCGGATTGCGTTTCTCTCTGCTCGAAGTGATGGCGGCGGCTGCGGCACCGCATCCCGAGCCTGCCGGGGAAATCGTCCGTGACTACGAGATCCTTTTGGCGATGGGCATTAATGAAGGAATGCCCGAGATGCGAAGCGCCCTTGCCCACGACCTCCTCTCCTTCTTCCACGACCGCCTCAAGGTCCACCTGCGCGACGAGGGCATCCGGCACGACGTGATCGACGCCTGCCTGTCGATGGAGGGCGCCGACGACCTGGCCGACGTGACCGCCCGCGCCCGCGCGCTGCAGGGCGAGATCGGCACCAAAGAGGGCGAGAACCTGATCCATGGCTTCAGGCGCGCCGCCAACATCCTCGCCCAGGCCGAGGCGGCCGACGGGGTGGCCTACGAGTTTGGCCCCGACCCCAGGTTCGCCGAGACGGAGGAGGAGCGCGCGCTGTTCGCCGCGCTCGACGCCGCCGACGCCCGGATCGCCCCGGCGCTCGCCGCCGAGGACTACGCCGAGGCGATGGCCGCCATGGCCGCCCTGCGCGCCCCGATCGATTCCTTCTTCGAGGCCGTGCAGGTCAACACCGACAACCCCATCGTGCGCCGCAACCGGCTGAACCTGCTGCACCGCATCCGCGAGACCTGCCTGCAGGTCGCCGACCTCACGAAGCTCGAGGGGTGAGCCGCGAACGCCCGCGCCGCGCGGCGCGGGCCAACCCTCCCCCGGGGCGTCATGTCCGCGACAGGCGCGATGGCCCACACTCCGGCGCCGGCCGGACGCGCGTTGAAGGCGTTTCGAAACGCCTTTCCCCCGCCTGCCGGAACGTGCCACACCGCCCCCATGCACACCGCCCCCATGCACGCCGACCGCCCCACCCTCGGCATCGCCCTGATGCTGCTGTTCTGCCTGCTCGCGCCGCTCGCCGACGCGCTGGCCAAGATGCTGGGCGACTCGGTGCCGCTGCTGCAGGTCGTCGCCGTGCGCTTCGCCGCGCAGGCGGTGCTGCTCGTGCCGCTGGTGCTGGCGCTCGGCGGGGTGCTGCGTGTGCCGCGCGGTCTTTGGCCCGTGGTGGTGCTGCGCACGCTCCTCCACGTCGTCGGCATCTCGCTGATGTTCCTCAGCCTGCGCTTCCTGCCCCTGGCCGACGCCATCGCCATCGCCTACGTCATGCCGTTCCTCGTTCTGCTCGTGGGCGGCCTTGTCATGGGCGAAGAGGTGGGGTGGCGCCGGGCGCTCGCCTGCGCGGTTGGGTTCGCGGGCACGCTCATGGTGCTGCAGCCCTCGCTGCGCGACGTGGGCGCGCCGGCGCTGCTGCCGCTCGGCGTCGCCGTCGCCTTCGCGGCCTTCATGCTGCTGACCCGGCAGGTCGCCCGCGCGATGGGGCCGCTCGAGCTTCAGGCGGTGAACGGGCTGATCGGCTCTGCCCTGCTGGTGCCGGTCGCGGTGCTCGCCGAGGGCAGCGGCCACCCCGAGCTCGACCCGGTGATGCCAGACGCGCGTGCGCTCTGGCTGCTGGCGGGGATCGGCGCGCTCGGCACCGGGGCGCATCTCGCGCTCACCTGGTCGTTGCGATTCGCGCCCGCTGCCACGGTCGCGCCGATGCAGTATCTCGAGATCCCCTTCGCCGTGCTGCTGGGCCTGCTGCTGTTCGCCGAGCTGCCGGGGCCGCTGTCCTTCGCCGGGATCGCGGTGGTGATGGCGGCGGGCCTCACCATCATCCTTCGGGAGCAGCGCCTCGCGGCCAGAGGGGCGCGGCCCGGAGCGCCGCCACCGCAGCCCCCAGGGCCGCCCGCGGCATGATCACCAGCATCCCCGGCCGGGGGAAGGCGAGGCGCACCGACACGGCGCCCTCGGCCACCCGGTTGGAGGTGCCGTGCAGGCCGGCAGGCGCCATCGGCAGCCCCGCGATCGGCCAGTGCAGCCCCTCCGACACGCCGGCGACCGGCGCCAGCGGAAAGAGCGAGACACGCGTGCCCGGCGCCGCGGCAATCTCGATCTCCGGCGGCGCGGCGAACACCACGTCGCCCTCGCCGAGCAGCAGGCACGGCAGGTGGCGGTGCCGCACCAGCGCCGACAGGTTGGCGAGCTGGTGATCGGCGCGCGCGCCCAGAAAGCCCACGCCCACCGCCACCGGCCCCCCCACCGAGCGCAGCACCTTGTCGAAGTCGGTGCTGTCCTGTTCGGTGACGCGGTGCAGCACGCCCGGCGCGAGCCGCGCCTGATCGCCGGGCGCGAGCGAATCCATGTCGCCGATCACCTTGAGCGGCATGTGCCCCGCCGCGAGCGCCGCCGCCGCGCCGCTGTCGGCCGCGACGAGGTCGGGGGCCTGGGCGAGCGCGACGTCGAGATCGTCCGGCCCCAGCGCCCCTCCCCCCAGCAGGGTCAGCCCGCGCGTGCTCTCGACCAGCCTCGGCTCCATCGCCCGCCTCTCTTCCCGCCCCCTTCATTCCCGGAGGAACACCACAATTTCGCCATGAAATGATACCTTTAATTTCTCGATTCCGTTCTCATCCACGAACCAATGCGTGGTAAATTCCGTCGGCAGGCCCACAATCGAACGAGCGAGGCGATGGTTGGATCGAACAAGGTACTGACGGTGTCCTACGGGACCTTCTCCTGCACGCTGGAGGGGTTCGACGACTCGTTCGGAACGATGAAGGCCATCGCGGAGTATTTCCGCGACCTGGCCGCCGATGATCGCTACTTCGGGGCCGAGCCGCCGACGCCGGATGCCGAGATGCTGCAGCGGATCGCCGAGCGCGAGATCCGGCGCCGCGTCGAGGCGCAGGTCAGCGAGCGCGGCATCCTGCTGCGCCCGCAGACCGCAGAGGAGGCCGCCGCCGTCCCCGCGGCGCCCGCCCCTGCCGCAACGGAGGCGGCGCCCGAGCCCGCCGTGCCCGAGCCCGCCGTGCCCACGCCCGCCGTGCCCGAGCCTGGCGAGCCCGCGCTAGCCGAGACGATGGCGACGCCCGAGGCGGCCGAGTCCAAGGCGGCGGAGCCCGAGTACGCCGAGGCGCGCGACGTCTCCGCTGCATCCGGGATCCGCACCGAGGAGGGGGCTGCCGAGGGGGTGGCCGCCGCTGCCGCTGTCGTCGCCCACATGGCCGAAGAGACCGACCATCCGGACGCCGATGTCGCTCCGGAGAGCGCGGCGGAGGCGACGCCCGAACCGGTCGCCGACATGGCCGACCTCGAGGGCGAGACCCCCGAGGCAGACGCGGTGGCCCCCGAAGCGCCGGCCGGGGAGACGGTGGCAGACGCTGTCGCCCCCGAGGAGCCGGCCACGCCCGCAATCTCCGAGACAGAGCCCGAGGCCGAGACCCTTGAGGCCCACACCCCGGAGGTCGAGACTGCACACTCCGTGGCTGCCGTGACACAGGCCGTCGACGTGGAGACGGCCGAGGCCGAGACGACGGGGGCCGAGACGATGGAGGCCGAGACGACGGCGGCCGAGACGACCGAAGCCGGGGCCGCCGACTCCGGGACCAGGCAGGCGGAGACCGCGGAAGCCGAACCCGCCGCCATGGAGGCCATCGCCGGCGAGACGGCCGAGGACGAGACCGGCGTCGCCGGCTGGCAGGCGCCCGAAGCCGTGGCTCTCGCCGCGCCCGCCGCTGCCGGCCTGTCGCTGGAAGAAAAGCTGGCGCGTATCCGGGCGGTGGTGGGCCGCGCGCAGCAGGCCGAGCCGCCCCGCATGTCGGAGACGCTCGCCCGCCTCGCCGCCGGGGATGCTCCCGAGGCGGATGCCTCGGAGAGCCGCATCGAGGCCGATGCCTCGGAGAGCTACGCAGAGGCCGACGCCTCGGAGAGCATGGCCGATGAGCCTGTCGCCTTCGAGGCCCCCACCGCGCACGGCGTGCCGCCCGAGATCGAGGCGGTGGAGCCGGAATCGGAGGCCGCCGAGGCGGAGCCCGTGGGCGGATCCGCCGAGGTCGAACCCGACGCCACCTGGGCGGGCGCGCCCGAGACGGATGCGCCCGAAACGGAGGCCCGCGAAACGGAGCCACCCGAGACGAAGGCCGAACCCGCCGCGACGGTCGAGCCGGAGGCAGAGCTCGAGCCGGTGGACGCCATGCCGCAAGCTCACGCGGTCGCGGAGGAGCCGGCCTTGACCGGGGCCGTCGAGGTCGAGACGGCAGAGACCGACGACCCCGAGGCCGTGATCGCGGAGAGCGTCGGGCCCGAGTCGTTCGCGCCGGAGACCTTCGAGCCGGAGGCGTTCGACGCCGAGTCTTCCCACCCCGAGACGTCCCGCCACGAGACGGCCGAGGTCGAGGCGGTCTCACCGGGGTTCGATGATCCCGAGACGTTCGACAGCGACATGCAGCAGCCGGCTTTCGGCGACATGGCCGAGACCCTCGCGGAGGAGCACGCTTTCGCCGAGCAGGCCGAGGCCGGCACCTGGATGGATCGTGCCGAGGCCGATGTCGCCGAGGCCGATGTCGAGGTCGCCGAGGCCCTCCCCGCCGAGGACGCGCACATGGCACAGGCGCCGGTCGAGGCAGGGGAATCCGCCCTTGAGGCGGCCGAGGCCAGGCCCGAGCATGCTGCGCCCTCCGAGGACGACGACAAGGCCGAGGCCGTCGGCGAGGCGACCCACATAGAGGCGGGCGAGGCGGACATGCCGCGGAGCGGGCCTGCGGGCCGGACCGCCAGCCGGGCCCGCGCCCGCGTCGTCCGGGTGCGCAAGGCCGATCTCGCCGCCCCGCTCCGGGCAGCGCTCACAGAGGCGGGGCGCCAGGACGAGACCCCCGAGGCCCCCGAGGCCGAGGATGCCCCGGACGTCGCGCTCGACGAGGCCGCGGCGCCGGAGGCCGGCCTGCTCGCCCCCGAGGAGGAGGCCGACCTGATGGCCGAGCTTGCCGCGCTCGAGATGGGGCCCGGCCCCGAGGCGTCCGACGAAACCGGCGGCACCGCGGCGCAGCCCGATGGGCCCGAGGCCGAGGGCGGCGCGCGCGACGTGGACGCGGCGGTCGCCCGGATGCTCTCGGGCATCGCGGCGAGCGCGGACGCGGCGCCGAAGGCGCCTGCCCGGCCGGCGCCGGCCCAGTCCGACGCCGCGCTGACCGACGCGCCGGACTTTTCCTGGCTCTACAGCGACACGACTGCGGGCGCGGGGGCGACCGGGCAAGACGAGCGCACCCGCGCCGACGCGTCCGAAACGCCCGAGGCGGCCGGCGACGACGGGGCGCCCGCCGAGGGTGGGCCCGAGGCCATGGAGGCAGAGGCCGACGAGCCGGTCTCGATCCCGCGTGCCGCCGCCGAACGGATGCAGGACAGCATCTCGGCCGCGGTGAGCCGCCTGACGGGCGAACTCGCCCGCGCCGAAAAGGCCGAGGCCGCCGCCGAGCGCCGGGCGCTCGCGCTGGGCGCCAACGGGGCGGAAGAGAGCCGGGTCGAGCGTCTGCTCGATGCGACCAACTCGCGCCTCGCCGGCCCCGAACTGCGCCGCCGGCGCTCGGCCATCGCCCACCTCAAGGCCGCCGTGGCCGCGACCCGCGCCGATGGTGGCCCCTCGCGCCGCGACGATGCGGAAGCGACCGAGGCCTATCGCGCCGATCTCGCCGCCGTGGTCAAGCCGCGTACCAGCCCCGTGTCGACGCCGATCTGGTTCGAGCCCGACGAGGCGGGGAGGGCGGAGGCCGAAGAGGCTGCGGCCTCCGGTTCGGATGAGACGGGTCTCGAAGAGCCGGGTGCCGAAGAGACCGCAGAGCGCCGCCAGCCCGCCGCCGACATGGACGACGCCGCCGGCGAGGCGCCCGCCCCCGTGCACGAGGCGACCGGAGGCGCGATGGACCTGGCGGCCGAGCCCGACCACCCCGAGGCCACGGCCGAACCGAGCGTCTCCGATGCCCACGAGGCCCACGAGGCCCACGAGGATGCGCCGGGCGACGAGGCCGTGACTGCGGACCAGCCCGAAGATGCGCCCGCCGACCTGCCGCGCGACATTGCCGCCGGACCGGCCGAAGCGCCGGAGGACACTGCCGCAGGGGCAGGCGACACCCAGGGCGAGACGGAGCGCGACGACGGTCACGACGAGGCCGGGCCGGCTGCCGGGATCGCGCCGCGCCGCCCCGTCCGTCCGCAGCGCCCGGCGATCGCCGCCGCGGGCAGCCTGCGCCGTCGCCCGGTTCAGGGCGACCAGCCGCGCCCGCGCGTCGCGCCGCTGATGCTGGTCTCGGAGCAGCGGATCGACGAGAGCGACGGCGCGCCGCAAGACGACGTTGCCGCGGCCGCGTCCCCCTTGACCGAGGAGCAGGGTGATGCCGGCCCGGTGCGCCCGCGCCGCGTGACGCGCGGCCGCCTCGCGCTCGACCTCGATCGTGGCACGCCGGCGACGGCGGGCGAGGGCGGAGACATGCCCGAGCCTTTCCCCCAGGGCGCGGTGGGCGCCGGCATGGTCAAGACCGACGAGGAGGCCGCCGGCCACTTTGCCGACAGCACCGCCTTCGCCGACTTCGCCGACAGGATGGGCGCCCAGGGGCTGGCCGACCTGCTGGAATGCGCCGCCGCCTACACGGCCTATGTCGAGGGGCGGCCCCACTTCTCGCACCCGCAGCTGATGCGCGCAGTCCGCGAGGGGATCGAGGGGCAGGAGGATCTGAGCCGCGAGGAAAGCCTGCGCACCTTCGGCCAGCTGCTGAGGCAGGGCAAGATCCGCAAGGTGAGCCGGGGACAGTTCACGATATCGAAATCGTCGCGCTATACGCCCGAGGCGCGTCAAGTCGCCAACTGAGCGGCCGGCGCGTGTTCGGGTAACGAGTGCCGGGCGGCGGGTTTCCCGTCGCCCGTTCGCTTGCCCGGGCGGGCGGGGTCAGCCCCGTCCGCCGCTTCGGTGCCCGCCGCTTTTCCGACTGCAGCGTTACCGACTGCCGCTCCCGTTTCCCGCGTCGCCGTCTTCCGGCGCGTCGGGGTCGGCCTTGCCGACGCCGAGGAACACACGGCGGAAGGGCAGCGCCCAAGCGATGCCGAGCACGAGGTAGATCAACACCTCGAGCAGGATGGGCTGGCGCCCGTAGGTGGCGTCGAGCCAGTTCATGAAGGTCACGGCCACGACCACGTAGGCCGGCATGACGACGAGCAGGACGACGAGCGACCAGCGCTTGCGGGCTTTGTAGGACAGGGCCATGCGGCTCCGGTTCGGTGCGATCAGGGGGCGACCCGGGGCGCGGGCCGCCCGGTTGCGGGCAGGGTCAGCCGGCGAACGGGTCGGTCACGAGGACCGTGTCCTCCCGCTCGGGCGAGGTGGAGAGTAGGGCCACCGGGCAGCGGATCAACTCCTCCACCCGGCGGACATACTTGATCGCCGCCGCCGGCAGCTCGGCCCAGGACCGGGCGCCGGCGGTGCTTTCCTGCCAACCGTCCATCCATTCGTAGACGGGCTCGACGCGGGCCTGCGCGTCGGCGGCGGTGGGCAGGTAGTCGAGCGCGCGGCCGTCGAGGCGGTAGCCCGTGCAGATCGCCAGCCGCTCGAACCCGTCGAGCACGTCGAGCTTGGTCAGCGCGATGCCGCTCATGCCCGAGGTGGCGCAGGTCTGACGCACGAGCACGGCGTCGAACCACCCGCAGCGCCGCTGCCGGCCGGTGACGGTGCCGAACTCGCGGCCGCGCTCGCCGAGGCGCTGTCCGTCCGCGTCGTCGAGCTCGGTGGGGAACGGCCCCTCGCCCACCCGTGTCGTGTAGGCCTTGACGATCCCGAGCACGAAGTCGATCGCGCCGGGCCCGAGGCCGGTGCCGGTGGCGGCCATGCCGGCCATTGTGTTCGACGAGGTGACGAAGGGGTAGGTGCCGAAATCGATGTCGAGGAGCGCGCCCTGCGCCCCCTCGAACAGGATGCGCTTGCCGGCGCGGCGGGCATGGTCGAGCTCGCGCCAGACGGGGCGGGCGAAGGGCAGGATGCGCGGGGCGATCTCTTCCAGCCGGGCCACGAGCGCGTCGCGGTCGACCGGGTCGAGCCCCAGCCCGCGGCGCAGCGCGTCGTGGTGGACGAGCAGGCGGTCGACGCGGGCCTGCAGCGTCACGGAATCGGCGAGGTCGGCCACGCGCACGACGCGGCGGCCCACCTTGTCTTCGTAGGCGGGGCCGATGCCGCGGCCGGTCGTGCCGATCTTGGCCACGCCGGTCTGCGCCTCCCGCGCGCGGTCGAGCTCGCCGTGGACGGGCAGGATGAGCGGGGCGTTCTCGGCAATCATCAGGGTGTCGGGCGTCACGTCCACCCCCTGGCCGCGCAGGCGCTCGATCTCCTCGATCAGCGCCCAGGGGTCGAGCACCACGCCGTTGCCGATGACCGACAGCTTGCCTGTGCGGACGATGCCCGAGGGCAGGAGCGAGAGCTTGTAGACCTCGCCGTCGATGACCAGCGTATGGCCGGCATTGTGGCCACCCTGGAAGCGGGCGATCACGTCGGCCCGCTCCGACAGCCAGTCGACGATCTTGCCCTTGCCCTCGTCGCCCCACTGGGCGCCCACGACCACCACATTCGCCATCGCCGTCTCTCCCTCGGCTCGCTCGTCACCTGACCCGGCCGGCGCATCCATAGCGGCCGCGGCGCGTGGGTAAAACCGGGATTGCGGGGAAGCGCCCTCGCCCGCCCTCGCCTCCACCGTCTCGCGCCCCGCCCGCCCGCCTGACCGGCGCGCCCCACTCACCCACCCTTGCGCGCCGCTCGGCCGGGCGGCGCCATTCTCCATGCCGCCGGTCAAGTGCCCCTCGTCATCGGGCCGGCCGACGCAGGGAAGGGCCGAGCGCCGCCTTCCCGGAGAACAAGGGCGCGCACTGGACAATCGGGCGGATGCACGTCAGGTCGGCGGCGACAGACGAGGGAGTTTCCCATGAATATCGACCTTCTGAAACGCCTTTGCGAGACGCCCGGCGTGCCCGGCCACGAGCATCGCGTCCGCGCCCTGATCGAGGACGAGATTGCCGGCCTCTTCGACCATGTCGAGACTGACCCGATGGGCTCGCTGCTGTGCCGGCGCGATGCGCGCGAGGGCGGCGAGAGCCCGGTCAGGGTCATGCTGCTCTGCCACATGGACGAAATCGGCTTTCTGGTCAGCCACGTCAGCGACACGGGCTTCGCCTATGTCCAGCCCGTCGGCGGGTTCGATCCGCGCAACCTGTTCTCGCGGCGCGTGCTCGTCTGCACCGAGGGCGGCGACCTGAAGGGGGTGATGAACCCCGGCGGCAAGCCGGTGCACATCTCGTCGCCCGAGGATCGCAAGAAGGTGCCGGAGCTGTCGGAGTTCTTCGTCGACACCGGCCTGGGCGCCGCGGCGCAGGAGAAGATTGCCGTGGGCGACATGGTGGTCATGGACGAGCCGCTGGTCGAGATGGGCGACAAGGTGGTGTCGAAGGCGCTCGACAACCGCATTGCCTGCTGGCTCGGCATCGAGGCGATGCGCGCGCTGGGCGACGCGGCCAACCGGGCCGAGATCCACGTCGCCTTCACCAGCCAGGAGGAGGTGGGGCTGCGCGGCGCCCGCACCGCCGCCTACCGGATCAGGCCCGATATCGGCATCGGGGTCGATACCACGCTGGCCTGCGACACGCCCGGTGTGCCCGAGCAGGACCGGACGACCGAGCAGGGCAAGGGCTTTGGCCTGCACGTGCGCGACGGCTCGTTCATCGCCGACCGGGCGCTGGTGGCCGAGATCGCGGCGCTGGCCGAGGCCGAGGGCATCCCGTTCCAGCGCACCATGCTCCGCTCCGGCGGGCAGGACGGCGCGGCGGCGCAGCAGGCCGCGGCGGGGGCGCGCGCGGTGGGGGTCGTGGTGGGCACCCGCTACATCCACACGGTGACCGAGATGATCCACAAGACCGACCTAGCCGCGGCGCGCGACATTCTGGCCGCCTGGCTGCGGCAGGCGGGCTGAGGCCGGCATTGCCCCTCCCCGCGCCGGGTTCATGCCTTGCGCGGGGCGGCGAAACCGCCTAGGTGCGCGCGCATGGCCAACGTCATCCTCATCGTCCATCTCCTGCTCGCGCTCTCGCTGATCGCGGTCGTCCTGCTGCAGCGCTCCGAGGGGGGCGGCCTCGGCATGGGCGGCGGGGGCGGCGGCGTGATGTCGGGCCGCCCGCCCGGCACCCCGCTGGGCAAGGTGACGTGGGCGCTCGCCATCGCCTTCATCGGAACGTCGATCACGCTGACGATCCTGGCAGCCGCGGGCGGCGAGGGGGCGAGCGTGGTCGACCGGCTGCAGCCGGCGCCCTCGGGCGAGGTCGATGCGCCGGCGCTGCCCTCGGGCGACGAGCTGTTGCCGCCGGCTGTGGACGACGCGCTGGACGCGCCGCTGGTGCCGCAGGCGGCGGAATAGGTCGGCGTCGCAGGCGGCCGGCTAGAGCGCCCCACCATCTGGGGACGTGACGCCACGAGGCCGCAGGATGTTGGGGGGAGCGATTGCGCCCCTCCCCCGAATCTCCTATAGCTCGAGCCCCGTGGCAGGGTGGGCCGCAGCGCCGCCCGACCGCTTGTGAGAATGGCGCGCCGCCCCGGCCGAGGGGCGCGCGCGGCGCGGCGCACACGGGGGCCCATGGCACGCTTCATCTTCATCACCGGCGGGGTCGTCTCGTCGCTCGGAAAGGGGCTGGCCTCGGCCGCGCTCGGCGCGCTCCTGCAGGCCCGCGGCTTCACGGTGCGGCTGCGCAAGCTCGACCCCTACCTCAACGTCGATCCCGGCACGATGTCTCCCTTCGAGCACGGCGAGGTCTTCGTCACCGACGACGGCGCCGAGACCGACCTCGACCTCGGGCATTACGAACGCTTCACGGGGGTGGCCGCACGGGCGACCGACAGCGTGTCGTCGGGGCGCATCTATTCCAACGTGCTCGAGAAGGAGCGGCGCGGCGACTACCTCGGCAAGACCATCCAGGTGATCCCGCACGTCACCGACGAGATCAAGGATTTCATCCGCATCGGCGAGGAGGAGGTCGATTTCATGCTCTGCGAGATCGGCGGCACGGTGGGCGACATCGAGGGCCTGCCGTTCTTCGAGGCGATCCGCCAGTTCGCCCAGGAAAAGGAGCGGGGGCAATGCATCTTCATGCACCTCACGCTCCTGCCGTGGATCAAGGCGTCGGGCGAACTCAAGACCAAGCCGACCCAGCACTCGGTGAAGGAGCTGCGCTCGATCGGCATCGCGCCCGACATCCTGGTGTGCCGGGCCGAGGGGCCGATCCCGCAGAAGGAGCGCGAGAAGCTGGCGCTGTTCTGCAACGTGCGGCCCGAGGCGGTCATCGCCGCGCAGGATCTTGCCACCATCTACGAGGCGCCGCTGGCCTACCACCGCGAGGGCCTCGACCAGGCGGTGCTCGACGCCTTCCGCATCTCGCCAGCCCCCCGGCCCGACCTGAGCCGGTGGGAAGACGTGGCCGACCGCATCCATCGCGCCGAGGGCGAGGTGCGGGTGGCGATCGTGGGAAAATACACCGACCTCGAGGACGCCTACAAATCCATCGCCGAGGCGCTGACCCACGGCGGCATGGCCAACCGCGTGCGGGTCAAGGCCGAGTGGATCGACGCCGAGATCTTCGAGCGGGAAGACCCGGCGCCGCATCTCGAGCGGTTCCACGCCATTCTCGTGCCCGGCGGCTTCGGCGAGCGGGGCACCGAGGGCAAGATCAGGGCGGCCGAGTTCGCGCGCACCCGCAAGGTGCCCTATTTCGGCATCTGCCTCGGCATGCAGATGGCGGTGATCGAGGCCGCCCGCCACCTGACCGACGTGGCCGATGCCGGCTCGGAAGAATTCGACCACGAGGCGGGCGGCAGGCGCTTCACGCCCGTCGTCTACCACCTCAGGGAATGGGTGCAGGGCAACGAGAAGGTCACGCGCACGCCAACCGACGCCAAGGGCGGCACGATGCGTCTGGGCGCCTACGACGCGCACCTGAAAGAGGGCAGCCGGGTCGCGCAGATCTACGGCACCACGCGGATCGACGAGCGCCACCGCCACCGCTACGAGGTCGACATCCGCTACCGCGCGGCGCTGGAAGAGCAGGGCCTGGTGTTCTCCGGCATGTCGCCCGACGGCCGCCTGCCCGAGATCGTCGAGCATGCCGACCACCCGTGGTTCATCGGCGTCCAGTTTCACCCCGAGCTGAAGTCCAAGCCCTTCGCGCCCCACCCGCTCTTCGCGGATTTCATCCGTGCCGCCGTCGAGATGAGCCGCCTCGTCTGAAGGCATCGCATGCGGCCGGCCCGCCCCGGCGAGAGACGTGCGCAGGGCCCTGGTCTTCTTCTTGCTTAAAGTATCCCCGCCGGAGGCCGGCGCCCGGAACGGGCGCCTACGCAAGGGAGTGCGCCGCAAGGCGCGCCGCGGTCGTGGCCGCGGATCAGAACTCGAGCACGAAGGCCCGGCGCACGCCGATCGACACGGTGCCCTGGTCGCGGGCGCCCTGCTGAACGATCGGGCTGTCGGCCGCGTCGTCCTGGAACTGGTCCCACCGCGCGCGGCCCTCGAGCCACCATTGCTCGCCGAGCCGATAGGTGGCGATCACCTCGACGCCGGCGCGCAGCAGCCCGCCATCTGGGTCGTATTCCGCCAGACCGCTCGCGGCGGCCTCGTCTGCCGAGACGCCGAAATAGGTGTCTGTGTAGTCGTTGGTGCCGAACAGCAGCCGCGGGCCGATCCTCAGGGCGAAGTTGTCGGCCGGCCGGGTGACGTAGTAGGCGCCGAGTTCGCCCACCCAGGCCTCGCTGCCGCCGAATCCGTATCGCAGTTGCCCGAACGCCTCGACACTGGGCCAGATGTAGCCCACCTGCGCGCCCAGCTCGAAGGTCGCGTCGATGTCCTCAAGGCCCGTCAGCTCGTCATGGTCGCCGGCGTTGCGCTCGCCGATGTAGCGGAACGACGGGCCGAAGGCGAAGCCGAGCGGCCGCTCCAGCGGGTCGTCGCCGAGCGTGCCGTCGCCCAGGTCGATCCGGCCGAAATCGAAGGCGAGCACGTTGGGCCGGAAGAGCGGTGCGACTTCCGTCTCCTCGGCGCCGAAATAGACCGGCCGGGTCTGAGCGCCGAGCAGCACCGTGAAAACGAGCCCCCGGTCGCGCCGCTGCGTCGAGAGCGTTCCGTCGGCCACCGAGGGCACATCGGCGCCAAAGCTCGGTGCGGGGGCCGGCGCGGCGGCGCCTTCCGCCTGCTGCGCCGAGGCCGGCGCGGCAAGCGCGGCGGTGGCGGCGAGCGCGCAGGCTCCGGCGAGGGCAGCGCAGAGGCGCGGGGAAACTGGGCGCATGGGGCCAATCCGGTCGGCGGGGCGACAAGTCATGCGCGAGACATGCGACGCGACCCGGCGGAAGACAAGGGCATGCTTCCGGGAAGGGGCCGATTCAGTGCCGATCCGCGCCGTTTCGTTACAAGAATGCCTGCCCCCGGCCGCTCCCCTCCCGGCCCCTTGCGCGGCTCGCGTCGGCGCGGGACGCGACCGGAACGAGGCATCTCCACCTCGCGGGCGGGCTGTTGGCCGCCGCAAGGTCTGCCGCCCCCCCCCCGTCTGGCCCCCGTCTGGCCCCCGTCTGGCCCCCGTCTGCTCTCCCGGTCTGGCCCCGTCTACCCCGCCCGCCGCTTCATTCCGTCCGAAATCCGCATGTCCCGGTGGCGCCGCGCGCATGCCCGCTTGGCACGGCGCGCCGCGACGGGTAATCGGCCCCCATGATCCAGGGCCTGCTCGACCGCCTCTTCGGCCGCTACGAGACACCGCTCGCCGAGCTCGACGCGCGGCATGCGCTCGCCGGCCTGCTCGTGCGGATCGCCAAGGCCGACGGCCATTACGACGCGGCCGAGATCGCGCGGATCGACCGTATCCTGCGTGCGGCCTACGGGCTCGACGCGGTCGCCGCGGCCAAGCTCCGCGCCGAGGCCGAGCGCCTCGAATCCGCCGCGCCTCCCGATGGCCGCTTCGCCGAGGCGGTGCGCGAGCGGACGGGCGGCGACGAGCGGCGCGCGATCCTCGTCTCGTTGTGGCGGGTGATGCTGGCCGACGGCCACGAGGGCGCCCGGCAGAAGGCCTACCTCGCGCTCACCGCCGATCGCCTCGGTCTGTCGCCCGACGACCGCGCCGCCGCCGAGGCCGAGGCGCGCGCCCATCCCGACCCGGCGCCCTGACCGCCCGTCTGCGGCGCCGCGGGCGTGCCGGGCGGCATACCTGCGCATCTGGAACAGAAAAGACGCGCGGGCACCTGTGGCAGGAGACCGGGAGGCGACAGCAGGGCCATCGGCGGAATGGCGATCGGCGGGGCGGGGCGGGGTGGCGACCGCGGTTGGCCCCGCGGGCGGCCGCCTCTATATGACGCGCATGTTCGCAGATCTTCTCCGCCGTCTCTCGGCGCCCGACCCCGAGCCGCTTCCCGACCCGGACGCGCGCCGTGCCCTCACCGCGCTGCTGGTGCGGCTCGCCCGCGCCGACGGCGACTATGCCGAGAGCGAGATCGCCCGGATCGACCGGATCTCGATGTCCCGCTACGGCTTGTCGCCGGTCGAGGCCGCCGCCCTGCGCCGCGACGCCGAGCAACTCGAATCGGAGGCTCCCGACACGGTGCGCTTCACGCGCGCGATCAAGGACGCCGTGCCCTACGAGGAGCGCGAGGCGGTGCTCGAGGCCATGTGGGACGTGGTGCTGGCCGACGGCGAGCGCGACCACGAGGAAGACGGGCTGCTGCGGCTGGTGGCCAACCTGCTGGGCGTGGCCGACCGCGACAGCGCGCGCGCGCGGCAGCGGGTCGAGGCGCGCGGCGGCGGCTCCGGGGCGGCGTCCGGGTCGGGCTGAGGCGACGAGGGGCCGAAGGGTGATCGCCGGCCTGCCCATGTACGACCGGCCCGAGACGCGCGGCGCGACAGACCGGCTGTGGTCTGCCATCGCCGTCCGTCTGCGCGCGACGGGGATCGCCGCTCCGGAGGCCCTCACGCGCGGCGCCGACCCGTGGTCGCTCTGGCGCGACCCCGACCTGCTGCTCGCGCAGACCTGCGGGCTGCCTTATCGGGCCCGGCTCCACCGAGAGGTGACGCTGGTCGCCACGCCCGATTACGGCGTCGCCGGATGCCCGCCCGGCCATTACCGCTCGGTGGTCGTGGTGCGCTCCGGCGAGGGCGTGCCGCCTGCCCCGCGCCTCGCCTGCAACGACCCGCTCTCGCAATCGGGCTGGGCGGCCGCGCTCGACTGGGCCGCCGCCCGTGGCGTGACCTTCCGCGCGGTTCTCGAGACCGGGGCGCACGCCGCTTCCGCCCGTACCGTCGCCGAGGGGCGGGCCGACATTGCCGCGATCGACGCCGTGACATGGCGCCTGCTGACCCGCGTCGAGCCGGCCGCCGCCACCCTGCAGGTGATCGACCGCACCGCTCCCCGCCCCGGCCTGCCGCTGATCGCGGGCCCGGGGCGCGACCCTGCCTCCCTTGCCGCGGCGGTAGAGGGGGCCATCGCCGCGCTCGCCACGGAAGACCGGGCCGCCCTCGGCCTTGTCGGGCTCGCGCGACTCCCCGCCGCCGCCTATCTTGCGCTTCCAATTCCGCCCGATCCCGCGGCATATGCCGCGCGAATGGGCGATCCGGCAGCCTGACAGCGCCCCTCCCCGCGCCTTAGCCGTTGCATTCGGCCGCCATCCGTTCCTTACTCGAGGGCCAGCACCACCCGAGAGAGCGCGCGCCCGACCCATGCCCTACGCCGAAGCGGCCCCCATGCCCGAGTCCGGCGCGTCCGCAGGTGCCGATGCAGTGCCGGCCGGCTCCCCGGTCATCGAGATCCGCGGATTGCACAAGGCCTACGGGGCACTCGAGGTGCTCAAGGGTGTCGACATGACCGCGCCGCGCGGCCACGTCGTGTCGCTGATCGGCTCGTCCGGGTCGGGCAAATCCACGCTCCTGCGCTGCGCCAACCTTCTGGAAGACAGCCAGCAGGGCGAGATCCTGTTCGAGGGCGAGCCGGTGCGCTGGAAGGGCGAGGGCCAGGCCCGCCGCCCCGCCGACCGCGCCCAGATGATCCGCATCCGCACGAACCTGTCGATGGTGTTCCAGCAGTTCAACCTGTGGGCGCACATGACCGTCCTGCAGAACGTGGTCGAGGCGCCGGTCACCGTGCTCGGCCACGACCGCGACGAGGCCGAGGCGCGCGGTCGCGCCCTGCTCGACAAGGTCGGCATCGGCGACAAGGCCGAGGCGTGGCCGGCCCAGCTCTCGGGCGGGCAGCAGCAGCGCGCCGCGATCGCCCGGGCGCTGGCGATGGAACCGCGGGCGCTGCTGTTCGACGAGCCGACCTCGGCGCTCGACCCCGAGCTCCAGCAGGAGGTCGTGCGCGTCATCAAGGATCTCGCCGCCGAGGAGCGCACGATGCTCCTCGTCACGCACGACATGCGGCTCGCGGCCGACGTCTCCGACCACGTCTTCTTCCTCCACCAGGGGAAGGTCGAGGAGGAGGGGCCGCCCGACCGGATCTTCGGCGCGCCGGAAACGGAGCGATTGCAGAAGTTCCTCTCCCACAGCCAATGAGGGGAGAGGGGAACCAGACCACCAGGGAGACTTGCATGACCAGACTCATCCTCACCGCCGCCGCCGCTTCCCTGATCGCGGGCACTGCCGCCGCACAGGACGTGGTGCGCATGGGCACCGAGGGCGCCTACCCCCCGTACAACTTCATCAACGACGACGGTGAGGTCGACGGTTACGAGCGCGAGCTCGGCGACCTGTTGTGCGAGCGCGCGGGCCTCACCTGCGAGTGGGTGACCAACGACTGGGATTCGATCATCCCCAACCTCACGTCGGGCAACTACGACACGATCATGGCCGGCATGAGCATCACCGACGAACGCGACGAGGTGATCGACTTCACGCAGAACTACATCCCGCCCGCGGCCTCGGCCTATGCCGCGACCGACCCCGACGCCGATCTGGCGGGCGGCGTGATCGCGGCGCAGGTCAACACGATCCAGGCCTCCTACGTCGCCGAATCGGGCGCCACCCTGCTCGAATTCGCCACGCCGGACGAGAGCGTGGCCGCGGTGCGCAACGGCGAGGCCGACGCGGTGTTCGCCGACAAGGACTACCTCGTGCCGATCGTCGAGGCGGATGCCGAGATGTCGTTCGTGGGCGACGACGTGGCGCTCGGCGGCGGCGTCGGCATGGGCGTGCGCGACGGCGACGACGAGCTGCGCGAGACCTTCGACGCGATCATAGGCGAGCTCAAGGCCGACGGCACGCTGAACGAGATGATCACAAAGTGGTTCGGCGACGAGGGGCAGCTCTACGACCTGAGCGAATGAGCCGCCGCAGCTGATCCGGCGGGGCGGCGCCCCTTGCGTGCCGCCCCCTGCCCCCGACGACGGCGGCGCGGCCCTTCGCGCCTCCCTGCCCCCGCCCCCGGCTTCTTCTTGCCTGAAATATCCCCGCCGGAGGCTCCCGCACGCGCAACCAGCGGCCCGCCGGGCCGGGAGGGCCGATGTTCCCCTTCTGCGAAGACCCGTCCCAGCTCGCCAGTCTGCCGTGGCTCGCCTGCTACCTGACCACGGGCGTGCACATGAACTTCTACGTGAGCTTCGGCACCGTGCTGCTGCTGCTCGCGATCACCGCGCCCTGCGCCCTGGCCTTCGGCTTCGCCGGCGCCGCCGCCTCGCGCTCGCGCCTGCTGCCGCTGTCGCTGCTGGGCAAGGGGTACACCTCGATCGTCCGGGGCGTGCCCGACATCGCCTTCTTCCTGTTCTTCGTGATCGCCCTCGACCAGGGGATCGAGTATCTCGTCCACCTCGCGCGCTGCCCCGACTGGGACGCGCCGATCCGCCAGGGCGCCAACTTCCTCGTCTGTCCCGAGGCCAAGGTGCCGCCCGGCACTGCCGCGCAAGCGTGGCACGAGACCTACAACTTCGCCCTCGCCGTGTTCACCTTCGCCCTCGTCTTCGGCGCCTTCGCGGCCAACGTGCTCCACGGCGCCATGCGCGCGGTGCCGCGCGCGCAGATGGAGACGGCCGAAGCCTACGGCATGACCGAGCGGCAGGCGTTCTGGCGCATCCTCGTGCCGCAGATGTGGATCTACGCGCTGCCCGGCCTGTCGAACCTGTGGATGATCCTGATGAAGGCGACGCCGCTGCTGTTCCTGCTCGGCGTCGAGGA
>LJNT01000176.1 GCA_001314685.1 Rhodobacteraceae bacterium HLUCCA09
GCCGATATTGATGCCGAGCAGGCCCACCGTCTCGCGGTCCGCCATGCCGGCGCGCACGACCATGCCGAAGGTGGTGAACTGCAGGAAGGCGAAGATCGCGCCGATGATGACGAGGGCGAAGCAGAAATAGACCAGCCGCCAGTAGGGGTAGATGATGGTGAACGGGTCGAAGCCGAGCAGCACGCCGAAGTCGAACGAGCCGGTGAAGGCGTCGGGCGCGGGCATCGAGATCGGGTTGGCGCCGTAGAAATACTTGACGATCTGCTGCAGCACGATGGCGAGGCCGAAGGTCACGAGGATCTGGTCGGCATGGGGGCGCTTGTAGAAATGCTTGATCAGCCCGCGTTCCATCACGAGGCCGATGATCCCCATCACCGGGATCGCGACCAGGATCGCCAGCGGCACCGACCATTCGATCATGAAGCCGCCGATGGCGTCGCCGAACCAGGCCTCGACATAGGTCGTCTCGATGCGCATCGGATTGCCGAGGAAGTCGGTCCGCGTCTCGTCGACGGTCTCGAACGAAAGGTTGAAAAGCGCGTTCAACGTCACCGCGCAGAAGGCGCCGAGCATGAAGAGCGCGCCGTGGGCGAAATTGACGACGCCGAGCGTGCCGAAGATCAGCGTCAGGCCGAGCGCGATCAGCGCATAGGCCGAGCCCTTGTCGAGCCCGTTCAGAATTTGCAGCAGTATAGCGTCCATCGACTCCACCCTCGCGATTGTGGTGTGCCGTCCCCGGTCCGGCCGGGCGGCGGGGCCTGATGCATGTGTCGGGCGGCCACCGGCGCGTGGCGGCCGCCCTCCATCCGGTCAGGGTCGGATGGGCATCACGCGCCCGGGTTGCACTCGCCGAGTTCGCCACCCGCGAATTGCGGGTGGTCGTGCGGGTAGGTCACCTGCTCGACCGGGGTCATCTCGACGATCTCCACGAGGTCGAACTCGTCCTCCGGGTTCTCCTTGCCGCGCACGACCACCACGTCCTTGAAGCACTGGTGATCGTCGCCACGGTAGAGCGTCGGGCCGTTGCCGAGGCCGTCGAACTCGAAGTCCTTGAGCGCCTCGACCACGGCGCAGGGGTTGAACGACCCCGCGCGCTCGACCGCGTCGGCATAGAGCAGCGCCTGCACGTAGCCGGTATGCGCCGCCTGGCTCGGCGGGAAGCCGTACTTGGTGCCGAAGGACTGCACGAAGGCGTTGGTGCCGACGTAGCGGTCGCCCATCACGTTCTCGAGCTTCCAGTCCCAGTTCTGCGAGCCGATGATGCCGGCGATGTTCTCGCCCGCGCCGCGCGCCATGAGCTCGGAGTAGAGCGGCACGACGATCTGGAAGTCGCGGCCGTTCGCCTGGGCCTCGCGCAGGCCGAACTGCACCGCGTTGGTGAGCGAGTTCACCATGTCGCCGCCGTAATGCACCAGCACCAGCGTGTCGGCGCCCGACTGCAGGACCGGCGTGATGTAGGCCGAGAAGTCGCCCGCGCCGAGCGGCGTCAGCACCTTGTTGACCGTCTCCCAGCCGACCGCCTCGGTGGCTTCCGAGATCGCCTGCTCGGTGGTGTAGCCCCAGTTGTAGTCGGCGGTCAGGTAATAGGCCTTGCGGTCGGTGCCGTAGGCGTTGGCCAGCACCGGCGCGAGCGCCGCGCCCGACATGTAGGAGTTGAAGAAGTGGCGGAAGCCGTTGGCGCGGCGGTCCTTGCCGGTGGTGTCGTTGGCATGGGTCAGGCCCGCCATGAAGATCACGCCGGCCTCCTGGCAGAGCGCCTGCACCGCCACGGCCGGTCCGGAGGACGAGCCGCCGGTGATCATGATGGCGCCGTCCTTCTCGATCATCGAGCGGGCCGAGGCGCGGGCGGCGTCGGTGTTGGTCTGGGTGTCGCCGGTGACGTATTCGACGCGCTTGCCGAGAATGCCGTTGCCCGTCAGCACGGTGGGCGAGCCGTCGGCGTACTTGAACGTCTCCATCATGCCGTTGTCGGCGCCGGTGCCGTTGAGGTGCTCGACGGCCAGTTCGTAGGCGCGCAGCTGGTCGGCACCCTCGTCGGCGTAGGCGCCCGACTGCGGCACGTTGAAGCCCAGCGTCACGGTGTCGCCGGTCGGCTCGTTGGTGAAGGCGCGGGCCTGGCTGGTGAAGATCGTCGGCAGCGCCAAAGCACCGCCAGCTACGGCGCCGGTCTTGAGAACGCCGCGCCGGGTGAAGCGATTGGACATGGTCAACCTCCCTGAATGATGGATGCGACAGCAAGCACCCTGCGCCCTGCAAGGACGCGGCGTCAGGATCGCCGGAGTGGGATAACGGCGCAACAACTCCTTTCGCAGGCGTAATTTTTTTGTAAATGAATACACAGATCGCTGATACATGTTGTAAAAGACTTTTTGCCGCACCGCGGAGACCGTTTGAACTGACGCAAGGAATCGCATGGCCCGCCCCTCGCTCACAGGCTCCCGGATCAGGGAACGTCGGCTGGTGCTCGGCCGCCGGCAGGCCGATCTGGCGCGCGCCGTCGGGATTTCGCCCTCCTATCTGAACCTCATCGAGCACAACCGGCGCAGAATCGGCGGCAAGCTAGTGCGCGCCATCGCGCAGGAGCTGAAGGTCGACGTCACGCAGCTGACCGAGGGCGCCGAGGCGGCGCTGGTCAACACCCTGCGCGAGGCCGCCGCCGATCATCGCGCGGGCTCGGAGGATCTTCCACGGCTCGAGGAGTTCGTCGGCCGTTTTCCCGGCATCGCGCAGCTTCTGGCCGACACGCGCCGCCGCGCGCTCTCTCTCGAGCGCACCGTCGAGGTGCTGTCCGACCGCATGACGCACGACCCGTTCCTGTCAGCCTCGCTGCACGAGATCCTGTCGACGATCACCGCCATTCGCTCCACTGCGGGCATCCTGGTCGAGACCGATGATCTCGACCCCGAGTGGCGCGACCGCTTTCACCGCAACATCGCCGAGGAGAGCCGCCGCCTGGCCGAGAGCGCCGAGGGCCTGGTGAGCTACCTCGACGCGGCCGCCAGCGCCGAGTTCGCCGGCCAGACCCCGCAGGAAGAGCTCGACCTCTGGCTGTCGGAGCGCGGCTACCACGCCCCCGAGATGGAACGCGCCCTGCCGCCCGACCCCGAAGACCTGGTCGCCCGCGCAGACGGGCTGCGGAGTCGCGCGGCGCGCGAGATGGCGGTGGGCTGGCTGCGCCGCACCCGGCAGGACGCCGAGCACATGCCGCTCGCCCGCATGCGGGAGGCGGTGGCTGAGCACGGGGTCGATCCCGCCGCGCTCTCGGCGCGGTTCGGGGTCGATCTCCCTGCCGTATTCCGCCGCCTCGCCGCCCTGCCGGAAGACGCCCTCGGCGGCATTGTGGGGCTGGTGGCCTGCGACGGCTCGGGCACCCTGACGTTCCGCAAGCCGGTCGCCGGGTTCGCCCTGCCGCGCTATTCCGCCGCCTGTCCGCTCTGGCCGCTCTACGAGGCACTGTCGCGGCCCATGGCGCCCGTGCGCCATGTGGTCGAGGTGGCCGGCCGCGCGCCGGGCCTGTTCGTCGCCTACGCGCTCTGCCGGCCCTCGCAGCCCGCGGGCTTCGGCGGCCCGCAGGTGCTGGAGGCGCTGATGCTGGTCGTGCCGCTCGACCTGGCCGACACGCACCCTGCGACGGCCGTGCCCGAGGCCCTGCGCACCGCGCCGCTTGCCGTCGGCACCTCGTGTCGGATCTGCCCGCGCCATGGCTGCGCCGCCCGCCGCGAGCCCTCGATCATGGCCGAACTCGGCTGAGCCGGTGACGGCGGCTGACGCGACGCCGCTTTGACACGCTCCCGCACATGCGCGATGCTCTTTTGCGTGGGCCCGACCGGACGAGAGATCCGGGTGGCCCGCGGGAGGAGACGGCCGAATGATCAAGCGCATCCTTCTGGTGGAGGACGAGCCGAATATCATCGAGGCGATCCGCTTCATCCTGTCGCGCGACGGCTGGCACGTGGCCACCCATTCCGACGGGACGACGGCGCTCGAGGCGATCGGGCGGACAGAGCCCGACGTGCTGGTGCTCGACGTGATGCTGCCCGGGCGATCGGGCTTCGACATCCTGCGCGACCTGCGGGCCGACCCGGCCACGAGCGATCTGCCGGTGCTCATGCTGACGGCCAAGGGGCAGGGGCGCGACCGCGAGCAGGCCGAGCGCTACGGCGTCACCCGCTTCATGACCAAGCCGTTCGCCAACTCCGAGGTGCTCGCCGCCGTCAACGCCATGCACGCGAGGCCCGGCCAGGACGCGGCGACGGAGGAGGGCAGCGGCGCCGCGGCGGATGGGCGCGACGACGGGCAGGCCGCCCTGCGCTCTCCGGTCGGGCGCGAAGGCTGAGGGCAGGGCCATGGCCGCGCCGCCGCCCGACGAGACCACAGGCGCGCAAGCGGGGCAGGGGCCGCACGCGGGCGAGGCGGACGCGGGCGAGGCGGACGCGGCCGCCGGCCCGCGCATGAGCGAAGCGCCCCGGCCCGGCCCGACCCGCGGCCAGGGCCAGGGTGAGGGCCAGGGCCTCGACCCGATCGGGGCCGTCCGTGGTCGGGCGCCGCTCTTTCTCCACCGCGAGACATACCGCCACCGCCGGGTGATGGATGCCGCGCGCCTGCTGCCGTTCTTCGGAACGGCGCTCCTGCTGCTGCCGCTGCTCTGGGCCGAGGACCACAAGACCGCCTCCGGCGCGGTCTACCTGTTCCTCGCCTGGTTCGGCCTGATCGTGGCGGCCGGCCTCCTCGCCCGGCGGCTCGCCGCCCCGCTGCGCGCCCTCGACCACGCGCGGGCCGACCCGGCCGTGAGCGGGGCGGAGGGCGGAGGGGCCGGCCCCAGGCATGCCCCGGCGCGAGACCGCGCGCCGTGACCCTCAACCTGCTCGTCGTCCTGTCGCTGATCTACGTGGCGTTCCTGTTCGTCGTCGCCGCCGCGGCCGAGCGCGGGGCGCGCGGGGGGAAGGCGGGCTGGCTGTCCTCGCCGCTCGTCTACACGCTGTCGCTGTCGGTCTACTGCACGGCGTGGACCTTCTACGGCGCGGTCGGCTACGCGGCGCGCTCGGGGCTGGAATTCGTCACGATCTATCTCGGCCCCACGCTCGTCTTCACCGGCTGGTGGCTGCTGCTGCGCAAGCTCGTGCGCGTGGGCCGCGCCCAGCGGATCACCTCGATCGCCGACCTCATCTCGTCGCGCTACGGCAAGTCGACGCTGCTCGGCGGCATGGTCACGGTGCTGATGCTGGTCGGCACGACGCCCTACATCGCGCTCCAGCTGCAATCGGTCACCCAGTCGTTCGGGGTGTTCTCGGAAGACGGGCTGCCGGGCGAGGGATCGGCCGCCTCCGGGCTCTGGGTGGCGGCCGGGCTCGCCGTCTTCACCATCCTCTTCGGCACCCGCAACCTCGACGCCAACGAGCGCCACCACGGCGTCGTCATGGCCATCGCCGTCGAGGCCGTCGTCAAGCTGATCGCGCTGCTCGCCGTGGGCATCTTCGTCGTCTGGGGCCTCGGCTCGGGCCCCGCCGACATGCTGGCGCGGATCGACGCCTCTTCCATCTCGACCTGGGGGGTCGACCCCGCGCGCTGGGCCGGCCTGGTCTTCTGCTCGGCGGCGGCGGTAATCTGCCTGCCGCGCATGTTCCAGGTGCTGGTGGTCGAGAACGCCGACGAGGCGCATCTGGCGACCGCCGCCTGGGCCTTTCCGCTCTACCTGTTCGCCATGTCGCTCTTCGTCATTCCCATCGCCGTGGTGGGACTCGAGCGGATGCCCGAGGGCGCCAACCCGGACATGTTCGTGCTGACCCTGCCGCTCGCCGAGGGGCGCGAGGGGCTGGCGCTGCTCGCCTTTCTCGGCGGCTTCTCGTCGGCCACGTCGATGGTGATCGTCGCCTCCATCGCTCTGGCCACCATGGTGTCGAACCACATCGTGATGCCGCTCTACCTCGCCCGCCAGGAGGGCGCGGTGGTCTCGGGCGACGTCCGCCGCGTGGTGCTGCGCGCCCGCCGCTTCGCCATCGCCGGCGTGCTGTTCCTCGGCTATCTCTACTTCCGCCTGTCGGGCGGCTCGGCGGCGCTGGCCGCGATCGGAATCATCGCCTTCGTCGGCACGGCGCAGGTTCTGCCGGCCACGATCGGCGGGCTGTTCTGGCGCGGCGGCACGCGGGCGGGCGCGGCGGCGGGCCTCGCGGTGGGCTTCGCGATCTGGCTCTATGCGCTGTTCCTGCCGAGCTTCGGGCCCGCCGGCCCCCTGCCGCTCTCGGTGCTCGAGCACGGGCCGTTCGGCCTCTGGTGGCTGCGGCCGCAGGCGCTGTTCGGCATCGAGGGGATGGACCCGGTGGTGCATGCCACCTTCTGGTCGATGCTGCTCAACACCGGCGCCTACTGCCTCGTCTCGATCCTGACCTTTCCCACGCCGCTTGAGCGTCTGCAGGGCGCGCAGGTCGTCAACGTCTTCGAGCACACGCTGGGCGAGCGCGGCTGGGCGCGGGGCAACGCGCCGGCGGAGGATCTGCTGATGATGGCGCAGCGCATTCTCGGCGCCGAACAGGCGCAGGAGCTGTTTCACACCGCCGCCGCCGAGCAGGGCAAGGCCGGCTACCTGCCCGACGCCACGCCCGCCTTCCTCGCCCGGCTGGAGCGCGAGCTCGCCGGCTCGGTCGGCTCGGCCACGGCGCACGCCATGGTGGCGCAGATCGCCGGCGGCTCCAACGTGCTGGTGGAAGACCTGATGCGCGTCGCCGACGAGGCGCAGCAGATCCTCGAATACTCCTCGCAGCTCGAGGCCAAGTCGGCCGAGCTCGCCCGCACCGCCCGCCAGCTCCAGGCGGCCAACGCCAAGCTGACCGAGCTGTCGCACCAGAAGGATGCGTTCCTCAGCCAGATCAGCCACGAATTGCGCACGCCCATGACCTCGATCCGCGCCTTCTCGGAGATCCTGCGGGAAGGGGGCGTGGACGAGGCCGACCAGGTGCGTTTCGCCGGCGTCATCCATGACGAGGCGCTTCGTCTCACGCGCCTGCTCGACGACCTTCTCGACCTCTCTGCGCTGGAGAACGCGAGCGTGCGCCTCAACCTCTCCACCGTCGCCGTCACCGAGCTTCTCGACCGGGCAGAGGCGGCCTCGGGCGTGCTCGAGGGCAAGGGCGGGCTGGTCGTGCACCGCGACCGGCTGGCCGAGGCGGGGCTGATGCTGCGGACGGATGCCGACCGGCTGGTGCAGGTCTTCGTCAACCTGATGGGCAACGCGCGCAAGTATTGCGACGCGCCGCGTCCGGAGCTGACGGTCCGGGCCGCGCGCACGAAGCGCGGCGTGCAGGTCGACTTCGTCGACAACGGGTCCGGCATCCCCGAAAAGAGCCGCGAGATCATCTTCGAGAAGTTCTCCCGCCTCTCCGATACCTCGGCCGCCGGTGGCACCGGCCTCGGCCTCGCCATCTGTCGCGAGATCATGGCGCGGCTCGGCGGCGACATCGCCTACCTGCCGGGTCAGGGCGGTGCAGGCTTCCGCCTGCGCCTGCCGCTCGCCGCGCCCGAGGGCCAGTCGACCCCGCAGCAGGCCGCGCGCCGGGCAGAGGCCCGGCACGCCGCGGCGGAATGAGCCGCCCGGGCTGACGTGGCGCGAGCGAAGCTGTGTTAACCATTTCCGAAGAGGTGGCGGGGCAAGGTGGGCACAGGGCAGGGCGCGGCCGCGCCACTGCCAGGGCCGGCCGCAGGGCCGGGCGCCGGGACGGGGCAGGGCACGCGAGCGGCATGGGCAACGAGGAAGCGAACACGGCGCTCAGGCGCAAGGTCGAGGCGGGGCGCACCTCCGTCACCGCCTCCCGCCAGGTCACGCCGGCCAAGGCGCTGTCGACCGCCTTCGTGCAGGCCTGCGACCGCCGCCTCGGCCTCGTGGCCAACGTCACCTCCTGCAGCGGGCGCACCGGCACGCTGGCCGAGCTGCTTGACACGATCCCCGAGGGTGGTCTGCTCGCCGTGCTCGAGGGACCGGGCGAGGCACAGGGGCTCATGGTGTTCGACCCCGCGCTGCTCTCGGCCGTGATCGAGAAACTGATGACCGGTCAGCTGGCCGACCGGCCGCCGCGATCGCGCCGCCCCACCCGCACCGACGCCGCGCTCGCAGCCGATGTGATCGACGAGATCCTGCGCGGCTTCGAGGCGCCGTTCCTCGGCTTGCCGCCCGCGCGCTGGGCGGCCGGCTTCGGCTACGACAGCTTTCTCGACGATCCCCGCCCGCTGGGCCTGATGTTCGACGATATCGATTACCGCGTGCATCGCCTGATCGCCGAGCTCGAGGGAGGGCGGCGCACCGCCAACATGGTGCTCGCTGTCCCGTCCGAGGGGCGAGGGCCCATGGGGCAACCCGCGCCCGGCACGCAGAGGGGCACCTCCGCCCCCGCGCCGGTGGCCGAGCCGGAAGAGCCGCAGGATGCCGTGCCCTGGGCCGAGGCGCTGGAGGAACAGGTGCTGCGGGGCACCGTGGCGCTCGAGGCCGTGCTGCATCGCCTGCGCCTGCCTTTCGGGGCGCTGGAGGGGCTGCAGCCGGGGCAGGAACTGCCGATCCCCGGCGCCGCCCTCGACGAGACGATGCTCGTCGGCGCAGACGGCTCTGCCGTCGCCCGCGGCCGCCTCGGGCAGAGCGGCGGGCGTCGCGCCGTGCGCCTGTCGGGCGGTGCCCCCGGCGAGAGCGCCGCGCGACCGGCCGACGGCGCATCGGCAGAGGAGCAGGAGCCGTGGAGCACCGCGCCGGGCGGCGCGGCGTTGCCCGGCCCGGGCATGCCGCCCATGCCCGGCCTCGGCGCCGGTGGAGGGGCCGACCTGCCTGACCTGCCCGATGCCGGCGGCCTGCCCGACCTGCCCGGGCTCGGCGGTGCCGACGACGCGCCGGGCGGAGACCTCGATCCCCTCGCTGGCCTGCCCGACCTCGCCGACCTGCCGCCCCTTCCGGAGGCGGGAGGGGATGCCGACGGGGGCGCTGACGCGCTCCCCGCCTTGCCGGAGCTGCCCGACCTGCCCAGGGTCTAGGCGCGTGACACGGAAGGCTGCTCTCATACCCGCGAGCCACCGAGGCGCCGCGCACCTCCCCCGCCTGCCCGGCATAGGCGGACACTGCCCGGATCAGGCGTTGGCGCCCGCCCTGGCTTCACCCGGCGGCCGGTTCCACCATCGGCTCCCACCCGCGCGACGGGCCACCCCTATCTTGGCGCTGATGGACATGGCTTGCCCGTGCCCGGTTCCCTTTCCTTCACACCGGTTCACGTCGCCATGGCCACCTGCCGAAGGCTTCCGTTGCCGCCTGATGGGGCGCGGCACCGTTACAGGCCGCGAAAGACACCACGCAGCAGGCCGCCCTGGGGAGTACTGCACGTCGAGACAGGCTCGGCGTCGGTCTCGCCGCGCCCGAGGGCGCACCTCAGCCGCGCCGGCGTGACCGGCAGGCGCGTGACCACGCCGTGCCGGCCGAGCGCGGCGTCGATGGCCGAGGCGATGGCGGCGCCGACGGCCGTGGTGCCGCCCTCTCCCGCCCCCTTCACTCCGAGGGGGCCTATGGGGCTCGGGCAATCCTCGGTGATCAGCACCTCGGGGGGTGGCACCTCGGCCGAACTCGGCAGCAGGTAGTCCGCCAGCGTCGTCGAGAGCGGCTGCCCCTGCGCGTCGTAGGCGAACTCTTCGTAGAGCGCGCCGCCGAGGCCCTGTGCGTAGCCGCCCACGAGCTGGCCCTCGACCATCATCGGGTTGACCGCCCGTCCGACATCGTAGGCCATCCAGTAGCGTTCGACCGTCACGCGGCCCGTCGCCCGGTCGACCTGCACCTGCGCGACATGGCCGCCATACGGGTAGCTGGTGGAGTCGGCGGCGAACCAGCCCTCGGCGCTCAGGCCGGGGTCGCCGTCGCGGCCCTTGTGGACGTCGGGCGACAGGGCGCGCGCGATCTCGGCGAGCGAGACGGCAGGGGCGCCGTCGCCGTCGCCCGCGCGCACGATCCCGTCGGCGACGCTCAGCTGCGCGCGATCGACCTGCAGCATCATCGCAGCCACGTCGAGCGCCCGGTCGCGCACCTTCAGGGCCGCGATATGCGTGGCGTTGCCCGACATCATGGTGACGCGCGAGGCATGGGCGCCGTTGCCGTAGTCGATCCGGTTCGTCTGGCCGTGCACGACGCGCACGCGGGCGTAGTCGACCCCCAGCGCCTCGGCGCAGATCTGCGACAGCGCCGTCTCCATTCCCTGGCCGACCGCCGAGGCGCCGGTGACGAGCGTGGCGGTGCCGCTCTCGTCGACGGTCAGGCGCACGCCGTCGACGGGGCCGCCGCTCTTCTCGACGAAGAGCGCGAGTCCGAGCCCGACCGCCTCGCCCGCCGCGCGCCGCGCCTCCGCCGCGGCGCACAGCGCCGGCCAGTCGCAGAAGGCGAGCAGCTTGTCGAGCAGGAGCGGGTAGTCGCCCGAATCCGGCACCACCTTGACGTCGATCGGCTCGAGCGGCCGCCGGTAGGGCATGTCTTCGGGGCCGACGAGGTTGACCCGCCGCACGGTCACGGGGTCGAGCCCCAACTCGGCCGCGATGGCGTCCATCAGGCGTTCGCGCACGAAGGTGCCCTCGTAGCGGCCGGGCGAGCGGTAGGTGGCGCAGGGCGTCTTGTTGGTCAGCCGGTAATGGCCGGCGACGCGGTAGGCGGGCACGGCATAGGGCAGGGTCAGCGTCGAGAGCGTCAGGTCGACGACGCGGGTGCCGTGGGTGCGCGGGTAGGCGCCCTGGTCGTGGTAGAACTCGTCGTCGATCGCCAGGAGCCGCCCCTCTGCATCGACGGCGGCGCGGATGCGGTGGAGCTGCTGGCGCGACTGGTTGGCGGTCAGCAGGTGTTCGCGGCGGTCCTCGATCCACTTCACCGGGCGGCGCAGGCTCTGCGCGGCAAGGCAGACGAGCACGTCCTCGGGGTAGAGCTCGCCCCGCGTGCCGAAACTGCCGCCCACGTTGCCCTCGAACGCCTGCACGCCGGCGCGGTCGCGGCCCAGCATTTCGGCGATGCGGTCGCGGTTCCAGTGCGGCTTCTTGGCGGCGCCGTGCAACTCGATCACGTCGCTCGCGGCGTCGTAGCGGGCGACGGCGCCGCGCGTCTCGAGCGGGATGGCGGAATGCCGGCCGATCTCGAGCTCGAGCGAGACGATGGCGGCGGCCTGCCGGAACGCGCCGTCGACATCGCCGTAGGCGCGGCGCAGGCAGGCGGGCTCGGTGCCCAGATCGGGCGAGAAGCGCCCGGGCTCCGCGGTGGCATCCAGAACAGGCGTCATCGCGTCCACGTCGACGATCACGGCCTCGGCGGCGTCTTCGGCCGTGTAGGGGCAGGTGGCGAAGACCACGGCCACCGGCTCGCCCACGTAGCGGACGAAGGTGTCGGCCAGGATATGCTGCCGGTAGCGGTCGAGGCCGGGCACCTTCGTCTTGCGGATGGGGATGGGCGGGACATGCGCGATGTCGTCATGCGTCCAGACGGCGACGAGTCCGGGCATGGCCAGCGCCTCGTCCGCGTCGATCCCGCGGATCTTTCCGAAGGCGAGCGGCGAACGGACGACGCGCATGTGCAGCTGGTGGGGAAAGTCTATGTCAGCGGCAAAGCGCCCCTCGCCGCGCACGAGCGGCAGGTCTTCCTTGCGCGGCACGCTGCGGCCGATCCCGGTGGCCGCCCCCTCGCGCGGGCGTCTGTCCTGCTGGTTCATGGCCCCTCTCCTGCGTTGTCTGGTGGCCCGGCGTCTGGTGGAGCCGTGTATCGTACCCCTGCGTCAGGGCACCCGCCCGGCACGGTCAAGCCGGTCGATCCAGTAGTCCCAGCACCGCGCGACGGGGGCCTCGCGCAGCTCCGCCGTGAGCGCGCGCTCGCCTTCGGTCAGCGGGCTGACGTGGCCGCCCATCGCCCGCGCCGTCGCCAGCGCCCTCGCATTGTCGCATCCGTGCACGGCGCGGAACACCAGCTCCTTCAAGCTGCGCCCGGCGACGAGCGCGCCGTGGCGCTTCATCAGAACGGTCCAGCCCGCGCCGAGGGACGCGGCCACGCTGTCGGCCTCGTCCTGCCGGGTGACGAGCAGGTTGGTGTCGCCGAACGCGTCGTGGCTGTCCCAGACGGCCACCGCCGCGCCGAACGTGCCGCCGAGCTGGTTGACCGGCTCCAGCGGGATGTCGGAGATGCAGAAGGGCATGATGGCCGGGGCATGGTGGTGGCAGACGGCCATCACGTCGGGCCGGCTGCGGTAGATGGCGCCGTGCAGCACCCGCTCGGAGCACAGCCGCCCCGGGGCCGGCTCGACCGGCTCGCTGTCGAGGTCGTGTTCGATCACGTCCTGCGGCCCGACGAGCGGCGGCGCCTTGGCCACGGCGAGGAAATAGCGATCGGGCCGGTCGGGATGGCGCAGGCTGACATGGCCGAACGCGTCGAGCACGCCCTCGTTGTTCAGCAGGCGGTTGGCCGTGGCGACGAGGTGCCTGGGGTCGGTCATTGCCGGCTCTCCGCTCGTTTCATGCGCTCCCTCTGCGTTTCGTGGCGGATGCCGCCGCTGCGCGCCGCACGGCCCCGGCATGCCGGGGCAGAGCAGGGCACCCCCTGTCAGGGGGGTGCCCGCCTCGCCTGCCGGGAGCACGGGACAGGCGAATGCCCGCGGCCTCGGTGGGGCTCACTCGCCCAGGATGGCCGAGGCCTGCGTGATGATGTCTTCGGGCGTCGCGTAGAGCTCTTCGAGCAGATCGGTCAGGAACTCGCCCGTCGACGGATTGATCTCGAGCTGCACCTGCGCGGCCTCGGCGAGGAACTCCTCGTCCTGCATCGTCGCGTCGAAGGCGCGGCGCAGCGCCTCGACCCGCTCGGGCGGCGTTCCCGGCGCGGTGGCGTAGGGGCGGCCGATGGTCGAGCCGGCGAGGATGAAGTTGGCGACCTGCTTCAGCTCGGGGTCGGTGATCTCGGCGATGACGTTGGGCGCGTCGAGATCGGCCGCCGGGTTGGGCGCGATCTGCGCCAGCACCTGCACGTCGCCGGCGGTGAGCTGGTCGGCGAAGCGGCTGCGCGTCGAGCCCCAGGACATCCCGCAGATGCCGTCGATCTCGCCGCGCTCCATCGCCAGGAACATCTCGGCGGTGCCGGGATAGCCGGTCACCAGCTTCCCCTTGGTGCCGAACACCTCGATCAGCAGGGTCGAGACGGCGTCGACATCCGCGCCCGCGCCCTCGCCGCCCAGGATGTGTTCGACCTCCTTCATGTCGTCCCAGCTCTGCACCTCCGAGTCGGTCGAGAAGACGCAGACGTTGACGCGGTTCGTGACACTGCCGATCCAGACCAGTTCGCGCCCGTCGAACGGCACGATGCCGGTCATGTTGCCGACGGCCACGGTCGGCGCGAAGGTCGCCATCACCGTGCCGTCCTTCGGCGCGGCCGAATGCACGAAGGCCGCCGCCATCTGGCTGCCGCCGCCGGGCATGTTCTCGGGCACGAAGGTCGGGCTGCCCGGCAGGTGCTTGCTCATGTGCCGCGCCACGAGGCGGCCATAGGCGTCGTAGCCGCCGCCGGGGCCGTAGCCGATGATCATGGCGACCTCGTTGCCGTCGTAGAAGTCGGCCACGTCCTGGGCCGTCGCGGGGGCCGCCGCGACGAGCGAGGCCGCCAGCGCGGCGACGGCGGCCTTCACGGCCGGGATGGGTCTGATGTCCATTGTCAGTCTCCTCTGTTGGGTTGCGATACCGTTCTTGTCGAGGTGTCCGCCGTGTTGTCCGCCGTGCGCGCCGCTGACGGGGCGGATCGAAGGGTGCCCCCTCGTCGTGCCCGGTGGCCCGTCTGCCCGCGGCGCCCGCATGTCAGAACAGCCCCGTGGCGCGGCTCAGCCCCGGCAGGAGGTCGCCCAGGGCCGCGCTCGGCCAGCGCACCCGGAACACCTGGTCGAAGCAGACCCACATGAAGCCGCCGCCGAGCACTGTCGCGATCACCGCCGTCCGGAGGCGCTCGCGGAACTCCACGAGCGTCAGCAGAAAGGTCATCACCACCACGGTCGGCAGAAGCCCGATCAGGAGCGTCAAGACGAGGTAGCCCACCAGCCACCCGATGAAGCGCAGCGCGCGCATGCTGCGCAGGCGGGCCTCGGCGGCGTCGGGCGTGTCGGTCGGGCCGCCCGCCGGGCCCGGCGCGGCGACGGCGGCCCCGGTCGGGCTGCCCGACCCGGCGCCGCCGCCGAACGCGACGGCCGCGGCCGCCTGCGGCACGGGGCGGAACAGCTCGGTGGCGAGGTTGAGCCCGGTCACCACGAGGCCGAAGGCGATGGCCGTCAGCGGGACGAGCTGCGCCGAGGCCGGCCAGTCACGCGCTGTCCACAAAAGCCCCAGAAGCACCGCGATCACGCCGAAGGAGACGAGTGCGCCGGGCGCCGGGCGGATGCCGCGGCCGCGAACGCCCTTGAGGTCGCGGGCGATGGCCGAAATGCTCTCCTTGAGGGGCTTGTACATGACCCAGAGCGCGCCCGCGAGGATCAGCAGCACGATGGGGCGCAGGAGCCACCCCCAGCCGAAGATCTGCACCGAGATGAACATGTATTTCTCGAACAGGGCGCCGAGCACGAAGCCCAGCATGATCGGCGGCCGCGGCCAGCCGTTCTGCTTGAGGATCCAGCCGAGAATGCCGAAGACGACCAGAACGTAGAGATCGCCGATATTGGCGGTGCCCTGGTAGGCGCCGATCAGGATGAAGGCGAGCACGAGGGGCACCAGCTTGCCCGGCGTCACCAGCGACAGGCGGGCGAAATACCCGCTGAGCGACAGGCAGATGACCGTCGCGATGATGTTGGCGAGCGCGAGGCTCCACACGATCGAGTAGGTGAAGTCGAGCTTCTCGCCCAGCATGTCGGGACCCGGTACCATGCCGTGCAGCAGGAACGCGCTGAGCAGCACCGCCATGCCCGCGCCGCCGGGCACGCCGAAGGCGATGGTGGGCACCAGCGCGCCGCCCTCCTTGGCGTTGACGGCGGCCTCCGGCGCGATCACGCCGCGCACGTCGCCATGGCCGAAGGTGTGGGGCGGTTTGGTCGAGCGCTGCGCCTGGCCGTAGACGATCCAGTCGATCGAGGCCGAGCCGAGCCCCGGCACGGCGCCCAGCAGCGTGCCCATCCAGCTCGAGCGGAGCGTCAGCCGCCAGTTCCTGAGGACATCGCGAAAGCCCTGCCATTGCGAGGCGATGCCGAGGTCGGCCACGGTGCGGTTCCCGGCGATGCCCGACCGCTTCGACACCATCTCGAGGATCTCGGGCACCGCGAACAGGCCTAGCGTGACCGGGACGAGCGGCAGCCCGTCCCACAGGTAGAGGATGTCGAAGCTCCAGCGCAGGGTGCCCGATTGCGGCGTGTAGCCCACCAGCGCGATGATCAGGCCGAGCGCGGCGCCCGCGAGGCCCTTGAGCGGCGCCGTTCCGCTGAGCACGGCCACCATGGACAGGCCGAAGATGGCGAAGGCCAGGAGTTCCGGCGAGCCAAGATGCAGCACGAGCGGGCGGATGGCGGGGATCACCACCGCGAGCAGCAGCGCCCCGGCGAGCCCGCCGATCAGCGAGGCGGCGTAGCCCGCGCCGAAGGCGCGCCCGGCCTCGCCGTTCTTGGCCATTTGGTGGCCGTCGACCACCGTCGCGGCCGCCCCGACCGTGCCGGGCACGCCGAACAGGACGGCGGGGATCAGGTCGGAATTGGTGGTCACCGCGTGCATGCCGATCAGCAGCGCGAAGGCCGCGTAGGGATCGAGGCCGTAGGTGAAGGGGATCAGGATCGCCAGTGCGACCACGCCGCTGAGGCCGGGGATGACCCCCACCATCAGGCCGAGGATCACGCCGCCGAACAGCAGGACCAGCCGCTCCGGCTCCAGGATGATCGCGAGGGCCTGAAACACTGTGTCGATCAAGGGCACGTCCTTCCTGCGCTCGCGCCGCGGGCCATCGGCCGCGGGCTGGTCGACCCGGCCATCATCACGGTCGGCGCGTCCCCTGCGGTTTCCTGTCGCGGAAGAGAGCACGCCATTTTTTCAAAATCAACACAATTTCTCATTTTTGGCACGACAGGCGCAGGGCCGTCCCAATACCGGTCGACGAAGCGGCAGATCGAGCGCCGCCAGCCCGGGTTTCGCGCGGCACCCGGAGTCACAATCTTACCCGTCTGCATCGCCCGGCTGGGCGATTCGGATCGCCTGCAAAAGCCCCGTCAGGGCATCTGCCGGCAGATCCGAGCCAAGATGAGCGCCATAGGCGCGCCACGCGGCGCCCAGGGCCGCGTCGGGCGCGGTCTCGGTGCCGGCCATCGCTTCGCCGAGGCGGGCGAGCGCCATCTGTTGCAGCCGCTCGGCCTCCAGTTCGGCGGACTTGATCCGCTGCCGCAGGCGATCGTCGTCGGCGGCGATCCGGGCCAGCGCGGCGCCCTTCAGCGCACGTCGCACGCCGCGCAGCGGGCGCACCACCTCGTCGCGCCAGGGGGCGATCGCGGCGTCGAGCCGGGCGATCTCGTCGGCGTCCAGCTCCGCGCCCCAGGTGGCGCGGAAGAGAAGGTAGAGCAGCACGTTGACGTCGACGCCGTGCGCGTCCTGCAGGGCGAGGCAGATGTCGGGCACCCCCTGCTGCCCGTAGACCGACAGCGAGAAGCGCCAGAACGCGGCGCCCGGCTCTGCTGCGTTGCCGGATGCGCCGTGCGCGGTCATTCGCCGTCCTCCTTCCACCGGGGGATGCGCGCCGCCTCGATCCCGAACAGGTCGAGCGCGCGCACGACCGAATGGGTCACGATGTCGTCGAGGCTGCGGGGACGGGCGTAGAAGGCCGGCACCGGCGGCATGATCACCGCGCCGGCCTCGGTCGCTTGCTGCATCAGGCGCAGGTGCCCGGCATGCAGCGGCGTCTCGCGCAGCATCAGCACGAGGCGCCGGCGCTCCTTCAGGCAGACATCGGCGGCGCGCACGATCAGCTGGTCGGCATAAGAATTGGCGATGCCGCTCAGCGTCTTGATCGAGCAGGGCGCGACCAGCATCCCCTCGGTGCGGAACGAGCCCGAGGCGATGGCGGCGCCGATATCCTTGAACGAATGCTCCACGTCCGGCAGGGCGCGGATCTCCTTCGCGGTCATGTCGAGCTCGCTCTGCGCGGTGACGAGCGCGGAGGGCGAGATCACCGCATGGGTCTCGATGTCGGGCACGTCGCGCAGCAACTGCAGGCTCCGCACCCCGTAGATCACCCCCGAGGCCCCTGTGAGGCCGATGATCAGTCGTCTCTTGCGTTCGCTCATCTCGGCGATCCTCCTGGCGCGCCCGGCGCGTTCGCCAGCTTGCAGGGGCCGGCGGCGGGCGGCAAACCGCCCCGGCGCGCGTCTCGCCGGCGCATGCCGACATGATCGGGCCAGCACCGCATCTCAGAAGGCCGGCACGAGCGGGATGAGGGCGAGGGCGATCAGCCCGGCGAGCGGGGGCAGATACCATGCCGACAGCAGCCGGAGCGCCACGAACCGGCCCCCCATCAGCGGCAGTTCGAACGACAGGATGCGATGCACCGCGAAGATCGACCACGAAACGAGAAAGGCGACGATCTGCGCCTTGCCCGCGCCCATGTCCCACACCATGAGCGCGATGGGAAAGGTCACCATCGGCCCGCCCGGCATGATCGCGCCAAAGGCGGTGGCCGCGAGGATGCCGCGCACCCCGCTCTCAGGGCCGATCACCGGCCCGATCGCCTCGCGCGGGATCAGTTGTGCCAGAACGGTGGCGATGAAGATGCCCAGCGGGATGCGCAGCCCGATCTTGCGGCCCTGCCGGGCCGCGTCGGCGAGCGCCGGGCCCATCTGATGCGGCGCGCGCCGCGCCACCAGCAGACCCAGCGCAAGGGTCAGCCCCAGCAGGAACAGCAGCGGCCCGGTCATCCGCCGTCCTTGTCGGGGGTGTCGAGCGACGGAAACGCGCGCACCAGCGCGTTTGCGGCGAGGCCGGCCAGCAAGGGCAGAGGCAGGGTGCTGACCAGGCGCAGCAGGCCGAACTGTGTGCCGAGGAACGGGATCTCCCAGATGAACAGGCGGTTCACCCCCACGCAGGACCACGCCACGAGGAAGGCCACAACCGCGCCGGCGCCCGCACCGGCGCGGTAGAGGGCGTGGATGACGGGGAACGCCGCGAACGGCCCGCCCGGCATGAACGCCCCGCCGATGCTGGCGATGGCGAGGCCGGCAAGGCCCGATTCCTCCCCCACCCAGCGGATCAGCAGGTCGCGCGGCAGCAGAACGCCGACGAAGGCGCCGATCATCAGTCCGCAGGCCAGCTGCGGCAGGATCTGCAGCGACAGCAGCGCCGTGTCGGTGGCGCTTTGCGTCACCACCGTTGCGCCGCCCAGCCACAGCCCGATGGCGGCCGCGACGAGCGCCGCCGCGAGGAAGCCCAGGGTCGTGGCGTCAGGCACGCTGCGCTCGCGCGCGGGCCGCGCGGCCATGTGGGCCGGGTGCGGCCGGACGATGCGCCCGAGCGCACCAGGCCGCGCGCCCGGTCATGGCTGCAACAGCGCCCGTCCGCGGGCCGTCCGCGCGACGACGTCGTTCAGGGCCTGCGCGAACGAGTCCAGCGGATAGCAGGTGCGCTCGCCGGGGCGGATGCGCCCCTCGGCGGCGAGCGCGAACACTTCGGCGAAGCACTCCCGCATCAGGTCCGGCATCCGCTTGCGGTAGTCGCTCACCTGCACGCCGCTGACCTCGATGTTCTTCAGCATCAGGTAATTGACCCTGACCTCGGGAATGCGGCCGGCGGCGAAGCCGACGACGACGAGCCGGCCCCGCCACGCCACGCAGCGCAGGGCGGCGTCGAAGACTTCGCCGCCGAGCGGGTCGACCACCACGTCGGCGCCGCGGCCGTCGGTGAGCGCGTGCACCTGTGCGCGCAGGCTATCGCGCAGGTCGGGCGCTGACAGGTCGACGACCGCGTCGGCGCCGGCGGCCCGCACCGCGTCGGCCCGTGCCATCGACGAGACCGCCGCGATCGTGCGCGCCCCGCGGGCGCGTGCGAGCTGCAGCGCCGCGCTGCCCACGGCCCCCGTCGCGCCGAGCACCAGCACCGTCTCGCCGGCCTTCAGGCGCCCCCGCTCGACCAGCGTGACCCAGGCGGTGTCATAGGCCAGCGACATCGCCGCGGCATCCTCGAGCGACACCTTCTCGGGCAGGACGTAGCTGTGCACCGCGGGCACCAGCGCCTGCTCGGCATAGCCGCCATGCTCGGCCATGCCGAGCACGCGGTCGCCCGCGGCGAAGCCCTCGACGCCCTCGCCCACGGCGCGCACCGTGCCCACGGGCCCCTTGCCGGGGGTAAACGGGCGTTCGGGCAGGAACTGGTAGCGACCCGCGAACACCAGGCTGTCGACGTAATTGACGGGCGCGAAGGCCACGTCGATCAGCAATTCGCCGGGCCCGGGCCGCGGCTCGGGCAGGTCGCGCAGGGCTGCGCGGTCGGGGGGACCGAACTCCTCGATGACGACGGCCTTCATCTTGCGTCGTCCGGCCCGGGGCCCGCGGTTTCGGCGCTGCCGGGATTGGCGAAGGTGCCGCGCCCCAGCGCCACCAGCCGCTCGCCGGCCCGGATCTCGACATCGGCGCGGCTCATGCTGCGCCCGAGCCGGCGCAGCAGGGCCGTCGCGGTCAGGGCGGGGCCAGGGGCGGGGCGCAGGTAGTCGATGGCGAGCGCGATGGTCGGCGCCGGGCGGGCCTGCTCGACGGCCACCACGGCGTGCCCGGCGATGTCGATCAGCGCGGCGATCACCCCGCCGTGGACGAGCGGCGGGTCGGCCTGGTGGCAGTGTTCGGGGCGTGCCCTGAGCCGCAGCTCGATCCGCCCCTCCTCGGCACAGACCGGCTCGGGCGCGAGCCAGAGGTTGAAGGGCGGCCGCTCCATCTCGGCCCGCAGGCGCGCCATCCGGTCTCCATGCGCCGCCATCAGGCGTCTGTCTCGCCGAAGCGGACAGGATCGGGGCGGAGCTGGCCCGATGCGATGTCGGGCACGAGCGCCCGTTTCAGTATCTTGCCCGAGGGCGAGAGCGGGATCTCGGGCACGTTCAGCAGGTATTCGGGCATGTCGAAGCGCGACAGGCCCGCCCGGTCGAGATGGGGCAGGATCTCGCCCGCGGTAATCTCGCCGCCGTCCTTCGACATGAGCACGAGGCACACCTTCTCGCCCAGCCGTTCGTCGGCCACGCCCAGGGCCGCGGCACGTTCCACGCGGGGGAATTTCATCGCCAGTTGCTCGATCCGGGCCGGGTGAATGTTGTGGCCGCCGCGAATGATGATCTCCTTCAGGCGACCCGTGATGGTGATGTAGCCGTCGGCGTCGATCCGGCCCAGATCGCCGGTCATGAACCAGCCGTTCCGGTTGAAGGCGCGCTCGGTGGCGCGCTGGTCGTCGAAATAGCCGAGCATCAGGCTGGCGCCGCGCCCGCCGATATGGCCCACCTCGCCGGCGGGTAGCGGGCGGTCGGGATCGTCGATTTCGAAGACCATCGCCTCGTAGCCGGGGCAGGCGCGGCCGGAGGTGCTGGCGATCCGTTCCGGCGGGTCGTCGGGCAGGGTGTAATGGTGCGAGCAGCCCTCGGTCATGCCGTAGCCGCTCTGCGGGACGATCCCGTAGCCCTGCATCTTGTCCGCGAGCCATGTGGGTACCGCCGCGCCCGAGATACGGAAGCCGCGCACATGGTCGAGCGTCGCGTCGGGGCGGCGGTCGAACTCGGCGAGCAGGTCCATCGCGTGGGCGGGCACCCCGAAGATGAACGTGGCCCCCGCTTCGCGCAGCCGGTCGATCAGGCTGACCCCCCGCGCGCCGTCGTGCAGAACGAGCTCCCCGCCCACGAGCAGCGTCAGGACGAGGGCGCCGAAGCCCAGATTGTGACTGAGCGGGCCGAAGGTGTAGATGACGGAGGTGTCGGAGAAGCCCCAGTCGCCGGCCATCGCGCGCGCGTTGGACAGCAGCGTGTTGTTGGAGTGCAGCACGCCCTTGGGCTCGCCGGTCGTGCCCGAGGTGAAGGCAATGTAGACCACGTCGTCGGCCCGCGCCGCATCGCAGGTGGGCGCAGGATCCGCCGGCAGGTCGAGTGCCCGGGAGATCGCCTCGGCGTCGCGGGGGGCGACAGGGTCGAGCTCTCGCGTGCGCACGCGAGAGCCCTGCGCGGTCAGCACCGCGTCGATGGTGCGACGCGCAGCATCGGCGCCGTAGCCCCGCTCGAAGACGAGCAGACGGGCGTCCATTCGGTCGAGCAGGCGCGCGATTTCCTCGGCGGTATGGTTGCGGTGCAGCGAGGGGCAGAAGACGAGGCTGCAGCGTGCGCAGGCGAGCAGGAGTACGGCGATCTCGCAGCGGCTCGATATCCAGGCCGCGACGCGGTCGCCGGGCTTGTAGCCCTCGCTCGCGAAGCGGGCCGCCATCCGGTCGGCGAGATCGACGAGATCGCGGTATGTCAGGGCGACGCCGCGGTCGCGGATCGCCACCTGTGCGGGCTTGGCCTCGGCCACGGCGCGCGCCCGATCATAGATCGTCTCGTCGCCCCAGACGCCTTGCGCCCGGTAATGCGCGCCCATGCCCGGCGTCAGGCGCGTCAGCAGGTTCTGCCGGGAGAAGTGCGGTTGCGTGAGCGCCATCGGGACCCTGGGTTCTTCGACGTGTCGTGCGCGGAGTGTATTTTCTCGTGGATTGTTCTAATAATGGAACGGCAGGTCGGCACAAGCCTTTTTTGGTACTCGTGCCGCACATTGCTCACTCGGATGGGGCGAGGGCGGCCGTGCGCTCCATGCCCGGTCTCGCACGATCAGGGATGTCTTCAGGCCGTTTCCGCGATGCGCCCGTCGAGGGCCGCTTCGGCCACCCGCGCCGCGCCCAGAAGGTGCGCATCTGCGTAGGCTGGGCCGATCAGCTGGACGGACAGCGGCAGCCCGGTCGGCCCCGTGTCGCAGGGAAGGCAGAGTGCCGGCATGTGCAGGGTCGTCCAGAGTTCCTGCAGGCGCGGGTCTCCGGTCGAGTGCAGGCCCGCGGGCGCCTCGCCGGGCGTCGCCGGCGTAAGAAGCACGTCGACGCCGTCGAACAGGGCCGCCGCCGCGCGCCGCGCGTCGTCGACGGCCCGGCGAGCGGCGAGGTAGGCGTCGCCCGAAACGGCGCGCCCGGCCTCCCATGTGGCCTGCGTCTCCGGCCGGAAGCCATGACCATGCTCCAACGCTTCCGGTGCGAGGGCGCGGTGACGCTCGAATGCATTGATGACGGCGCGGTGCGCGGTGAGGCCGCTCAGCCAGCCCGGCGCGGCGACCGTCTCGACGGGGCATCCCGCCTCCGACAGCCGTGCAGCGGCCCGCTCGAGCGCGGCGGCCATGGACGGGTCGACCGTGTCGTCGAGATGGGTCGACAGCAGGCCGAACCGGACCGGCCCATCGGTCGCCGCCAGGGGCGTGTCGAGGAAGACGGAGTGGAGCAGGGCGGCATCCGCCGCCGTGCGGGTGAACAGGCCCACGGTGTCGAAGCTCTGCGCCGCCATCTTCATCCCGTCGACGGGATAGAGCCCGAAGGTGGGCTTGAAGCCGACCACGCCACAGAACGCGGCCGGGCGGATCACCGAGCCGCCGGTCTGCGTGCCGAGCGCGAACGGCACCATGCAATCGGCGACCGCGGCCGCCGACCCGCTGGAAGAGCCCCCGGGCGTGTGCATGGGGGCGCCGGGGTGGCACGTGTCGGCGGGGGCCGTGCCGGCATATTCGGCCGTCGCGGTCTTCCCGAGCATGACGCCGCCCGCCGCGCGCAGCATGGCCACGGCCGCCGCGTCGAAGCGGTGCGTGGCCCCGGCATGGGCTTCGGCGCCCATCTGCGTGGGGCAGCGCGCGGTGCGGAAGACGTCCTTCACGCCGAAGGGAACACCCTGCAGCGGGCCGCCATGCCGCGGGTCACCGGCCGCCGCCCGCGCCCCGTCCGCGTCGACCGCGACCCAGGCGTGCACCTGCGCATCGCGCTCTGCGATCCGCGCGAGGCAGGCCTCGACCACCTCGGCCGCGGAAAAGGCCCCGGCAGCGAGGCCGGCGCGAATCTGTTCGATCGTCAGGGTGTTGAGCGCGCCTGTCACCGTTGCCTCCCGGTCGCGGCGCATGCGGCGGCCCCGCCCCGCACCGTTCTCAAATTGCACTTCATGCTCAAATTTGGATAGGCGGCGGCGCAAGCATGGTCAATCCTGCAGAAACGGTCAGACGCCCCGGCGGGGTGTGGCCGCGGCGACGGCGAGCGGAGGGTGCAGTGGGCATTTCATACGAGGAGATCGGGCAGCGTCTGCGCGCCTTCCGGCTGGGCACGGGGATGAGCGCCGAGGAGATCGCCAGAAAGCTCGGCATCTCGCGCACGGCGGTCTACCGGTTCGAGAAGGGCGGCGTCGTCAAGATCGAGACCCTCATCAGCCTCGCCGACCTGCTGCAGGTGTCGCTGCCCACGCTGCTCGGCGTCGAGACCGAATACATCTCGTCGTCGGTCACCTATTTCGAGCGGTTGCGGCAGCTCGAGGAGAGCGCCGAGCGGATCACCATCCTCGCCGGGCCGCTGTCGCTTCTGCTGTCGTCCGACGAGTTCGTGGAGCGGCTCGAGGCGCTCCTGAAGGAGACCGCGCCCGAAGCGCGAGAGGTCCGCGACCGGACGGAGCGCGACGTCGACCGAATCGTCGAGATCCTGCGCGAACGGCGCGAGACCTATCAGCGGCGCAAGCCCACCATCGTCAACCTGATCTCGGCGCTCGACATCGTGCGGCTGCTTCATTCGGGCTTCGTCGGGCGCCCTTTCATTCCCCGACCCGACCTGAAGGAGCGGCAGAAGAGCGCGCGCGAGGAGGTCGAGCACATCATTCGCCTGATGGAGGAACAACCGATCGGTGTGCAGATCGGGCTCGTCACGGGCACGCTGCCGCATGTCGGCTTCCAGATCTTCCGCTCCGGCGAGAAGCGGACGCTGTCGGTCAGCCCGTTCCGCCTCGGCGAGCAGCCCAACATCCGGCTGGGCGTGGCCATGATCACCTCGACGCCCGAGGCCGTCGCGCTGCACGAGAAGGTGGTCGAGCAGATGTGGGCCGAGTCGCTGAAGGGAAAGACCGCCGGGCGCTACCTGCGAGACCTGATCTCGTCGCTCGACAAGGACCTGCCGCGCTGATGGCGTGCCGATCGTTCGGCGCCAGGGTGTCGCGCCCTGTCCCAAAATCGGGATTTTCGTTGAAAGAGTGCGATTAATGTGACAAGTCGAGGCTCGTGGAATGCATGTCCGGGCCGGTACCTGCCGGCCGGACGTGCGCCAGACCGTCTTGCCCGGCCCGGAGATCTGATCTTGCGTCCTACGCCTGGAACGACCCGCGACTTGTGCCCAGCACGCCGCCGCACGAAGGGCGCGGCCCCATGAACGAGGCCCCGCGTCAGGGCTCGAGCGCGCGGCCGGGCGCCGGCGAGAGGCTGTTCGGTCGCGCCGTCCCCCGCCTCGAGGACGCGCCGCTGCTGACCGGCCGCGGACGGTTCGTCGACGACGTGCAGCTTCCCGGCCTGCTGGCCGTCGCCTTCGTGCGCAGTCCCTTCGCCCATGCCCGCATCCGCGCCATCGACTGCGAGGGGGCGCGCGGCATGCCCGGCGTCGCGGCCATCCTGACGGCCGACGATCTTTCGCCGCTGCTCACCTCGGGCGTCGTCGCCGGCGCCATGCCCTCGGCCGCGATCCGGCACGAAGTGTATCGGCCCGTCCTCGCGCGCGACGAGGTGGCCTATGCCGGCGAGGCGGTCGCCCTCGTCGTGGCCGTCACGCGCCACCAGGCGGAAGACGCCGCCGAGGCCGTGCTGGTCGATTACGAGCCGCTGCCGGCGGTCGCAGACGGCCGGGCGGCGCTCGCGCCGGCCGCCCCGGCCGTTCATGCGCGGCTGCCGGACAACCTGCTGGCAACCTTCGATTTCCACTACGGCGAGGTCGATGCCGCGTTCGAGTCGGCGGCGCATGTGGTGCGGGCCGAATTCGATCTGCACCGCGGCGGGGGGCACTCGATGGAGGGGCGCGGGGTGGTCGCGGCGCCCGATCCGCTCGAGGATCGCCTGCGCGTCTGGAGCTCCACGCAGACCCCCCACGCGCTGAAGGCCGCGCTCTGCACCCTGCTGGGGCGCGGCGAAGACGACATCTTCGTTTCGGTCCCCGATCTGGGCGGCGGCTTCGGGCCGAAGCTCGTCACCTACCCCGAAGAGATCGCCGTGGCGGCCGTCGCGGCGCATCTCGCGCGCCCGCTGAAATGGATCGAGGACCGGCAGGAGCATTTCCTCGTCTCCACCCAGGAGCGCGACCAGCACTGGCGGATGGAGATGGCGCTGGAGGCGGATGGCCGCATCGCCGGCATAAGCGGCGCGCTGACCTACGACATCGGCGCCTACACGGCGCGCGGCCTGAACGTGCCCTATGCCTCGGGGATGATGCTGACGCTGCCCTACAACGTGCCGAGCTACCGGCTCGACATCGCGGTGGCGCTGACCAACAAGGCGCCGGCCACTCCGGTGCGCGGTGCGGGCCAGCCGCAGGCGACCTTCGTGATGGAGCGGTTGCTCGATCTGGCGGCGGCCGAGCTGGGCCTCGATCGGGCGGAGATCCGCGCGCGCAACCTCGTGCGGGCCGAGCAGATGCCCTGCCGCAAGCCGCTGAAGCTGCGGGGCGGCACCGACCTGGTGCTCGACAGCGGCGATTATCCGGCCACCCAGAGTGCGGCGCTGGAGCAGGCCGGGTGGGCCGGCTTTGCCGCCCGCAAGGACGAGGCGCGGGCCGAGGGCCGCGCCATCGGCCTGGGGCTGGCGAACTACGTCGAGGGCACCGGCCGCGGCCCCTACGAGACGGTGACGGTGCGCGTCACGCGGCAGGGGCGCATCCGCGTCAGCACCGGGGCCACGGCGATGGGGCAGGGCCTGCAGACGGCGATGATGCAGATCGTGGCCGACCACCTGGGCGCCGACCCGGCCAACATCGACATCCACCTGGGCGACACGGCCGAGCCCTACGGCTTTGGCGGGTTCAACAGCCGGCAGACGGTCGTCGCCGGCGCCTCGGCCGACGCGGCGGCGCGCGCGGTGCGGCACAAGGTGCTGTCGGTCGCCGCGCACAAGCTGGGGGTCGAGGCGCGGGCCCTCGACATCGCGGGCGATCTCGTGGTCGAGACGGGCGGCGGCAACCGCAGCCTGACGCTTGCCGAGGTCGCCGTCGCCGCCCAGGGGATCGCGGGGTTCCGGCTGCCGGGGATCGACACGCCGGGCCTGCAGGCGACCGAGCGGGTGGTGATCGACGACATGGCCTATTCCAACGGCTGCGCCGTGGCCGAGGTCGAGGTCGACCGCGCGACCGGCGGCGTCCGCGTGACGCGGCTCGCCTTCGCCCACGATTGCGGCGTCATGGTCAACCCCGCCATGGTCGAGGGGCAGCTGATGGGCGGGATCGCCCTCGGCCTCGGCAACGCGCTGTTCGAGCGCATGGCCTACGACGAGGCCGGCCAGCCGCTGACCACCACCTACGCCGACTACCTGCTCGTCACCTCGGCCGAGATGCCCGAGGTTGCCGTCAGCCACACCGAGTCGCCCACCTACCTCAACGCCCTCGGTGTGAAGGGCGTGGGCGAGTCGGGCGTCATCCCGATGGCGGCCGCCATCGCCTCGGCGATCGACGACGCGCTCGACGACCTGGGCGTTCGGGTGCTGCACGCCCCGATCTCGCCGCAGGAGTTGCGCGCGGCGATCCGCGCGGCAGGGGGCGGGGCGCGATGAGCGGCAGCCCCGCCCCCGATCTCGTGACGGCGAGCCGCATCCTCGTGGCGCAGGGCGTGCTCGACGCCTTCGGCCATGTCAGCCTGCGCGATCCGGGCGACCCGTCGCGGTTCTGGCTGTCGACGGCGCGGCCCCCCTCTGCCGTGACGGAAGACGACTTTCTTCGCTTCGACCTCTCGGCCGAGCCGGTCGAGGCGACCGACGCGCCGCTCTTTTCCGAGGGTGTGCTGCACGCGGCGATCTACGCCGCGCGGCCCGAGGCGATGGCCGTGGTCCACCATCACGCGCCGGCGCTGATGCCCTTCTGCATCGGGGCGGGGCGGCTCTACCCGGTCACGCAGACCGGCGGCTTCATGGGCGGGCCGGTGCCGGTCTGGGACAGCGCCGACGCGTTCGGCGCCACCAACATGCTGGTCACGACGATGGAACAGGCCCGCGCGCTCGCCGCCGCGCTGGGCGATCGGCCGCTCGTGCTGATGCGGGGGCATGGCGCCACCCTCGCCGCAGGCAATCTGCGCGAGTTGGTCTTCATGGCGGTCTACAGCGCGCGGGAGGCCGAGCTTTTTCTGCGCGCCGCCGCCTTTGCGCCGCCTGTCCCGCTCTCGGCGGGCGAGCTCGCGCTGACCCGCCGGCTGGCGCGGCCGGCCATCGACCGCGGATGGGAGCACTGGGTCGCCACGCTGCCCGCCGACGCCAAGGGAGACAGCCGATGAAAGCACCGCCCTTCACCCTGCACCGCCCCGCCACCGTCGACGAGGCGGTGGCCCTGCTCGCCGATCTCGCCGACGAGGGCGCGCTGGTGCTCGCGGGCGGGCAGAGCCTCGTGCCGATGATGGCGCTGCGGCTCGCCTACCCGCCCGACCTGATCGACATCAACGGCATCGCCGGTCTCGACCGGATCGAGGTGTCGGGCGACCATCTCGTCATCGGCGCGCTCGCTCGCCACCACGATTTCCGGCGGCCCGTCGCGCCGGGGCCGTTCGGCGCGCTGCTCGCGCATATTTCCGGCGAGATCGCGCATTACCCCATCCGCACGCGCGGCACCTTCTGCGGCAGCCTCGCCCATGCCGACCCCGCCTCCGAATGGTGCCTGACGGCGGCGACGCTCGGGGCCGAGATGGTGCTTCAGTCGCAGGCGGGCCGGCGCGCGGTGCCCGTGGCGGAGTGGTTCGAGGGCGCGATGGCCACGGTACGCGAGCCCGAGGAGCTGCTCGTCGAGGTGCGCCTGTCCCGCCCGGCCGAGGATGCGGTCTGGGGCTTTTACGAGTTCAACCGGCGCGCGGGCGATTTCGCCATCGGCGCGGCGCTGGCGGGCTACCGGCTGGAGGGCGGCGCGATGCGCGACGTGCGCATCGGCGTCGGCGCCGTCGAAGAGGTGCCGCGCCGCCTGGAAGAGGTGGAGGCCGCGCTCGAAGGAGAGGCGCCGGGCCCGGAGGCGTTCCGCACGGCGGCCGAGATCGCCGCCCGTGCGGTCGAACCGCTGGAGGATTTCGCCACGCCCGCGGACTACCGGCGCGACCTCGCCGTTACGGTGATCGAGCGGGCGCTTCTCGAGGCAGGAGCGGACCGGCCCGATCAGAGAGGGATGGCGGCATGAGCAGGGAAACGTTTCGACTGACCGTGAACGGCGCGTCCTACGAGGTGACGGCCCCCGACCGAAAGACGCTGGGCGACGCCCTGCGCGAGGATTGCGGGCTGACGGGCACGCATCTGGGTTGCGAGCATGGCGTCTGCGGCACTTGCACGGTCATAGTCGACGGCCGGCCCGTGCGGTCGTGCCTGATGTTCGCCCGCCAGGCCGAGGGCGCGCAGGTCCGCACGGTCGAGGGGCTGGCGAAAGGCGACACGCTGCACCCGCTGCAGCAGGCCTTCATCGACGCCCATGCCCTGCAATGCGGCTTCTGCACGCCGGGCTTCCTGATGCTGATCGTCGGCGCGCTCGAGCAGGACCCCGACATGACGGAGGAAGATCTCGCCCACGTGTTGTCGTCGAACCTCTGCCGCTGCACCGGCTATGCCTCTATCGCGCGGGCGGCGCTGGCGGCCTACCCGCGCCCGGCCCCGGCGGCGGAATGAGGGCAGCGCCATGTCCCTGATGCGCCTGCGCGACCACGGCCGCTACGACTACGTGCCCCTGCCCGAGCGGGCACAATTCGAGTGGCCGGGCGGTAAGCGCCTGGCCTTCTACGTCTGCAACAACATCGAGGTGTTCAGCTTCGGCGAGGGGATCGGCAGCGACAGCGCCATCGTCGGGGCGCCGCAGACCAGCCGTAACTACGCCTGGCGCGACTACGGCAACCGCGTGGGCCAGTGGTATGTCTTCGACCTGCTCGACGATCTGGGCCTGCCCGCCGCGGGCAACGTCAACGCGCTGGTGTTCGAGCGCTGCCCGCAACTTGCCGAGCGGATGGTCGCGCGCGGCGACGAGTTCGTGGGCCACGGGCGCACCAACGCCGAGCGGCAGGACGTGCTGGACGAGGACGAGGAGCGCGCCCTCATCGCTGAGTCGCGCGAGGCGATCCGCGCCCATACCGGCACGGCGCCGCGGGGCTGGATGGGGCCGTGGCTGGCCCACTCCGATGTGACGCTCGATCTGCTGCGCGAGGCCGGGTTCGACTACGTGATGGACTGGCCGGCCGACGATCAGCCCTTTCAGATGCGCACGCGCAGCGGGCCGATCCTGTCGGTGCCCTACACGATCGAAGTCAACGACAGCCCCGTCATGGCCTTCCGCCAGCAGGCGCATACCGATTTCGAGCAGATGATCGTCGACCAGTTCGACGAGATGCTGGAGCAGTCCGAGAAGTATCCGCTGGTCTGCTCGGTCGTGCTCCATTCCTTCGTGATCGGGCAGCCCTACCGCCTGCGCGGCCTGCGCCGCGCGCTGCGGCACGTCCTCGCCCATGCCGGCGACGTCTGGATCACGACGCCGGGCGAGATCGCCCGGCACTACCGGGCGCTTCAGGGGTGAGCGGGTCGCCCCCGGCCCTTTCCCCGCCGGCGGGATGGCGCGGGCACGGCCAGATGGTGAACGGCCGCGCCACAGAGCGGCCGCGGGGGCTTGACGAACAAAAAGAAGACGTATTTCATTTTTGGAACAGTCTCGGCGGTCAGCACCGCCGGCGGGGGAATGCGGGAGCCGCAGCGATGACACGGACACAGCGAAGCAGCCTTGCGGGCCGCGCGCCGTCCCGACCCCGGCGGCCGACGGCATGAAGCTGCCTGCCTTCGATTACGCCTGCCCCCGGACGCTGGAGGAGGCGACGGCGCTGCTCGCCGAGGCCTGTGGCGACGCCAAGGTGATCGCGGGCGGGCAGAGCCTCTTGCCCTTCATGGCCTTCCGCCTCGCCGCGCCGGGCCTGCTGGTCGACCTGCGCAAGATCGCCGGCCTGACAGGCATCGAGGTGGGCGACGAGGAGATACGCCTCGGCGCCATGGTGCGCTGGCGCGACATCCTCGACAGCGCCGCCCTCGCCCACGCGCTGCCCCTTCTGCCGGCCGCCATCGGCCATGTCGCCCATTACCAGATCCGCAACCGCGGCACGCTGGGCGGCAGCCTCGCCCATGCCGACCCGGCCTCGGAATTTCCCTGCATCGCCGTGCTCTGCGGGGCCTCGGTCGACGTCGTCGGGGCCGGGGGGCGCCGCACCCTCCCGGCCGGGGATCTGATCGCGGGCCCGATGGAAACCACGCTGGGGGACGACGAGATCATCGTCGCCGTTCGCTTTCCGCGCTGGCCCGAGGGGCGCCGCTGGGCCTTCGACGAGTTCGCCCTGCGCCACGGCGACCTCGCCATCGCCGCCGTCGCCGCCTGCTACGACATGGACGGCCCGCACATCGCGAACGCCCGAGTCGCGGTCATGGGCGCGACCGACACACCGCAGCGCGTGCCCGAGGCCGAGGATGCGCTGAACGGGCGCGCGCCCGGTGACGATACGTTCGGCACGGCCGCCGAGGCGGCCTCGGCCGCGATCGAGCCCACCGAAGACCTGCACGCCGGGGCGGCCTACCGCCGCGCGCTCGTCGGCACGCTCTTGCGGCGCGGGCTGCGGGCGTCGTGCACGCGCCAGAGGGAGGCCGCGGAATGAAGATCGCGCTCACCGTCAACGGGCGCCCCGCCGCGCTCGACGTCGCGCCCCGCACGACGCTGGCCGATTGCCTGCGCCATGCGCTCGGGCTGACCGGCACGCATCTGGCCTGCGAGCACGGGGTCTGCGGCGCCTGCACGATCATCGTCGACGGCGCGGCGGTGCGCGGCTGCCTGACGCTCGCCGTGCAGGCCGACGGGGCAGAGGTGACCACGGTCGAGGGGCTGGCCGGCGACGGCGACCTGACGCCGCTTCAGGAGGCGTTCCGCCGCCATCACGCGCTGCAATGCGGCTTCTGCACCGCCGGCATCCTGACCACGCTCCATGCCCTGCTGAGCGAGAACCCCGACGTCGAGGCCGACGAGATCCGCGAGGTGCTGAGCGGCAACATCTGCCGCTGCACCGGATACATCCCGATCGTGGAGGCCGCGCTGGAAGCGCGCGCCGCCTATCGCCGGGCGAGCGACCCGGCACCCTGACCCGCGGCCCGAGCCGCGCACCGTCCGGCGTCACGAGGCGCAGGCACCGAACGACAGACCGAGGACGCACGATGAAGAAGATCGAACTGACCCTTGCCTGCGGCGACTACGAGATCGTGCGCCCCCTCAAGGAAGGCATCGTGCGGCCCGACGGGATCGACCTGGTCGTGCTCACGGGCATGGATTCCACCACCCGCCACTGGCGCTTCCTGCGCAACGGCGATTTCGACATGTCCGAGACCTCGGCCTCGTCCTACGTCGTGGCGCGCGACTACGGCTACCCGATCACCGCGCTGCCGGTTTTCCTGCACCGGCGGTTCCGGCACGGTTTCGTCTACGTCAACACGTCGAAGGGGATCGAGACGCCGACCGACCTGGTCGGGCGCAAGGTGGGCATCAAGTCGTTCCTCGTCACCGCCGGCCACTGGATGCGCGGCATCCTCGAACACGAATACGGCGTGCCGCACAAGTCGATCGACTGGTATGCCGAACTCGACGAAGACGTGGATTTCGAGCCGCCCGCCGACCTCAAGCTGACACGCTTGCCCGACGACAAGTCCGTCGAGCGGATGCTGGCCGAGGGCGAGCTCGACGCGGTGATCCATTCCAGCCTGATCAAGCCGATCCTCGAGAAGGATCCGCGCGTCGCCCGGCTGTTTCCCGACTACAAGGCGGAGGAGCAGCGATACTACGCCAAGACGGGGATCTTTCCGATCATGCACGTGCTCGGCCTGCGCAACGAGGTGGTCGAGAAATACCCCTGGGTGCCGGTCAACATGTTCAAGGCCTTCGACGAAGCCAGGAAGATCGCGATGAAGCGGATGGAGAATCCCCGCATCGTGCCGCTTGCATGGTACCGCGAGGCATGGGAGGAGCAGGAAGCGATCCTCGGCCCCGACCCGTGGGAATACGGGCTGACCGAGCGCAACCGCCACACCCTCGAGACGCTGGCGGGCTACTCCTACGAGCAGGGCCTCATCCGCAAGCCAGCCAGCCTCGACGAACTGTTCGTCGAGGTCTCGCAGGGCCGCAAGCGCGGCGACGAGTTCCGCATCTGAGCGACCGGCCGAACACGAGGAGCGACCGCGCATGAATACCCCCAACACCTATATCGGCGGCCATGTCGAGCGGGTGGAGGATGCGCGCTTCCTCCGCGGCGCGGGCCGCTACATCGACGACGTCACCCGCGAGGGCCTGCTGCATGCCTGCGTCGTGCGCAGCGCCGTGGCGCATGGCCGCCTGCTGTCGATCGACGCGGAAGAGGCGCTCGCCATGCCCGGCGTGCACGCCGTGCTCACGGCGGCCGATGTAGCCGGCGAGATCCCGACTATCCCGTTCCGCCGCCCGAACCCCAAGATCGGCCCCTATGCCCAGCCTGTGATCGCCCGTGACAGGGTGCGCTATTTCGGCGAGCCGGTGGCGCTCGTCGTGGCCGACAGCCCCGAGCTGGCCGAGGACGCCGCCGAACTCGTGCTGCCCGAGATCGAGCCGCTGCCGGCGGTCGTCACCCGTGCCGCGTCCCTCGCCGCCGATCCGCTCCTGTTCCCCGGCACGACGGAGGATAACGTCGCCGCCGTGTTCACCGCGACGAGGGGCGATGCCGAGGCCGCGTTCGCCGCGGCCGCGCTGGTGGTGGGCGACAGCTTCTCGACCCAGCGCCAGACGGCCCTGCCGCTGGAGACGCGCGGCCTGCTGGCGGAGTGGGACGCGGACGCGCAGCACCTGACGATGCACGGCGCGGCCAAGCTGCCGTTCTTCAACCGCCGCGCCATGGCCAGGATGATGGACCTGCCCGAGACGTCGGTCGACTATGTCGAGCACGACGTGGGCGGCGGCTTCGGCGCGCGGGGCGAGTTCTACCCCGAGGACTTTCTCGTGGCGCTGGCCGCCCGCACCACCGGCCGGCCGGTCAAGTGGGTCGAGGACCGGCGCGAGCACTTCGCCGCCATCGCGCATGCGCGCGAGGCCGAGGCGCAGGTCGAGCTGGCGCTCGACGCCTCGGGCCGCATCCTCGGACTTCGCGGCGAGATGTTCATGAATGTGGGCGCCTATGTCAGGCCCAACGGGATGACGCCGGTGCGCAACTGCGCGCAATTCATGTCGGGGCCCTACCGTGTGCCGAACATCGCGCTGCAGGCGACGGCCCTTGTCGCGAACAAGACGCCCGCCGGCACCTTCCGCGGCCCCGGACGCTACGAGGGCTCGTTCTTCATCGAGCGTCTGCTCGACATGGCCGCGGCGCAACTCGGCCTCGACCGGCGGACGATCCGCGAGGTCAACCTGCTGACGAATGCCGAGATGCCCCATCCGCTCGCCCAGATCCGGCCCAGCGACGGCTCGCGCGCCGAGACGTCGTGCGACAGCGGCGAGTATGCCGAGGCGTTCCACCGCTGCCTCCAGGCCTTCGACTGGGAGGAAAAGGTCAGGCTCGACGGCCGGCTGATCGACGGCCGCTATCACGGTATCGCCGTGTCGTGCTTCATCGAGGGCGGCGCGTCGGGCCCGGCCGAGACCGCGCGGATGCGCGTGGCCGAGGATGGCGGCGTCGAGGTCTATGTCGGCTCGTCGGCGATCGGGCAGGGGCTCGAGACGGTGATGGCGCAGATCGCCGCCGACACGCTCGGCCTGCCGATGGAGCGCATCCGCGTCTTCCACGGCTCGACGACCTATCTTGCCGAAGGGTGGGGCTCCTATGGGTCGCGCGCCACCGTGATGGGCGGCAACGCCGTGCGCGAGGCGGGCCTCGCCCTGCTCGAGCGGTTCCGCGCGCTGGCCGCCGGGCGGCTGGGGGTGGGCGAGGGCGAGGTCAGCGTCGTCGGCTTGCAGGCGGTCGGGCCCGACGGCGTCGTGCTCGAGCTTGCCGACATCGCGGCCGAGGGGCTGGCGAGCGAGGCGAAGTTTCTCAACTCCGACGCGACCTACACCAACGGGACCGCGGCGGTGCATGTGGCGGTCGACCCGGAAACGGGCCGGGTCGAGGTACTCGACTACGTTGTCTGCGACGAGGTGGGTCGGATCGTGAACGCCCTCACCCTGCACGGGCAGGTCACGGGCGCGGCCGTCCAGGGCTTCGGCAGCGTGTTCGGCGAGGAACTGCCCTACGGCGACGACGGTGCGCTGCTGGTCGGCACGCTGGCCGACTACCTCGTGCCGCTTGCGACCGACTATCCGCGGGTGCGCTGTCTCTCGCTCGAATCCTACCCTTCGCCCACGAATCCCCTCGGTGCCAAGGGGGCAGGGGAGGGCGGCATCATCCCCGTCGGCGGCGCCGTGGCCAACGCCGTGGCCTCGGCCCTGCGCACGTTCGGCGTGGCGCCGAACCATCTGCCGCTCTCGCCGGCGCGGGTCTGGGCCCTGCTCAACCCCTCGGAATGAGCCGGCCGCGCCCCGGCGACAGTCGTGCGCGCTGCGCGCTCCTTCGCCGTGTCGGATACCGGACGCATGCACAGGTTGACGCAGGATTAGGCAGCCAGTCTCGCCGGGCAGTTTTTTGGCGCTGTCTTGTTTGTGAGACAGACTCGCCCTTGACGAATAAAAATTGGACGTGCTTAACTTTTTGAAACAGCCGCGGGGCAGCTCCCGTGGCGCGACAAGCCGACAGGGAGAGCACGCGGTGGAACAGAGCACGCCGAGCCGTCAGGATCTGAGAACCTGGGTGGCGACGATGGAGGAGGCGGGCGAGTTGCTCCGCGTCTCCGGCGCCGACCGGGAGAACGAGATCGGCGGCATCGTCGACATCTACCAGCGGCGGATCGGCGGGCCGGCGCTGCTGTTCGACCAGGTGCCGGGCTACGACCCCGACTACAAGGTGCTCGCCAACCTGTTCATGTCGGTCAAGCGCATCGCGCTGACCTTCGGCCTGCCCGAGAGCACGCGCGAGGTCGATCTCGTGGGGTTCTGGCGCGATGCGTTCCGCAATCCGCCCACGATCCCGCCCGTCGAGGTCGAAACCGGCCCGGTCCTCGACAATGTCGAGACGGGCGACGAGATCGACATGCTCAAGATCCCCACGCCGCGATGGCACGAGGGCGATGGCGGCTACTACATGGGCACTGCCGTCATGGTCATCATGAAGGATCCCGACAGCGGCTGGATCAACTACGGCGCCTATCGCGTGCAGGTCCACGACAGGAAGCTCGCCACGGTGATGGCCTCGAAGGGCAAGCACGGCGACCAGCTGATGCGGAAATACTTCGAGCGGGGCGAGCCGTGCCCCATCGCGGTGGTCGTGGGCGTGCATCCGGCGATCTTCTCTGTGGCCGGGCTGGAAGTGCCCTACGGCAAGAACGAATACGACCTCGCCGGCGGTCTGATCGGCGAGGGGGTGCGCGTGATCCGCGCGCCCAAGACCGGGCTGCCGATCCCCGCCGAGGCGGAAATCGCGTTCGAGGGGTTTATCCATCCCGATGACCGGATCGACGAGGGCCCGCTCGGCGAGTGGACGGGCTATTACTCGGGCGGCGTCGAGCAGCACCCCGCGATCCGCGTGGAAACCTTCATGCACCGCGACACCCCGGTGTTGACGGGCTGCATCCCCGCCGTCCCGCCCAACGACGACACGTTCTATCGCGGCACCTACCGCGCCGGCGCCGTCTGGCACGAGATGGAGGCGGCCGGCGTGCCCGAGGTCAGGGGCGTGTGGGCCCACCCGGCGGGCGGCAGCCGGATGTGGCTGACCGTCTCGATCAAGCAGCAATACGCGGGCCACGCCAAGCAGGCCGGCCTCGTCGCCTCGCAGTGCCATGCGGGCGCCTATGCCAACCGCGTGGTGATCGTCGTCGACGAGGATATCGACCCCGCCGACATCGACCAGGTGATCTGGGCGATCTGCACGCGGTCGGATCCTGGCGAGGATCTCGACGTGCTGCGCAATTGCTGGAGCACCAAGCTCGACCCGCGCGCCTACCCGGCCGGCGCGGGCATGGTGAATTCGCGGATGATCCTGCAGGCGGTCAAGCCCTGGAGCCGGATGGCCGACTGGCCGGCCATCGTGCGCTCGAGCAAGCAGCTCGACGGCCATGTGCGCGGGAAGTTCGCAAAGTATCTTCCGGCGGATTTCTGAGTGCCGATGTCGCCGGGAGAGCGCGCCTGCCGCCGGGCCTGGGGCTCATGACCTTTCGGGCGCCGAGCGACGGGTCGGCACGGAACCACCCGTCGGTGGCTCCGCCGCGCATCGCGCAGTGCCCCGGCCGGCCGAAGACGACACGCTCGGCGGGGGGGCTCGCGCATGTTTGAAGCGTCCCTTGCCGGCCTGACCGCGATCCTTGATCCCGGCACCCTCCTCGTCATCGTGTTCGGCGTGATGATCGGGCTGATGTTCGGCGTCGTGCCGGGGCTGGGCGGCACCGTTCTGCTCGCCGTGCTCATCCCGTTCATCTACCCGATGGACGCGCACATGGCCTTGGCCTTCCTGCTGGCGTCGAACGCGGCGGTCGTGTTCGGCGGCTCGATCACGGCGATCCTGTTCAACGTGCCGGGCACGGCGCAGAACATCGCGACCTGCTTCGACGGCTACCCGATGACGCAGAAGGGCCAGTCGGCGCGTGCGCTCGGCATCTCGGCCACGGCCTCGCTCATCGGCGGGTTGTTCGGCGTGCTGGTCCTGACCGCGCTCATTCCGCTGGTCCGGCCGATCCTGATCTATTTCGGCCCGGCAGAACTGTTCGCGCTGACGATCTTCGGCCTCGTCATCATCGCGTTCCTCGGCGAGGGCTCGATCGTCAAGGGGGTGATCGCCGGCGGCTTCGGCCTGCTTCTGTCGTTCATAGGCTCGGACCCGATCACCGGGATCAGCCGTTTCAACCTCGATCAGACGTGGCTGCTCGACGGCCTCGACTTCGTGGCGGTCGTCATCGGCGTCTTCGCGATCTCGCAGGTGATCGAGCTCTACGTCAACAAGGGTTCGATCGTGCAGGAATTCGGTGCGGTCGACCGCGGACGGTCGAGCGTCTGGGAGGGGGTGCGCGATGTCCTCAGCCGCCCCGTCATCACGCTTCGCAGCAGCGCGCTCGGCGCCTTCATCGGCATCATTCCCGGCGTCGGCGGTACCGTCGCCAACATCCTCGCCTACGGCCAGGCGATGCAGATGTCGAAAGATCGCAGCGACTTCGGCAAGGGCGCTGTCGACGGCGTGCTCGGCCCAGAAGCCTCGAACAACGCCACCGACGGCGGCTCGCTCTTGCCGACGCTGGCCTTCGGCATTCCCGGCGGCGAGGCGACCGCGATCCTGCTCGGCGCCTTCATCCTCAAGGGGATCGACACCGGCCCCTCGATGCTGACCGAGAATCTCGACATCGTCTTCGTGCTGGTCTGGGCGATCGCCATCGCCAATGTCATCGCCTCGCTCGTCGGCCTGCAATTCGCGCTCCGCATGGTGCGCTTCACCTTCCTGCGGGGCGAGATCATCGGGCCGTTCATCCTGACCGTCGGCGTTGTCGGCGCCTTCGCGGCCGAGGGCCACTTCTCGGCGGTCTGGGTGGCGCTCGCTTTCGGCGTGCTCGGCTACTTCATGAAGAAGTACGGGTTCCCCAAGGCGCCGCTGGTGATCGGCCTCGTGCTCGGCATCATCACCGAGCGGTATCTCCAGATCTCGCTGCGCACCTACGGCGACGCGTTCTTCCTGTTCGACCGTCCGCTCGCGCTGGTCCTGATGATCGTGGCGCTCAGCGTGCTGGTCTACCCGTTCGCGACGAAGATCTTCGGCGCAAGGCAAGCGGGTGCGGCGAAATGAAGAACAAGGGCCTGCTGATCTTCGAGTGCTTCCTGCTGGCCGTGGCGATCTTCTTCGTCGTCGAGGCCCTCGGCTACAACAAGCGGGCACGCCTCGTGCCGATCCTGGTGGGCGTGCCCACCGCGCTGCTGATCGCCTTCCAGATCGCGATCGACCATGTGCCGGGCTTCGAGCGGTTCGCCCCGGCGCAGGTCAAGCCCGGCTTCGTCGACCGCGACAAGCTCGGCAAGAAGAGCGCGGCAGTGCTGCCCGAAAACGAGGTCCGCCGGCGCGAGCTGACCGCGCTCGGCTGGGTGCTGGGCCTGGGCATCGCGCTGACGCTCTTCGGCTTCTACATCGTCTTGCCGCTGTTCCTCATCGGTTTCCTGCGCTTCCTCGCCGGGCTCGACTGGACGAGGGCACTGCTCAGCACGGCGGTCGCAATCGGCATCCTCTACGGAGCATTCGTCTGGTTCCTGCGCGTCGACCTGTATCCGGGCCTGTTCCCGCTGATCGGCTAGCCCGCAGGCAAGAATCTACCAACAGGAAGCTAAGAAAGGGGACTAAGATGCGAGACTTCACAGGGTTCATCCGCTCGGCACGGGCCTCGGCCGTGGCCGCGGCAACGGTCGCCATGGCCTGGGGCATGGGGCCGGCCGCCGCCCAGGACACGTTCTACGAGGGCGAGACGGTCGAGCTGTTCGTGCCGCACGGCGCCGGCGGCGGCTTCGACACCTATGCGCGCACCTCGGCCCGTTACCTCGAGGAATATCTGGGGGCCACCGTCGTGGTGAAGAACGTCACCGGCGCCGGCGGAAATATCGGGCGCAACCAGCTCTACCGGGCGGAGCCCGACGGACTGAGCATCGGCTTCACCAGCTTTCCCTCGATGATCTTCAGCCAGCTGTCGGGCGCCGACGGCATCCAGTACGATGTCAACGAATGGGAGATCCTCGGCCGTGTCGTGGCCGAGTCCGAGGTGATGTCGGTGCCCGCCGCCGCGAAGTACCAGAGCCTCGAAGAGCTGCGCAACGCCGACGGGCCGGTGCGCATTCCGCTGTCGGGCGTGGGCGACGACACCTTCTTCAAGGTGATGATCGTGGCGCGCGGCCTCGGCATCGACGTGGTGCCGGTCACCGGCTACGACGGCGCGAGCGAGGCGTTCGCCGCCGGTTTGCGCGGCGACGGCGAGATCCTGTCAAGCTCGATCGGCTCGTCGCTGCAACTGATCGAGGCGGGCGAGATCAAGCCGATCCTCCAGATGGCGCTGGTGCCCGACACGACGCTCGAGGGCGTGCCGCTCGCGTCGGAGGTGATCGAGGACGAGATGGTGGCCTCCTTCGTGCGCTCCATCGCCGGCATCTCCGCGCTCGACCGGTCGTTCTTCGCGCCGCCGGGCGTGCCCGAGGAGCGGCTGGAGACGCTGCGCGCCGCCGTGGCGGCTACGATGGAAGACCCTGACTTCCTCGCCGAGATGGAGCAGCTCGGCCGCGCGATCGACTTCATGCCGGCCGACGAGGCGACCGTCGTCCTGGAAGAGGCGATGGCGAACGCGGATGCGCTGGTGCCTCTGCTCGATGAGGCGCTGCAAGCCGCCCAGTAAGGCTGCCGCGGCGGCCGCCCCCGGCCCTCGGGCCCGGGTGTGCCGCCCGGCGGTGCGGCGGGTGGCGCCCGCGCACAAACGGCATCCCCCGAGAAGGGCTGCCTACGGGTCTGGCCCGGCACGCGGACCGGCCCGACGGAATCGACAGGAGAGAAGGAGTGGAACCGTGGATATCAGACTCGACAGCTTGAAGACGAGCGTGACAGGGGGGGTGGCAGGCCTGACGCTGGCGCTCGGCGTCGCGGCCGGAACGGCCGGCGCCGCCGACTTCCCCGAGGCGGGCTCGACGATCACCATCGTCATCCCCAACTCGCCCGGCGGCAGCACCGACACCACCGCGCGGCTCTTTGCCGACGCGCTGTCCAAGGCTCTGCCGAACGAGCCCAACGTGGTCGTCCAGAACCGGACAGGCGGCAACGGGATGATCGCGCTGAACGACGTCATGCGGGCCGATCCCGACGGCTACACGCTGGGCATCCTCGAGGCGACGACCGTGGTGCTGCCCCCCGTTCTCGAGGGGCGTGACTACGATCCGCTCGAGATCGAGTGGATCGCCCAGATCAACAACCCCCTCTACCTCGCCGTGGCGTCGAAGGCGTCGGGCCTCACCTCGATCGACCAGATGGCCGGCACCGGCGAGACCTTCGTGCAGGCCTCGACCGGCGGGCGCCTCGACGGCTCGACGCTGGGCGCCCGGATGACGGGAATGGCCATGGGCTTCGGCGTCAACCCGATCCCGCACGACGGGGCTTCGGAGGCGTTGCTGGCGGTCATCCGCGGCGATGTCGACTGGATGCAGGGCACCTTCCCCACGATCTATGCCCAGATCGACGACGTCGTGCCGCTCTTCACCTATACCAGCGAGCGCATCCCCAACCTGCCCGACGTGCCTTCGGTCGCCGAACTCGGCCACGCGGACCTGCTGAAGCTGAACGGGCTGCAACTGGTGCTGGGCACAACGCCGGGCACGCCCGACGAGGTGATGGCGGTCCTGAACGCCGCGTCCGAGGCCGCCTTCATGGACGAGTCCTTCCGGGAGGGCATGGTCGAGGCGAACCAGAACGCCGAATGGCTCGACGCCAGCGAGACGCGCGAACTGATCCAGGCCAAGATCGACCTGTTCGGCGCCGCCCGCGACGAACTCCTCAAGGAGTGACATGACGATCTGCCGGGCGGCGGCGCCCTTCTTCCATGCCGCCCGGCATCCTCGGTCCCGTAACCCAAGGGGTGAGTCCGCGTGTACGACGCTATCCTTCCCGCTCTCGGCGTGATCTTCAGCTGGCCGGGGATCGCCTTCCTTGTCGGCGGAACACTGATCGGCATGGTCTTCGGCATTCTCCCGGGCCTCGGCGGCGGGCAGGTGCTTGCGCTGCTGCTGCCCGTGACCTTCGCGCTCGAACCCGAATACGCCATCATCATGCTGATCGGCGCGGCCGGCGCCGTGCCGACTGCGGGCTCGGTCGCCGGCATCCTCCTGAACACGCCCGGCTCGGCTCAGAACGTCGCCACCACCTTCGACGGCTATCCGCTCGCGCGGCAGGGCAGGGCGGGCTACGCCATCGGGGCGGCGGCGACCTCGTCGCTGCTGGGCGCGCTGGTGGGCGCGGCGGTGCTCATCACGATCCTGCCGCTCGGCCGGCAGATCGTGCTGTCGTTCTCCTACCCCGAATACTTCATGATCACCGTCATGGGGCTGTGCCTGATCGCGCTGCTGGGCGAGGGCTCGATGTGGAAGGGCGTCATGTCGGCCGGGCTGGGGCTGATGCTGGCCTTCGTCGGCGCAGACCCCATCGAGGGTCTGGTGCGCTACGACCTCGGCACCGACTATCTCTACGACGGCATCAAGCTGGTGCCGGTGATGATCGGCCTGTTCGCCATCTCCGAGGCGCTTGCGCTTCTGCTCGACAAGAAAGCCGTCGCCGGCGAGCGCATCGAGTTCGGCATGTCCGGCGTCTGGCGCGGCAGCCTCGCGGTGTTCCAGAATTTCGGCACGTTCCTGCGCGGCTCGATCCTCGGAACGCTGATCGGAATCATCCCCGGCGTCGGCGGGGCGGTCGCCAACCTGATCGCCTACGGCCAGGCCAAGGCGACCGCCAAGGACAAGTCGTCGTTCGGCAAGGGCGATATCCGCGGTGTCATCGCGCCGGAATCGGCCAACAACGCCAAGGACGGCGGCGCCCTGGTGCCGACGCTGATCTTCGGCATCCCCGGCAGCCTCGACATGGCCATCCTGATCGGTGCGCTGATGGTGTTCGGGATCACGCCCGGCCCGCGGCTGATGCTCGACAGCCCCGACATCATCATGGTGCTGATCGGCACGCTCGTGTTCGGCAACGTGCTGGCGGGGGTCATCCTGCTGGGCTGGGCGCCCTATCTCGCCCGCGTCACCTCGCTCCGCAGCACCACCGTCGCGCCGGTGATCCTCGTCCTCGGGCTGCTCGGATCCTACGCCACCTACGGCAATTTCGGCGACATGATCGTGGCGCTCGTCTTCGGGCTCGTGGGCTATTTCTTCCACGCCTACGGGTTCTCGCGGGTGGCGCTGATCATCGCTCTGGTGCTGGGCGGCCTGATCGAGAAGAACTTCTACCAGAGCATGCTGGTCTTCGGGATCGAGGGGTCGCTGACGCGGCCGATCACGCTGGGCCTGCTGCTGGCGACGATCGCCATGCTCGTCTATCCCGCGCTGCGCGCCAGCCCCGGCGCCCTTCTGTCGCGCGCGGCCCGGAAGGAGCGGATCAAGGTGTCGAAAGATGAAGGTTAGGCACGTCGTCACGCTGCTCGTCGCCGCGCTGTCGGCGGCGATGCTCGCCGGAGCGTTCGAGTATGCCGGAACGGCGGCGTTCGGCTTTCCCTTCGCCGTGTCGGGAATCGTGCTGGTCATGGCGCTTGCGCTCCTGGTGGCGGATCTCCGGGCCGACCGGGCCGACCGGGCCGACCGGGCCGCCGAGCCCGCATCCGGGGCCGCATCCGGCGATCCGGTCCCGGAGCAGGAACGGGACAGGCCCGTCGACTGGGCGGGCCTCGCCACGATCTACGCCTTTCTCGCGGGCTTTCTGGTGGTGGCCCATTTCGTCTCCTATCTGGTGGCCGTGCCGGCGTTCCTGTTCCTGTTCGGCGTGCTCTTCTGCAAGGAGCGATGGGTGCCGAGCGCGGTGCTCGCCGCGAGCGTCGGCCTTGCCGTCTTCGTGATCTTCGACCAGTTCCTGCCGTCGTTCTGACCTTGCCAGCCCTGCATGCACGACCAGCTGCACCTGGCCGAGCGCGGCCCGACGGACACCGGAAGGGGCCGCCGAGCGCGGATGAGCGAGCGGCGGGCAGGGCACTCTCGCACGGGCGCCGCGGGCCCGGGCAGGGTGCCGGAGCAGGCCCCGCGCCCGTGCCCTGCCGCCGGGTGCCCATGGGCAGGCCGTCCGCGGGGGGTGACAGGCGGCAAGACGGGCAAGACGGGCTCGCGCGGCCGCAGGGCGGGGCGAGGGCTCCGGCACGGGCTTGGGCGCCGCCCCGGGCGGGGCGCGCTGATCGCGGCAGGGCAGGGCGAACGGGAAAGGGAAGCGGGAGCGCGATGAACGGAACGCTGGAATCGACACTCTGGGACGTGATCGTCGTGGGCGGGGGCAATGCCGGTCTCTGCGCGGCGATCGAAGCCGCCGAGGCGGGAGCGCGGGTGCTGGTGCTCGAAGGCGCCCCCGAGCCCTATCGCGGCGGCAATTCGCGCCATACCCGCAACTTTCGATGCAAGCACGAGGCCCCGCTCTCGGTGCTGACGGGGGCCTACCAGGAAGACGAGTATTTCGACGACCTGATCCGCGTCACCGGCGGCAAGACCGACGAGGCGCTCGCCCGCATGACGATCCGCACCTCGGAAGAATGCCTGCCCTGGATGGAGCGGCACGGCGTGGCGTTCCAGCCCTCGCTGTCGGGCACGCTGTCGCTGTCGCGCACCAACGCCTTCTTCCTCGGCGGCGGCAAGGCGCTGGTGAACGCCTATTACAACACCGTCGAGGATCTGGGCGTGACCGTCGCCTACGAGGCCGAGGTCACCCATGTCGCGGTTGAGGACGGCCGGGTGCAGGGCCTCGACGTGACGATCGGCGGGCAGACCGCCCGGGTGGAGGCGCGCGCGCTGGTGCTCGCCTCGGGCGGCTTTCAGGCCAATCTCGACTGGCTGGCGAGCGCCTGGGGCGAGGCGGCGCGCAACTTCCTGATCCGCGGCACGCCCTACAACCGGGGCGCAGTGCTGCGCGACATGCTCGACCAGGGCGCCGACAGCGTGGGCGATCCCACCCAGTGCCACGCCGTGGCCATCGACGGGCGCGCGCCCAAGTTCGACGGCGGCATCGCCACGCGGCTCGACTGCGTACCGTTCTCGGTGGTGGTCAACCGCAACGGCGAACGCTTCTACGACGAGGGCGAGGATGTCTGGCCCAAGCGTTACGCGATCTGGGGTCGGCTGGTGGCCGCGCAGCCCGAGCAGGTGGCCTATGCCATTATCGACGCCAGCAGCCTCGAGCTGTTCATGCCCTCGCTCTACCCCCCCGAGCGGGCCGACACGATCGAGGGGCTGGGCCAGCGCCTCGGCATCTCGGGGCCGAAGCTGCGCGAGACGGTCGACGCCTTCAACACCGCCTGCCGCGAGGGCGCCTTCACCCCCACCGAGCTCGACGGGCTGGCCACCGAGGGCCTCGACCCGCCCAAGACGAACTGGGCGCGGCCCATCGTCGAGCCGCCGTTCTACGGCTACACGCTGCGCCCCGGCGTGACCTTTACCTATCTCGGCCTCAAGGTCGACGAGACGGCCCGCGTCTCGGCCGGGGGCGCACGGCTCGGCAATGTCTGGGCGGCGGGCGAGATCATGGCTGGCTCGATCCTGGGCCAAGGCTATCTTGCCGGGTTCGGCATGACCATCGGAACCGTCTTCGGACGCATCGCGGGACAGGAGGCTGCCGCCCATGTCGCTTGATTTCCGGGGCGAGGCCCCCGTCGCCCTGAGCCCCGAAGAGCGCGGGCAGGACGCCATCGAGGAGGCGCGCCGGCAGGTCCAGATCTGCAACGCCTGCCGCTACTGCGAGGGGTATTGCTCGGTCTTTCCGGCGATCACGCGCGAGCGAGCCTTCGCCGACGGCGACATCACGCAGCTCGCCAACCTGTGCCACAACTGCCGCGGCTGCTATTACGCCTGCCAGTATGCCGAGCCGCACGACTTCGCCGTCAACCTGCCGCGGGCGCTGGCCGAGGTGCGCAGCGAAAGCTGGGAGCGCTTCGCCTGGCCGCGCGGGCTGGCCGGGACGTTCCAGCGCAGCGGCGTGGCGCTGGCGGCCGCGCTGGTCGCCGGCATCGCCGCGCTCTTCCTTGCGCTCGCGGCACTTGCGCCGGCCTCGGGCGAGGGCTTCTACGCCTATCTCTCGCATGCGGCGATGGTGGCGATCTTCGCCCCGGCGTTCCTGTTTCCGGTCGTCGCGCTGGGGGTGGGCGTGCGCCGCTACTGGCACGAGACCGGCGGCAGCCCGGTGCGGTGGGCCCATCTGAAGGAGGCCGCGCTCGACGCCGGCCGGCTGAAGAACCTGTCGGGCGGGCCGGCGCAGGGGTGCAACTACGAAAACGGCGACCGCTTCGGCAACGCCCGCCGCCACGCCCACCAGGCGGTGCTCTGGGGCTTCCTGCTGTGCTTCGCCTCCACCTCCTCCGGCACCGTGCTGCACTACGTCTTCGACGCGCCCGCGCCCTATCCGCTGTGGAGCCTGCCGAAGCTGTTCGGCGTGCCGGGCGGGGTGCTGCTGACGGTGGGCGCCTTCGCGCTCGCCTGGCTCAAGACGAAGGCCGACCCCGAGCTCGGCGCACCGTCACGCTGGGGCGGCGAGATGGCCTTCGTGCTGCTTCTCGGTCTGACGGGCCTGTCCGGCCTCGTTCTCTACGCGGCGACGGGCACGGCTCTGGTGCCCGCCCTGCTGGCGCTGCACCTGGGGGCGGTGCTGGCCCTGTTCCTGACGACGCCCTATTCCAAGATGGCCCACGGCGCCTATCGCTTCGCGGCGCTTGTGCGCGACGCGCAGGGGCGCGCCCCGTAGCGCGCCGGGCGGGGCCCGCCTGGCGTGTGGCCGGGGCTCTCGTGATGGCGCTGCCGGGCCGGATCGCAGCGCCGGACTCGCGTCGGCCGAGGGGGTCGTGCGAACGCCGGGTGCCCGCCGAGAGCCGGCCAGACTGTTTGGCCGGGCGTTCTGGCAGGGCATTCCGAGGCCTGCGGCCCGTCCGCCTGTCACTACGCGCTGTATGCACGGATCAACCCGCGCCACGAACTGAGTGAGCCCGCCCGGCGCTACGCCTACGCGACCCCGGTCGACATGGCGAAGGAACTGCTGACGCTGCGCGGCGAGTCCACCATGGCGCTCTCGCCCGCGAGCCTCGTGACCCGCGCGCTGCACACCACCTCCGACTTCCCGATCATCCTCGGGGACACCGTGGGCCGCGTGCTTCGCGACGCCTACCAGGCGGCACCCTCGGGCATCCGCCGACTCGGCCGCCAGACCACGGCGCGGGACTTCCGCGCGGTGAACAAGATCATGCTGGGCGAGGCGCCGCTGCTGGAGAAGCTGAACGAACACGGCGAGATCAAGGCCGGGACCATGGCCGAGGCGCGCGAGGCCTACAAGGTCGAAACCTGGGCGCGGAAGATCGGTAAGCGCCCGCCGATCGCCCTTGTTTCTTGAGGTGGCGCGCCGTCGGAGATGACGCCCATCACGATGGAGGCGTCGATGGATAGCGATGTACAAACT
>LJNT01000173.1:0-9719 GCA_001314685.1 Rhodobacteraceae bacterium HLUCCA09
CGAGATCGTCTCGACCCGCCCCCCGACGCCCGAATGGCTGCGCCGGTTGAGCGAGGTGAGCCAGACGGTGGCGGGCATGCCAGGGCCGACGCGATCTATGTCGAGCGGGTCGATCCGCGCCTGCACGACAAAGGCGTCTCCCTCGGGCAGGATGCGCATCAGCGTCGCCCCCGCCTCGACCACGCCGCCGACCGTGCCCACCGACATGTCGACGACGATGCCCGCGACCGGTGCGCGGATCTCGGTGCGGCGCAGCACATCGGCGGCGGCGGCGAGCTGCTGTTCGAGCTCGTGCACGCGTGCGGTGATGGCGCGCAGCTCCTCGGCGATCTCGCTGGCGCGCAGCGCCTGCAGCTCGGCCACCCGCAACCGGGCCTCGGCCGCGCGCTGCTCGGCCGCGCCGATGGCCGCGCGCGTCTCGGCGACGGTGCCCTGGAGCCCCGCGCGCTCGCGCTCGAGCCGCAGCACTTCGGAGCGGCGGACGAGGTCACGTTCGAGCAGGGTGCGGGCCGTGGCGAGTTCCTCGTCGGTGATGGCGAGCCGGCGCTCGCCCGCCGCGACCTGGCCGCGCATCCCGTCGATCTCGGCCGCGAGCCCCTCCCGCGTGCGGGCGAGGATGTCGAGACGTTCGGCATGCAGGCGCCGGCGGGTATCGAAGAGCGCGCGCTGGTTCGCCATCGCGTCCTGCGCGGCAAGGCCGGCCAGACGCCCGGAAAGCGCCTCGGGGAAGGCGATGGTGTCGGCCCCGTCGCGCTCGGCCGCCAGGCGGGCCTGGGTGGCGAGCGCCTCGAACAACTGCGCCTGGAGTTCGTTGCGGCGGGCGCGCGGACCNNNCGGTCGCGTCGAGCCGCAGCAGAACCTCGCCGCGCGCCACCCGCGCGCCCGCGGCGCCCGGGATCGCGGCGACGATGCCGCCCTCGAAATGCTGCACCTCGCGCAGGCCCGTCGCGGCAGCGACGACACCGGGCGCGACCACCGCGCTCTCGATCGGCGCCAGCCGCGACCATGCGCCGAAGGCCAGCACGAAGACCGCGACGATCGTCACCCCGAAGAGGGTCGTGCCTCTCGGAAACGGTGGGTCGCTCCGGGTCATTTCACGCTCCTCAGCGCGCCGGGCGCCGGGCGCTCCACCTCGGCAGGGGGCGCGAAGCCGAAGCCGTCGGTGTCGAGGATCAGGTGGCTGTCGGCCAGCCGGTGCAGGCTGCCCGAGCGGTAGGATTGCGTGACCACCACGATCGCCCCCGCCGCCTTGAGGTGCCGCAGCCCCGCCTCGACGATCTTGCGCGAGGGCGCGTCGAGATTGGCCCAGGGCTCGTCGAGCAGCACCAGCCGGGGCGCCCCGTGAAAGGCGCGCGCGATGGCGATGCGCTTGCGCTGGCTGCCCGACAGGCGGTCGAACGTGTCGGGCGAGAGCGGCGTGTCGTAGCCCTCGGGCAGACCGAGGATCAGGTCGTGCACACCCGCGAGCCGCGCGGCGTCGGTCACGTCGACGAGCGAGCCGCGCTCCATGCCCGCGATGTTCTCGCGCACGGTGCCGGCGAAGAGCTCGACATGCTGGGGCAGGTATCCGATCAGGCGCGCGCGATCCTCCGGGCCGAGCGTGGCGACGTCGGTGTCGCCCAGAAAGACGCGCCCGTGGCGCGGCGGATCGAGCCCGACGATCAGGTGAGCGAGCGTGGTCTTGCCCATGCCGCCCTCGCCGCTGATCAGCAGCATCTCGCCAGGGGCGACCCGCAGCGACAGCCGCCGGAACAGGTCGCGCCGCTGCCCCGGGTGACGATGGGTGACATCCTCGACCCTGAGGGCGGCGCGGTCGGTGCCGGGGTGCAGATCGGGCGCGGGCGCAGGGGTCACGGCGAGCGCGGCGCGCACGGCGGCATGGCCGCGCCGGGCAGCGCCGAGCGCCCGCGACGAGCGCGCCGCTCCCTCGACCACCGAAAAGCCGAACCCGGCCATGACGCGCGCCGCGAAGACGCCGCCGAGGGTCAGTTCGCCCCGCAGGAACAGCCACATGCCGAGGCCGATCATGCCGAGCCGCATCCCCTGCCCGAGCGCCCGCATCAGCCCGCGGAACAGCGCGCGGTCGCGGTCGAGCCGCTCGCGCTCTGCCAGACGTCCCGCTGCGGCGCTGCTCCACCTTTCTGCGAGCGTGCGCGACATGCCCAGCGCACCGACGCTCTCGCGGTGGCGGTCGGCGACGGCGAGCAGCGCCTCGGCATCGCGCCCGGCCGCGCCGGAGGCGCGGCGCGGCTCGACCGACACCGCATCCTGCACGACGGCGAGGGCGACAAGCGCGAGGCAGGCGGCGAGCGCCAGCCCCCGAGCCAGGGGTGGACAAGGGCGACCCCGATCAGGAACACGGGCACCCACGCCGTGTCGAGCCACGCGGCGAGCGAGCGCGTGACGAAGGCGCGGATGCGGGCGAGGTCGGACAGCGCCGTGTCGAGGTCGGGCCGGCCCGCGGAGGCGCCGCCGCCGAGGCCCCGCGCCACCAGCTCCGGCCCGAAGCGGCGCTCGATCCAGTATCCCCAGTGGGTCAGCATCCGCCGGCGCACGATGTCGAGCGCGGCGCCCGCGGCCAGCGCGGCGAGCGCCATCAGCGTCAGCAGCGCCAGCGTCTCGACGCTGCGGCTCGCCGGGATGCGGTCGAGCACCTGCAGCAGGTAGAGCGGCATGGCGAACTTCAGCAGGTTCACCGCCGCACCGAAGATGACGACCGCCGCGAGGCCGGGGGCCGACGCGCGCCACGCGGCGGCGAGCGCGGTCTCTTCCCCGGCGTTGCGGTGCGGCGTCTTCTGGCTCCTGAGCATTCGTCCTCGCCTCTCCCGGCCTCCGCGATGGTTCGCCCTGCCCGCTCAGCCCCCCTGCACGGCATAGGCGCCGCCCGGCAGCAGCGGGTGCGGCGCGTCGTCGGTCGACTCGTCGCCGCCCTCGGCGCGAATATCCCAGCCCGGCTCCCTCCAGCCCGGCTCCCTCCAGCCCCGCTCGCTCAGCACGGCGTGGCCGTAGCCCCCCTCGCCCCCGGCGACGAGACCGAAGGCATCGTCACCCGCCTCGTCCTCGGTCTCGAACAGGTCGAGCCGGTCTATCGTGAGCGAGGGCCTCTCCTCTTCCACCTGCGGGGCGAGACCGTTGCGCTCGCAGATCTCGGCGATGCCGGCGCGCAGGGGGTGCAGGTCGGCCCGCTCGAACTCCGCTCCGCCCAGCATGACCACCAGCCGCCTCAGGGCGCCGTCCCCCTGCGGCTGGCCGAGCCCCTCGATCACCGTAAGCACGAGTTCGGGCGCGAGCACCTGGCCGAGAAAGCGCGGCCGATAGGTGCCTTGGGCGAGGCGGGGCACAAGAACGTGGATCATGCCGAGCCCGCTCGACCAGATGCGGTGCTGCACCCGTCGGGACGGCGCACCGCCCGGCGCGGTGACCTCGCCGTCGGCGGGCAGGTAGCGGCGCAGGTCGGCCTCGACGATGAACCCCGCCACGAGGTGCAGCACCTGCCGCACGCTGGCCGCGGCCCCGTCCGGCAGCCCCGCCGCGCTGCCGCGCCGTTGCCGGGAGGCAGGCGCTCCACCCAGCGGGGCGAGCGGCCCGGCGAGCCGTCTCAGGGCGTCGGTCATGCCGTCGGGCGCGGCCCAGAGCTTCTCTGCGGCACGCTCGCGCAGGAGCGGAACCAGCGCCCCCTCCTGCAGGTGCCACGGCGAGAAGTAGCGCAGCCCCGTGGCGGCCTCGGCCTCGCGCACACCGAGCGGCGACAGGCCGATCCGCCCGCTCAGGCCCGCCAGATCGTGCCCCGCCTCGCGCAACGTGGCGACCCCCGACATTGCCCCCATCGAATCGTAGGCCGAAAACAGCGTGCCCAGCGTGACCCGCCGGATCGCCGCGCTGCGGATCAGCGCCGCCGTCTCGAGCTGCTGCAGCCCGTCGGCGATCTCGATCACGGCAATGTCGCAGCCGGTCTCGGCCGCGAGGTTCATCAGGCGCCACGCGGCGCGCTCGAGATCGGGGATCGCCACGAGATAGGTGCTGGGGAAGCCGGCGTCGGTGAAGTCGGCCGCCATCTCGGCGCCGGCGTCGCCCACGATCCACAGGTCGCCGCCCGAGCCGGTGCCGGTGATCTTGAGCGCGGCGACGCGGTGCCCGAGGCGGCGGAAGCCGCGCACCATCGAGGCCGCGGCGAGCGACTTGCCCGCGTTCATCGAGGTGCCAAGCGACAGGACAGCGGGGATGCGCGGCAAAGCGTCCGACGCCTCGGCGCGAAAGTCCATGAGGTTGAGGCGCCGGCCCTCGGCATCTGCCGCCAGCCCGATCGGCGTGATCCGCGTCGGGTGGATCATGCGGCGATGGCGGGCGATCTCGATGGCGGCGACGCCCCCCGCCGCCACGAGGTCGCACGGCGCCAGATCGAGGCCGACGATGGCCTCGTACTGGTCGGGGGCGTAGCGATTGCCGTAGGCGACGAGGATCTCGTCGCCCGGAAACATCACCGCCCGCCGCCCGCTGGCGAGCTCCAGCCGCGCCTGCTTGCCGATCTCGTCGACGCGCGCCAGCACGATGTCACCTGAATGCGGTCGAATATCGCCGGTCAGCAGCGTGCGAACGCGCGCGTAATCCACGCGGCGCGTCGCGAACGCCGCCTTCGCCCGTTCGAGGCGACGCCTTTCGAGCACCGTTACCGGCATTTCCTGATCCCCACACGACGAACTACGAATTCACTTCCACCGACTCGGGAAATTACCACGTTTTCCGCTATCGAGGAATGCCGCTCGGGCGGAAATTCGTGGGGCAGGCCGATATTTTGGAAGGGGCGCGAAAATCAGGAATCGCGCAAGGCGGACCGGGATCGGCCCACCGAAAATCCGGTGTCATTGCCGCCGACAACTTGGCGCCCACGGCGCCCCGATCGTTACCTCGGAAAATCGTGACTGATGACGATATCCCAGATTTCCCGATTCACTGCATTCAGAGCCTCGACCGCGGCGTCGACATCGGCGAGCGCGGCTTCGTCGATCTGCGCGGTCTCGCCGATCTTGAGCCGGTCCTTGCGATCGGCGATGCGCATCAGGATGGTCTGCGCCGTGCCCGCCTGCCGATCGAAGGCGTAGATGCAATGGTTGTAGCGGTTCCGCAGCGGCGAGTGCCGCATCAGCCCCTTCGTCGCCCGCAGAACCTCGCGCCGCAAATCGGGCGGCGTGCGCTCGAGTTTGCTCAGCCGCTCCACCAGGTCGATTCGCGCGCGCGTGGTATTGAGCGTCAGGAAGATCACCAGCGCCGTCTCGGTATCCGTCCGCGCGAGCCCGGCGATCAGGTGAATCAGCAGGCTCTCGGTGTTCGTCCAAGTGTAGTTGAGCCGCCCCACCCGCGTCAGCAGGCGCGAGAAGGGGTCGCCTTCGCTCGGCGCGTCGATCGGGGCGGGGTGGATCATGGGTGCACCGAGTCGTTCGCGGTCTGCAGGTAGCGGCCCACGGCCTCGGTCCTGTTACGCACGCCCAGCTTCTGGATCAGGTGGTGCATGTGCAGCTTGACCGTATGCTCCGACACCCCGAGATCGAAGGCGATCACCTTGTTCTGCTTGCCCTCCGAGGCGAGGTGAAGGATCTCGGATTCGCGTGGCGTGAGCGACGAGAGCCGCGGCGCGAACGTCTGCTTGCGGGGCGCCGGCCGCGACATGACGAGTTCGGCCGGGATGTATCCGTGCCCGAGCGTCAGCAGGCGCAGGATGGCGACCCAGCAATCGAGCCGCACATCCATCGGCAGGAAGCTGAAACGCCCGACATCGTGCCGTCGCTGGACCTCGGCGAACAGCGCGGCGGCCCGCCTGGCATCGGTATAGGCCACGGCCACCCGCTGGTCAGGCCATTTGTCAAGCTCGGTCAGTGCCTTGTCCGGCTCCGGCCAGAGCGCCTCTTCCTCGACCAGGCAAAGCCCGCGCTGCACCGGCTCGGCGGCGGCCGCTTCGGCAAGGCTGCCGCAATCGACAATCGCGACCTCGGCAAATTCGGCCTCGACGATCGCCCGGTACGACGATGTGAATGTCAGCCCCTGGCCGACGACCTTGATCTGAAACGTGCACACGGCATCAATCCCCCCTGATGCTCTGAAGTACTCACTGATCGACAGGTCGCCCGCATCCTTTGAAGCCCTCACACTGGCGCGCGAAAATGCGCTTATACGCCAAAGTGTTACGCTTTCGGAGCTGCTTTCTTGTGCGAGTTCAGTACAGCATATCATTGAGACGAAAGCAAGAAAATTACCCATGGGTAACCATTTTGGCAGGTCGGGTTAACCTTTCGGTGTAGCGAAGCCAGTGGCGCCGGGCCCGGCCGATGCCACGTCGCGCAGCGCCGCGGCGCGTGCCCGAGGCAGTCGCAACACCACACGCGGCCGCCACGGCAAGAGGATGCGCGACCGTCGGGCACGCGCCAGACCTTCTCCGCGCATGTAGCAGGGCGCGCCCGCCCGAAACTGTCCGAACGGTGATAAACCTTTCGTGCAGCTATCGTGAATTGGCCTCTCGCCGCACCTTTCGATTGCGCCCGGCGAAATCGGGCGTGCGGGCCACAGAAATCGAGGTCTGCAATTCCAACCGCCCCGGGGCGCCGCTTTACAGATGAGTTGCGGGCTCTTCGGGCAAATGCACCGAAGGTGAACGACATGGCGAAAGACACGAAGCACGGAGCCAACCAGAACGGCTTTATGTTCGGGGATCTGCAATGGCAGGGCCAGGACCAGGACCAGTGGCAGGACCAGGACCAGTGGCAGGACCAGGACCAGGACCAGGATCAGGACCAGCATCAGACGCAGGACACCGAGGTCGACCTGGATGCTGATCTCGACTCCGAGAACACCAACGATAACGACAACACGAACGACAACACCAATACCGACACCAACACCAACGACAACGACAACGACAACACGAGCACGCACACCACCGACTCCGACTTCGACTCGTCGCTCGGGGCCCGGAGCACCCACAACTCGAACCACACCACCGACACCGACACCGACGTCGATGTCGACGTCGATGTCGACTTCGACATGGACATGGAAGGCTACATGCCGACCGACGACGACTTCGCCGACATCGACGTGAAGGAGGGCGGCGAGACCGGGCACATCGCGATGGCGCGCGAGGGTGACGCGATCATCGACATCGGCGACGACATCGACGTCGAGGACGTGCTCAACAACGCGCTGAACGGCGAGGGCAACGACAGCGCCGCCGTCAACGTGATGTCGAACCGGCTGAGCGACAACGACACGCTCGACGATCCGGACGTCACCAACTCCGGCAGCGGCGGATTCTCCATCAACGCGGATGTCCTGGGCGGCGACGCTGACAGCGGTGATGGCATCAACGCCGACGGCGGCATGGGCCACGCGCTCAGCTCTGCCGGCCATGCCGGCGCGCATGGCGGCGAGGCCGAGACGAAGACCGAGGTGGAAGCCGAGGTCGAGGACGTCTCGACCGGCTCGGCCACGGCCGACAAGGCCGAGGCCGGCAACACCGGTCAGGCCGGGAACGCTGACAGCGACGGGTCGAGCCTCGCGGTCGCCGCGGCCGTCGAGGTCGGCGATGCCACCGCCGAGGACGGTATCGACGACGATAACGAGTTCGACGACGACAACGACATCGACCAGACGTTCGGCGATGCGCTCGAGGCGCTCGGCCGGTCGGGCACCGACGCCGAATCGGATGGGGGCGAGGACAGCAATGTCGAAGACCTCTCGGCCGAGGCCTGGTCCTACGCCATGTCCGGCTATGCCGAGGCGATGGCGGGCGACGTCGGCGATACGACCGGCGGCAGCGCCAGCACCGGCCCTGCCCGTGTCGACTACGCCACCGGCGATGTCTCCGGCGGCAACGGCGGCAGCGGCGGGCAGTGGGGCTCGGGCAACGGCGACGACGGCTTCGTCGAGGGCACCTCGGCGTCTTCGGCCGACGCCGTCTTCGACGCGATGGCCTTCAACCAGTCGATCTCGATGGGCGCCAACGTGCTCGGCAACCAGGTCGACATGACGACGGTCGGCGGCAACCTCAACTCCACCTCCGTGGTGGGCGGCGAGGACGCCGACGCCTGATGCCACTCCGGCGCGGGCGCTCGATGCGCCCGTGCCTGCACCACGCGGGGCAAGGCCGGGCGATCCGGCCCCCCACCCGAGACGCCGAGGGCCCGCGTGGCGGCAGCCGCCGCGCGGGCCCCGACTTCCCGGCCGGGCCGGGGGATAGTTCAGGCGCGCCATGTCCTTCGATCGAGTGACAGAAGAGATTGCCCATTTCATCGGGCTCTTCCTCGCGACGGAAGGCTCGGGCCGGCCGGTTCCCACCTACGACCCGTTCGCGGCCCCCTGGACCGACCCCGATCTCGGCCCCCTGCTGTTTCCCGGCACGATCTACCGCTTCCTCTACGACCCGCAGGGCTACACGCCCGACGGCGGCGGGATCCCCGCCTCGGACGGCGGCGGAGTGCCGCTCCTGCCGCGCATGCTGCCCCTGCCCCCGCCCGGAGACGTCGCCCTGTTCGGCCCCGGCCTGGCGCTGCCGCCGGCGCCTGAGCCGGCCCTGCTCCCGGTCCTGCCGCCACCGGGCCAGTTCTTCCTTCTGGCGCCGCCGCCCGGCTCTGTCGCCACGCTCACCTGGCAGATCAACGCGCTGGCCGACCGCGACGTGCTCGACGTCTCGCCGGAGGAGGTCGCGGCCTGGCGCCTGTGGCAGGCGCCGCGGCTGGAGGCCCTGACGCAGAAAGCCGAGGCTCTGCAGCCGCTCGACCTCACGGCTTGGGCCCTGCCCTCGGGCACGAGCGAGATCGGCGCCGAGGGGCTGGCGCTCGCGGTGACCCGCCTCGCCGAGCGGGCCGAGGTGGCGGCGGAGCACGGCGAGACCTTCACCGCCACCGGCCCCGCCGCATTCGGCACCTTCGTCGACGGAGAGGCGGCGGCACGGCTGCCGAAACTCTCCGACGCCGAGCCCCGCCTGCCCGAGATCGAGCAGACCTGGCTACCGGGCATGCCGGCGCCGTTCTTCACCATCGGCGACGGGTCGGTCGGCGCGATCACCGGGGGCAACGTGGCGATGAATGTCGCCGTGGGCAGCCACGTCCGGGTCGACGCGCCGCTGATCCTCGTGGGGGGCGACGCGATCGCGCTGGACCTTGTGAGCCAGGTCGCGGTGCTGGCTGACGACCGGTTCGGTGCCGCTGCGGCAGGCGCCGAGGGCGGCAACGTCGTGCAGAACGCCGCGCGGCTGACACCGGGCGCGCAGATCGTCGGCACGCCCGAGCTGGACGAGACCGACCGGCTGCCAGAGACGGTCATCCTGTCGAGGATCACGGGCGACCTCGTCAACTACAGCTGGACCTCGCAGGTCAACGCCGGCGACGACGGCGATGCCGTGACGCTATCCGGCGGCGGCTCGTGGGTGCTCACCGGCGACAACCAGCTGCTCAACCTGGAGCAGCTCGCGACCTCCGGGATGGCGTTCGACCTCATCCTCGTGGGCGGCGACATGCTGACCGTGTTCGCCACCGCACAGACCGCCGCGCTTTTCGACGTCGATCTGGTGCCGGCCATGGCCGCCGCACCCGGCGCACAGACACCTTCGCCCTCCCCTGGCGGCGAAGGTGACCCCGGTGACGGCCTTCGGGTCGCGCCCGCCGCCTCCGCCATCCCCAAGTCCCCGTACGCGGAGGCGGCGTCAGTTTCAGAAGGGCCGGGCGGGGCGG
>LJNT01000173.1:9730-70498 GCA_001314685.1 Rhodobacteraceae bacterium HLUCCA09
GCTCCGCCTCTCCCGCCGCCCTGCCCCCCGGCGCCGTGATCGACGCCGCGACGATGCCGGGCACGAGCGACGCAGGTGCCGGCGTCGACACGCGGCCCGGCGCAGAGGGCGCCGCGCCCGACCCGACGCCCGCCAAGGCCGCAGCGGCGCCACAGACGCCTGCCGAGACGGTCGTCGGGCCGGGCAGCCACGCCAATGTCGTGTCGAACACGGCCGAGATCTTCCACAGCTCGCTCGACCGCATCAGCGCGTTGACGGACGAGCTGAAGGAGATGCTGGCGGACTTCGACCCCGATGCCCCCTGGCTAGACCCGATCCTGTCCGTCCCCGCGCTGGCCGACCTCGACGTCGTGCGCGTGCTCCACGTCTCGGGCGACCTCGTCAACGTGCACGCGGTCAAGCAGACCACTGTCCTGTCCGATGCCGACCTCGTCGCCGGGCCGGGTGCGGCGAGCGCGATCACCGGGGCCAACATGGTCGCCAACACCGCGGCGACGGTCGACATCGGGATGGACTCGGTCGTGATGGCGGGGGGCGACCTCTACACCGACGCATTCCTGCATCAGGCGGAGTTCGTCGATTTCCATGATCCGGGCGGAGTGGGCGGCGCGGGGCCGTCCTCGACCTCGGCGCTGGCGAGCGAGGCGGTGGCCTTCCTCGCCGACGGCATGCTCGACGCGCAGTTCGGAACGCTCGGCGGCATCGACACGGAAGCGCACCTGGCAATGGCCAATCTGGGGGACGCGGGGCCCCCGGCCGACATCATGCAGGTGATGCTGTCCTGATCTTCCAAACGGCTTTTCGGGGGAGGAAGCCATGAGAGACCTCAGAGACGACGAAGCCACGGACGGCGCCGTTCGGGCGGAGAGCGACTGGCAGGGGAACGACAGCAGCCCGGCCGCGCGCCGCGACTGGCGCGGCCTCGACGGGCGCGACCTGTTCTCCCGCCGCGCGTGGGAGCCGCCACGGCTGGGCGCACATCGGCGCTGGAGCGAGGATGCGGCGACAGCCCAGGGCGCCCGGGCGAGCGCCGCGGCCCGTCGGACTGCGGCGGAGGCCGGTGCGGCGGGAGCGGCGGCACGCACCGCGGCCGAACGCGCCGCGGCGCGGCTGCGCGGCCGCGACGCCGCAGACCGGAGGCAGGCCGACCCGCCAAACCGAGTCGAACCCGATCCAACCGTGGCGCCGGCCGCCACCGCGCCCGCAGCCGAAGCATCGCCCGGCGCTCTCGCCGGTGACGCCCGGAAGCGGCCCGGCGCCGCAGGCGAAACCGAAATCGAACCCGATAGCGGCGGGGCGACGGAACCGCCGGCGGCACAGGCCGGACCGGCCCTGCAGGCTGCCCGCGTCACCCGGCACGCGGCGGCGCTCCCACGCCCGACGCCCGTGCAGGCCGACACCCTGCGGGCAAGGGAGCGGCAGACGGAGACCGCCCCGCCGACCGAGGCCCGCGCGGAGACACGCGCCGCTCCCGCCGCGACGATACCATGTCGCCCGCCTGAAGCCCCGCAGACGGGGGCCTTGGGCTCCGAACCCAAATCTGCCACGGGGCATGACGCGAAACCCGACGCGCGGGGCGCCGCGAGGCGACAGCGGGCCCGGACGCAAGCGCGCGGCATCGCGCCCGGCCCTGACGCCCGGCAACCGCACGCACAGCCACCGCACGCCCACCGCCCTGACGCGCGCGCGACCGAAGCTGCAGGGGCCGACACGGCGGCGCACGCCGACACCGGACCCGAGGCGCGCGCCCCCGGGGACACGCCCACGCACGCGCCGGACGACACGACGCCCCGCGGCGAGGCAAAGGCGCCGCCCACCCCGCTCGACATGCCCCGCATCGGCGGAATAGGAGCGACCGTCGAGGGTGATCTCGTGCCCCGCCGCAAGGAGACCGGCGGCGCCCCGCCCGCCCCGCCCGGCGGCGGCAAGGGCGGCGGCGGGGGCGGCGGCGGCGGCGGCGCGCGCTTTCACCGCCGCACCACGCCCGAGAGCTTCGAGCGCAGCCTCAAGGAGGGCGTCGCCGCCGTCCGCTTCAACATGGCGTTCGTGATGGTGATGACCTTCGCGGTCAACCTGCTGCTTCTTTCGATCCCGGTCTACCTGTTCCAGATCTCCGACCGGGTGCTGACCAGCCGCTCGCTCGACACGCTGGTGATGCTGACCGTCGTCATCGCCGGCGCGGTGATCCTTCAGGTGACGTTCGACGGGGTGCGCCGCTTCATGCTGATGCGCACCGCGGTCGAGGTCGCCGCCCGCCTCGGGGCGCCGATCCTCAGCGCGGCCGCCCGCGCCTCGCTGCACGGCTCGGGCAAGGAGTTCCAGACGCTGGGCGACCTGCAGCAGGTGCGCAGCTTCCTCACCTCGGGCACGCTCCTGTCGTTCCTCGACGTGCCCTTCGCGCCGCTCTTCATGCTGGCGATCTTCCTCGTCCACCCGCATCTGGGCTTCATCGTGGTGACGACGGCGGTGATCCTGATGATCATCGCGCTGATCAACCAGCGGCTGACCGAGGCCCCCTTCGCCGAGGCCAACCTCAAGCAGTCGCGCGCCAACCTTCACCTCGACTCGATGACGCGCAACAGCCAGATCATCAACGCCCTCGCCATGATCCCCGAGGCGGTGACGATCTGGGGCCGCGAGACGGCGGCCTCGCTCACCGCGCAGGTGCAGGCGCAGGACCGAAACGTGATCTCGGCCATGGTGTCGAAGGGCACCCGGCTGCTCACCCAGATCGCGATGCTCGGCTGGGGGGCGTATCTGGCCATCCTCGGCGAGGTGACGGGCGGCATGGTCATCGCCGCCTCGATCATCGCCGGCCGCGCGCTCTCGCCCGTCGAGGGGGCGATCGAGGGCTGGAACGGGTTCCTGCTGTCGCGCGCGGCCTACGGGCGGATCACCAACCTGCTCACGCGGTCGGGCATCCGCTACGAGCGGCTGCGCCTGCCCGAGCCGCAGGGCAAGCTCGACGTCGAGCGGCTGCTCTACGTGCCGCAGGGCACCAAGTCGGTCGTGCTCAACGCGATCAGTTTCTCGCTCGAGCCGGGCGAGACGCTGGCGGTGATCGGCAATTCGGGCGCGGGCAAGACGACGCTGGGCAAGATGCTGGTGGGCTCGATCCTGCCCACCTCGGGCAATGTCCGGCTCGACCTGATGGACATGCGCAACTGGGATCCGCGGCAACTGGGCGAGAACATCGGCTACCTCCCGCAGGACGTGCAGCTCTTTCCAGGCACGATCAAGGACAACATCGCCAGAATGCGGCCGGACGCGACCGACGAGCAGATCCACCGCGCGGCGGTGCTGGCCGACGTGCACGACATGATCGCGCAGCTGCCGCAGGGCTACGAGACCTTCGTCGCGCCCGACGGCGCGCCGCTCTCGGGCGGGCAGAAGCAGCGGATCGCGCTCGCTCGCGCCTTCTTCGGCGAGCCCCGGCTGCTGGTGCTCGACGAGCCCAACTCCAACCTCGACATTGCCGGCGACAAGGCGCTCGCCCGCGCGATCCGCCATGCCCGCTCCAACGGCATCACGGTGGTCGTCATCACCCAGAAGCCGGCGCTCCTGAGCGAGGTCGACAAGATCATGCTGCTGAAGGAAGGCGGCGTGGCGATGTTCGGCCCACGCGCCCACGTCGTGAAGCAGCTCGCCAAGTTCCGCGACGGGGATCCCGGCCGTCCGGAGAGGCCGGATGGCAAGCGCAGTCTGCCGAAAGAGGGAGGCGACACATGAGCCGCACCGTCGATATCGTCGAGTGGCACCACCAGGTGCCGCGCTCCATCCGCAGGCAGGCGACCTTCGGGATCGTCCTGCTGGTCGTGGCGCTGGGCGGCTTCGGGGCTTGGGCCTTGACCGCGCCGCTCGCCGCCGCCGTCATCGCGCAGGGCTCGTTCGTGGCCACCGGGCGCAACAAGATCGTGCAGCACCTCGAAGGCGGGATCATCGAGCGCGTCGTGGTGGCCGAGGGCGACCGGGTGGCCGAGGGCGACCCGCTGATCGAGCTCGACCGGACGGCGGCCCAGGCCGACCGCCGCGAGTTCAAACTGCGGCAGGCCCGGCTCGAGGCCGCCGAGGCGCGGGTGCGAGCCGAGCTGGCGCTGGCCGAAGAGGTGCGCTTTTCGCCCGAGCTTCTGGCGCTGGCCGAAGAGTTTCCCGAGATCCGCCAGATCCTGCGCGATCAGCGCCTCTCCTTCCAGGCCAACATCGAGACCTTGACTGGCGACCTGGCCATTCTCGAGAATGGCATCTCCTCGCTCGAGGTCCGGGCGCGCGGCTACCGTGCGCAGCTCGCCGTCCACGAGGAGCGTGCCGCCATCCTGCGCGAGGAGATGGACGACAAGCAGGTGCTGCTCGAGAGCGGCCACATGCGGCGGCCCGAGCTCAACGCGGTGCGGCGGATCGCGCTCGAGGCCGAGGGGCACGTCGCCCGCCTGCGCGCCGAGGTGGAGGAGATCGGGCGCGCGCGCAGCAAGTACGAGCTGGAGGTGACCAAGCTGAAGGCCGACCTGCGGCAGTCGGCGCTCGACGAGTTGCAGGGCATCCAGGCCGAGCTCGACTCGATCCGCGAGCAGGCGCGCAAGGCCGAGGCGGTGCTGCAACGCTCCAGCGTGCTCGCCCCGGTAGCGGGCACGGTGATCCGGCTCCACTACCACGGCGCCGGCGGGGTCATCGAGACGGGCAAGCCCATCGCCGAGATCCTGCCCTCCGACGCGCCGCTGCTGATCGAGACGTTCATCACGCGCACCGACATCGACAACGTGCATGTCGGGCAGGCGGCGACGGTGCGGCTCTCGGCGCTCAACCAGCGCACGACGCCAGTTCTGCAGGGGCGTGTCTCCTACGTCTCGGCCGACGCGGTCTCGAAGTCGGGCGAGGGAGTGGCCCGCGAGGTCTACGTCGCCCATGTCGATGTCACGCCGCAGGAATATCAGCGCGCGACCGAGTTCGCGCCGGTGCCGGGAATGCCGGCCGAGATCATGATCAAGGTCGAGGAGCGGACCTTCTTCGACTACCTCTCGAAGCCCATCCGCGACAGCATGTCCCGCGCCTTCCGCGAGCCGTGAGCAGCGGCCGGACATGAAGACGCCCCGGCCTTGGGCACGGCCGGGGCGCGCATCGGAGACGGCGGGCAGCAGCGCCCGCTTGCAGCCTCAGAAGCGGTAGGCGACGCCCACGCGCAACTCGCTCGTGTCGAGGTCGAGGTCGTAATCGCCGTCGGAACTACCCTCGTAGAACGAGCCGTCGTCGCCGTCGAACTCCGAGTAGCGATAGTCGATGCGGCCGCTCCAATTCTCGCTGAAGGCGTATTCGACGCCGAAGCCGGCGGTCCAGCCCCAGTTGTCGGCCGAGTCGGTGTCGCTGCGGCCGCCGACATCTGCGCTCACCTCGTAGTCGATATAAGCGGCGCCTGCGGTGGCGTAGAACAGCGCCCGGTCGACGGCATAGCCGACGCGGCCGCGGATGGCCCCCGTGGCGTCGATCTGCGCCTCGGCGGTGCCGTCGATATTGTCGCCGGCGAGGTTCGTGACGGTGACGGTCGCGTCGTCATCGGCATCGACCCAGTTATACTCGGCCTCGACGCCGTAGACCCACGGGCCGCCAGTCTGCCAGTTGTAGCCGCCGTAGATGCCGAGCTGCCCCCCCTCGGTGTTGGTGCCGAAGGAGTACTCGTCGTCGAAGATGCCTACATCGTTGTCGAGGTTGGAGTTGAGCGCGCCGAACTGGAGGCCGACATAGCCGCCTGTCCAGTCGATCGGCGCGACGACCGGCGCGGTCTGTTGGATCACCGGCTCGGGCGCCGGCTCGTCGAGCCCGCCCGCCCGACGGGCGCGCAGTGGATCGCGTGCGCGCCCGACAGCGCCGCGAGAAATGAGAGGGGTCGCATGTGCTGCACCTTTCCATTGTTCGTGGGTTGCACCGTGCGGAGAACGACACATGGCCGCGGATGTTCCACGGGTTCGCCGGTGCGCTGGCCCGCGCGGGCACGAGCGGCACGATCCCGCACAGGGCGGAGGGCCCATCGGCAGGAACGGGCCGAAGGGGCTAGGCCGCGTCACAGGCGCGGGGGCCAGGTGTCCCCCCTTCGCGTGCATAACCCGGCCAATCAGCTTCAGCACCAAGTGCGCGGCGAGGATCGCGGTGGTGCCGGCGCAGTCGTAGTCGGGCGCGTCGCGCGAGGCCCGCCAGCCGCTCCAGCCCCTCGTGGCAGGCATCGCCGATGTCGACCATGCGGACGCCCTCCATGTAGGTGGCGTCGTCCTCGTGATCGCAGGCGCCGGCATGACCGAACGACAACAGCGTCGGCGTCGAGCGCGCCCCGGTCGGCGCAGATGGCGGGCGACTTGCCGAAGGTGGCGATGCCGACGAACGGCAGATCGAGCCGCCCGCTCTCGCAGGGCTGCGGCGGTGGCGGAGACTCTCGAACAGGATCGACGCGCCGATCCCCGCCGTCAGGCCCGATGGGTCGAAGGGCGGCGCGACCTCCACCAGTGCGGCGGCGCAAGGGCGCTCACCCCGCCGCAAGATGCGCTGCGCACTCTCCACAGGGCCCGGAAATTCGGGCAGAGTGCGGCCGCACGGCGCAAGGCCGGCGGTGGCTCAGGGGAACGGGATCGCATGCTGTTCGAGGTTTTCGCGATCACCGCGGCGTTCCTGTGCGGCATCGCCGTGCGCCCGCTCGGGCTGCCGCCGCTCGTGGGCTTTCTCGCGGCGGGCTTCCTCATCAACGCGATCGGCCCACGCTTCGGCATGCCGGAGGCGACGGGGCCGATCCTCGAACATATCGCGCATCTGGGCGTGCTGCTTCTGCTCTTCACCGTGGGGCTGAAGCTCAAGCTCAAGCAGATCGCCGAGCCCCATGTCGTCGGCGGGACGCTGGGGCACTTCGCCCTGTCGGTGGCGTTCTTCACGCCGGTCGTGCGGCTGCTGTTCGCGCCCGACTGGCAGGTTGCGCTGCTGGTGGCCATCGCGCTCGCCTTTTCCTCCACCGTGCTCGCCGCCAAGATGCTGGAGCACAAGCGCGAGATGGGCACGTTCCACGGTCGCACCGCCATCGGCATCCTCATCGTGCAGGATATCGTGGCGCTCGTCGTGCTCGCCGTCTTTTCGGGGAAGGTGCCTGGGCCATGGGCGCTGCTGATCTTCGCCACGCCGCTGTTGCGCCCCGTGCTGCACCGTCTGCTCGACTTCGCCGGCCACGACGAGGTGCTGGTGCTCACGGGCATGGCACTGGCGCTCGTGGTCGGCGGCGTCGGCTTCGAACTGATCGGGCTGAAGGGCGAGATCGGCGCACTGGTCATGGGGCTGCTTTTGTCGACCCACCCCCGTGCGAGCGAGCTGTCGGACTCGCTCTGGTCGCTGAAGGAGGTGTTCCTCGTCGGGTTCTTCCTGTCGATCGGCATGTCGGGCCTGCCCGACGGGCAGGCGATCGTCTTCGCCGTGATCCTCGGCGTTCTGCTGCCGCTCAAGGGCATGGCCTTCTTCGCGCTGATGGTCGCGTTCAGGCTGCGGGCACGCACGGCCTTCCTCACCGCGCTGTCGCTGACGGTCTACAGCGAGTTCGGGCTGATCGTGGCGGCGGGCATCCCCGCGGCCGAGAGCTTCCTCGTCCCGCTGGCCATCGCGGTGTCGGTCTCCTTCGTGATCGCCGCGCCGCTCAACCGCGCGGCCCACCCGCTCTTCGAGCGGTTCGAGGGGCGGCTCAAGCCGTTCGAACGGGCCGGACGCCACCTCGACGAGCAGCCCACCTTTCTCGGCGATGCCGACGTGATCGTGTTCGGGATGGGGCGCACGGGCTCGGCCGCCTACGACGCGATGGAGGAGGCCGGGTGGCGGCCCGTGGGCCTCGACGCCGACACCTACAAGGTGCAGGCTCATGTCACCGCCGGGCGCAGAGTGGTGTTCGCCGACGCGGAGGACAGCAACTTCTGGGCCGGCGTCGACATCTCGCGCATCCGCGCCGCGATCCTGGCGATGGACGACATCGAGGCCAAGCTGATCGCCGCCCGCACCCTGCGCGCGCGGGGCTTCTCCGGCCCGATCGTGAGCCACGCGCTCTACGCCGACCATGTCGACCTGATCACCGAGGCGGGCGCCGATCAGACCTACCTGACGATGCAGCAGGCCGGCCGCAGCCTCGCGGCACACGCGGCCGAGGCGCTGGCGCCTCGGAGCGAGACCGCCTCGGGGGCTTGAGCCCCGGCGCCCGGACGCACGGGGAACTCACGGCACACGGGGGATCTCCCGGGGCACCGGAAGGCATCGGAGGCGCCCCGCGGACGGGTCACTGGATGCGCACGCCGGCGCGGTGGAGGCAGCGCGCCTCCCATCCGGTGACGGCGCGGTTGCCCAGGTCGACGCGCCGCGCACAGGCGCCGGGCAGGCGGGCGATGTCGACGCCCGCGCGCCGCAGGCAGGGCGCGCCGAAGCCGGTCACCTGCCGGCCGTCGAGCACCACGCGCCGCGCGCAGTCCGAGGGCACCGTCACTTGCCGGGCGCGCGGCGCGTCGTGGCGCGGCTGCGGCGCGGGCGCATGGGTCACCGGGGGCGGATTGCGGTCGACCTTGCGGCGGTCGTCGCGATCCTTGTTCCGCTGCGCCTGGTGGGCGATGATCGCGAGCGTGGCGAGGCCGAACAGCACCGCCGCTGCCGCCTCGGGATCGACCCTCCGGTCGAGGCCCTGGGCCTCGGCGGGCACGGAAGTGACGGCGAGGGCGCCGGCGAGAGTGGCCGCGACGAGGGAGCGGGAGAGCATGGGCATGGCGTGTCCTTTCGGTGCGGGTTGCCGATGCCCCGACGCTCGGCCCGCGGCTGCACGCCACGCAATAACGCCCCCCTGCTATCCGATAGCGGCCCGGGCCAGCCCACCGAGAGCGCGACGGATATCGAATAGCCGCGCGATCCGGCCCACCGTCGGTCCCATGATCCGCGCCGTCCTCGCCACCCTGCTCCTGATCGCGCTGCCCGCCGTGGCAAGCGCCCAGTGCTACGCCGACTACAAGGCCAAGCGCGACGCCCCCTTGCGCCTGCATTACGGTGTGGCCGAGGTCGACGGTCAGTGCGCCCCCGGCCCCGCCGCGCAGGAACTGGCGCCGCGGCTCGCCCGGCAAGGGTGGGAGCTGCTCGACGTGGTCGGCGTGTTCGGGCCCGAGGGTCTGGAGGAAAGGCGCGCCGATGCGGGCGACTTCTTCCTCCGTTTCTGAGGCGCGGCGGGGCGGGGGGCGCGTCGTCGCCCTCGGCATCGCGGCCATCGTCGGGCTGCTCGCGCTGGCCGCGGCGTTGCTGTTTCTCAACCTGCCCGACGCGGGAGCCTTCAACACCCGCGTCGAGCGCATCTTCGTCGAGAACCGCGACCTGACCGGTGCGGCCGAGATCCGCCTGCTCGAGATCCTCGCCGCCTCCGGCACCGCCTTTTCCGACGTGCTGCGCAGCTACCGTGTGATCCTGTTCATTCTGCTCGTCTTCGCCACCGCGCTTCTGGTCACGGCCCTGGTGCTGCTCGTCGCCATCGTGCAGCTCAACCGCCGCATGGCCGCGGTCGAGCGGCAGGGCCTGACGGTCGACTCCCTCGTGATCGACCGCGAGGCGCGCGTGGTGACGCTCAACGCGATGGAGTTCCGCCTGACCGAGGCCGCCATCGAGACGCTCGCGGTGCTCGCCGAGGCGCGGATGGACGACGACGTGCTCTCGGGCGCCGAGATCGAGGCGGTGATCCAGGGCCGCGACCCCTCGGACTGCGAGGAAGCCGCCGGCGCCACCCGCATCAAGCGGCTGCGCGACGCGCTCGGCAACCAGATCGTGGCCGAACTGCTGGTGCGCAACATCGCCCGAAAAGGCTACATGCTGGCCGTCGACAAGGGAGCGCTGCGGGTGGAGTGATGCCGGGCCGCCGGCACGGGGGCTTGCGGTGGGGCTGGAACGCGCCGCGCCCCGCGCCATTATCCTGCTCCGAAGCCAGCGAGGGGAGCCGCCCATGCCCGTCAATGCCATGACCGTCTCCGCCGGCGACGCGGCCCGCGTCCTGCGCGAGGGCTGGTCGGCGCAGAAGGTGGGCGGCTTCACCGCGTCGTGGATGCTCCACGGCTCGCCCGGCGTGGGCAAGACGCAGGTGGTGGAGCAACTCGCGGCCGAGATCGGCGCGCGCCTGTTCGACCTGCGCCTGACGACGATCGAGCCGCAGGACCTGCGCGGCCTGCCCTATTACGACCACGAGGCCCGCACGACCGTCTGGTATCGCCCCGAAGACCTGCCGGACGACCCCAACAGCCCGTCCGTCCTGTTCCTCGACGAGTTGACCGCCGCCGCGCCCACGCTCCAGCCCACCGTCTACGGCCTGCTGCAGGAGCGGCGCGTGGGCCGGCACCTGCTGCCGGATTCGGTCTTCATCGTCGCCGCGGGCAACATGGTCGAGGATGGCGCGGTGGCCTACGAGATGGGAACCGGCCTGTCGGATCGTCTGATCCACCTGCACGTGCGCGCCGCCGCCACCGACTGGCTGGAGACCTACGCGGTGCCCAAGGGCCTGCACCCCGCCGTCACCGCCTTCATCCGCACCCGTCCCGACCTGCTCGAGACGACCGAGCAGGCGCTGGAGCGGGGTCACATGATCGCCTGCACGCCGCGCAGCTGGGAGCGGGTGTCGCAGATCCTCTCGAACGTGGGCGACCGGCGCACGCGACAGATGATGGTCGCCGGCACGGTGGGCGAGGCGGTCGCGGCAGAGTTCGCCATCGTGGCCGACGACATCGCCGCCACCGTGCAGGTGACCGAGATGCTGAACGCCTCCGGCCGCGAACGGTGGGAGATGTATCCCGCCACCATGCACGGGTTGGCCGCGCTGATCCACGGCCTCGTCGGCGCGCTCGACGAGCGGACCGCGGGGGAGGTCATCGACATCCTCGCCGGAATCCGCAAGCTGCCCGGAAAGCGCCCCGACGACGCATTCAAGCGGATGCCGCTGGGCGAGCTGACGACCTACGGTTTCGAATCGCTCATCCGAAAGGGGCTCGACCTGGGGCTCGAGGACAGGTTCCTCGAATCGCCCGCCTTCCGCGAATATTCGGCCGAGCGCGAAGACGCGGGGCTCGCCTGAGCCATGCGCGACGATAGCGCCCCCGGCCTGCCCGATCCCGGCGCCTCGCGACCTGGCCCCTCGCGACCTGGCCATTCGCGCCGCGCCACCCGCGCCCTGCAGAAGCTGGCCGAGGCCGACCCGGCCTGCGCCGCCCTGTCGCTGTGGGTCGATCACCGCGACGCCGATACCGGCGCCCCCGACGAGACACGCCTCGACGGCGACGCCGAGGCCCCGGCCTGGACCGACGGGCGCACGGTGTTCTACGGCCCCGGCTTCGAGCGCCATGACCTCGACCTGCAGGTGGGCCTCGCCGCGCACCAGATCCTGCACGTCGCGCTGCGCCACCCCGCCCGCGACCGGTCGCTCGCCCTGCGCCTCGGGCCCAGGCACGATTCGCGGCTCTTCAACATCGCCGCCGACGCGCTGGTGAACGAGACGCTGATCCGGGCGGGCTACGTTTTGCCCCGCCCCTGCCTGACGCTCGGGCCGCTGCTCTCCCGCGCTCTCGGCGATACCACCCCCACCGCCGCGGCGCTGGCCAAGTGGGATGCCGAGGCGCTGACCCTCGCGCTGATGCAGGCGCGGGGCGGCAGTCGAAAGGGTGGCAAGGGCGAGGGCGACGCGCCCGCCGAAGGCGTCGAGACCGGCAGACAGCAGGGCGCCGGCGCCGAGGAGGCGCACGATCAGGCCGCGCGGGCCGCATTCGCCCCCGACATCGAATCGCGCGAGAGCGCCGGCGGCGCGGCGGAGGAGGCCGAGACCAACGCCGAGTGGCGCCAGCGCCTCTCCCGCGCGCTCGAGGAGGGCCGGCTCGCCGGCCGCGGGCTCGGCGCGCTCGGCTTCCGCATCGCCGACCTTCCCCGTTCAGACGTCCCGTGGGAGAGGCACCTGCGCGCGCTGGCCGCCCGTGCCCTGCTCGGCGAGCCGCGCGCCGCCTGGGCCCGCCCCTCGCGCCGCTGGACGGGGATGGAGGCTGAGGCGCGCGCTGCCCACCGCCCCGTGCCGGCCTACGAGCCGGGGCGCACGCGCGGCTGGCCCATCCCGCGAGTGGCGGTCGCCATCGACGCTTCCTCCAGCGTCGACGACGCACGCCTGTCGATGTTCATGGGGCAGGTCGCGGGGATCGCCCGCCGTGCCGCCGCCGAGCTGCACCTGATCGTCTTCGACGAAGACGTGCGCAGCGTGGCCAGGGTGCCGCCCGGCGGCGCCGAGGCATGGCTGCGCCGCCAGTCGCTCGCCCGCGGTGGCGGCACCAGCTTCGACGACCTTTTCGTGCGCGCCGCCGCCCTCGACCCCGCCGTTCTGATCGTGCTGACCGACCTCGACGCGCCCGTGCCCCGCAAGGTGCGCGACATGCCCGTCATCTGGGCCGTGCCCGCCCCGCCCGCGCGCCGGCCGCCTCACGGCCGGGTGATCGACCTCTCGCTCTGACGCGCCCGCCGCCCGCGGGAAGCGATGCCATCCGTTCTGGACGAGTCCGCCCCGCCGTGACAGCCTGCGGCGCGACCCAAAGGACGCCACCGACAGGACGGAGCCGCACCAATGTACACCGTGATCGGAAGCGCCCGTAGCCGCGCCCTGCGCGTGTTGTGGATGCTCGAGGAGCTGGGCGAGCCCTACGACCACATCGCCGCGCCGCCCCGCTCCGACGATGTCGTGGCGGTGAACCCCGCCGGCAAGGTGCCCGTGCTGATCGAGGACGGCACGCCCATCACCGACTCGACTGCCATCCTGCACTACCTCGCCGACAAGCACGGCCGCCTCACCCACCCCGCCGGCACGCTCGACCGTGCCCGGCAGGACAGCCTGACCCAGTTCCTGCTCGACGAGTTCGACGCCGCGCTGTGGATGGCCGCGCGCCATTCCTTCGTCCTGCCGGAAGAGCTGCGCTTCTCCGCGATAAAGGACAGCCTCAAGTGGGAGTTCGAGCGCAGCCAGAAGACGCTGGCGGCGCGCATGGCCGACGGGCCGTTCCTGATGGGGCCCGAGATGACCGTGCCCGACATCATCCTCACCCATTGCGGCGCCTGGGCGAAATCCGCCAGGTTTCCCGTGACCGAGCCGCGCCTCGCCGACTACCTCGACCGGATGCGAGATCGCCCGGCCCTGCACCGCGCCATGGCCCAGGGCGCGGCGGCAAGCGCCTGACCGGCCCCGGCCCGTCGGGCGCGCCTCGCCCACCCCCCCGTCCCGCCTACCCCGTCCCGCCTACCCCGATCCGCGCACCCGTCTCCGCGCTCGCGCAGGGCGCGGCCGCCGGGCGCAGCGAACCGCAGGCCGAACGCCGGCGGACACGGCCGGCAAGAGCCGTCGGGCGTTGGCCCGCATGCCCTGCCCGCCGCCCCGTGCTTCTTTCTGTCCCAAATACGCACGGCGCGACGGCGCGCCCCTCGGCCAGCCGGGCCGGCGCACGCCGCCTCTCAGGGGGGCCTCGACGACACCCAGGCCGCCGCCGAGCGGCCGGCATGGCGGCCGGTTGCAAGGCACGCGGTGATCAGGTAGCCGCCCGTTGGCGCCTCCCAGTCGAGCATCTCGCCCGCGACGAAGGTCCCCGGCCGGGCGCGCAGCATCAGGCGCTCGTCCACCCCCTCCCACCGCACGCCGCCGGCGACCGAGATTGCCTCGTCGAGCGGCCGCGGGCCGAGATGCGCCACCGGCACCGCCTTGATCCGCGCGGCGAGGGCAGCGGGATCCGCCGGCAGCGGCCCCGCCTCGAGCAGAAGCGCGCGCTTGATCGCCGGCAGCCCCGCCGCCTTGCGCAACCGGTTCGACAGGCTCTCGCGCCGCCGCGACCGCGAAAGCCGGGCGGCCAGCGCCTCCGCCGCCCGGTCCGGCGCGAGATCGACGACCAGCGCCGCGCCGTCGCGCAGCGCGGGCGAGAGGGAATAGACCGCGCTGCCCTCCAGCCCCTCCGCCGTCACCACCGCCTCGCCCCGCACCGTCCGCTCTCCGGCGGAGAAGGCGCAGGACTTGAGCGGCGCGCCGGCATGGGCGGCCATCGGCGCCGACCAGCGCACGCGCAGCCCCACATTGGCCGGCCGGAACGGCGCGAGGGGCACGCCCGCCGCGCCGAGAATCCCCGCCCACGCCCCGTCGGAGCCGAGCCGCGCCCAACTCGCCCCGCCGAGCGCCAGCACCGCCACGTCCGGCGCGCGCACGACCCGGCCCTCCGGCGTGTCGAACAGGTGTGCGCCGGCCCCGTCCCAACCCGCCCAGCGCCAGCGCGTCCACGTCTCCACCCCGAGGCCTGCGAGGCGCGCGGCCCAGGCCCGCACCAGCGGCGATGCCTTCATCGTCACCGGAAAAACCCGCCCCGACGACCCGGTGAAGACCGGCTGACCCAGCGTCTCGGCCCAGGCGCAGACCTCCGCCGGCCCAAAGGCACCCAGCATCGGCGCCAGCGGCCGGGCGGCGTCCGCATAGGCGGCGGCGAAGACTGCACGCGGCTCGTCCTTGGTCAGGTTCAGCCCGCTCTTGCCCGCCATCAGCAACTTGCGCGCGATCGAGGGCTTCGCCTCGGCCACGATCACCGAGACGCCGGCGCGCGCCATCTCCTCGGCTGCCGCCAGCCCGGCCGGCCCGGCGCCCACGACGAGCCCTGTCGGCGCACTCATCGCCGACCCCGTCCGAAAGGCCCGCGGAGACAGGGCGCACCGATGCCGGTGTCGCGGCTCGCGCGCGGGCCGNNNGCCGTGCCGCTGGCGCCCGCCCGCCCGGCTCTCCACGGGTGCGGCGACGATCCGCACGGCCTGCCGGCGGATCCACGCGGCGCACGGCGCGAAGCGCCCTTGTCGCCGCTTCGCATAAGCCCATCCTGTGCGGCGCACTCCGAGCCGTTCCATGTCCGACGAGACCGACCCCATCTGCCCCCTCTGCCTGCGCCCGATCCCAGCGGGCGTGCCGCAGAGCCTGCACCACCTCGTTCCCAAGCTGAAGGGCGGCAAGGGCGGCCCTACCGTGCTCATGCACCACATCTGCCACAAGGAGGTCCACGCGGCTCTCACCGAGGCCGAGCTCGCCCGAGACTACGCCACCCCCGAGGCGCTCCGCAGCCACCCCCGTCTCGCCCGCTTCGCCGCCTGGGTCGCGCGCCGCCCGCCGGGATTCACCTCGCAGGTGCCAGGCCGCCGCGGCCGCCGCGGCGCAGGCTCCTGACACGGCGACAGACGGATCTTGGCCCTCTCCGAGCGGGCGGGGCGCCGCGCCGGGCCCGGCGGCGGGCAGCCCCCGCGCAGCCGAGGCCCCGCGGTGCCCCTACCCCACCAAACTGATCGCGGCGACCGCGGGAGCAACAGAAGAGCGCCCCGCCGTGGCACCGGCCTTGCTGGCGTGGCCGGCCCGCCGGTCTGGCAACGCCGTAGAGGGCGACCTCCACCGCCTCCGGGGCTCAGGCGAGATGCCGCCGCCCCCGCGCGGCGGCGAGTCGCACCTGCCTCTGTCGCTCGCGGAAGCGCGCCCGGTCAACATCGGTATAGGCGCCGATGCAGAGCGGGCAGCTCACCCCCTCCTCCCAGCCCGGCGCGTCCATCTGCGCCGGCGTCACGGGCCGCCCGCAGGCGTGGCACATCCCGGCCCTGCCCGGCCCCAGCCCGTGCCCGACCGACACGCGCCCGTCGAAGACGAAGCACTCGCCCCGCCACAGGCTTTCCGTCTCGGGCACGCGCGCGAGGTAGTCGAGGATGCCCCCCTCGAGGTGCCAAACCTCTTCCACCCCCTCCGCCCGCAACAGCGCGGTGGACTTCTCGCAGCGAATGCCCCCGGTGCAGAACATGGCCACCCGTCGCCCGGCGAAGCGGTGCGCATTGGCCGCCCACCAGGCCGGGAAGCCGGCGAAGCGGTCGAGTCCGGGGTCGACCGCCCCTGCGAAGGTGCCCAGCGCCACCTCGTAGGCGTTGCGTGTGTCGATCAGCGCGACGTCGGGGGCCGAGACGAGGGCGTTCCATGCCTCCGGCGACACGTAGGTGCCCGCGGCTTCGGCCGGGCGCAGCTCGGGCCGGCCCATCGTCACGATCTCGGGCTTCACGCGCACCTTGAGCCGGGCAAAGGGCATCGCCGCCGCCTCGGCCCGCTTCTCGCGCAGCGGGGCAAGGCCCGGCTCCGCGCTCAGCCGGTCGAGCAGCCGCGCCACGCCGGCCTCCGGCCCCGCGATCGTGCCGTTCACCCCCTCGGGCGCGAGCAGCACGGTGCCCCGCACGCCCTCGGCCCTGCCGAGCGCGGCAAGCGCATGGCGCAGGCCGGCAGGGTCCTGCAGGTCGGCGAACCGGTAGAAGGCGGCGAGGGTGACCATGCGCCGGGCATAGGCGCAGCACCGCCGCGAGGGCAAGCCCCGCCACCCGTTCGCACGTGCCCGACCGGGGCGCCCCGCGGTCCGGCCCGGTTGCCAGGCCGACGCCAAAGGGTGGGTCTCGATCAGCCCCCTCCCGACTGCGTCTGCCTCTCCGTTGCGGCACCGAGGCTGCCGCGCCACTCCGGTGTGCCTGCCGTCCGGCAGCGCTCTGTCCACGGCGCGCACCGCCCCCTCCCGCCGCCGCGCCGCCGGCCCCGTCCGCGCGCGCCGCGCCGCGCCGCAAGGCGCGGCCGGGCCCAACGGAGCGAGGCGCCGCAAGGCGCCAAGCGGAGGCGGGAGCGCCCCCGGCCGGCCTTCCCCCGGGCCTTCCCCCGGGCCGGGCCGTTGACGAAAGAAGCGACCCGGCCCACCTTTCGGAACGAAAGGAGACGCCCATGACGACCGCCCTCCTCGTGATCGACGTCCAGAACGACTTCTGCCGCGGCGGCGCGCTCGAGGTGCCCGACGGCGACGCCGTCGTGCCCCGGATCAACGCCATGCTCGCCGACTACCCGGTGCGCGCCTTCACGCAGGACTGGCACCCCGAGCGCCACTCCTCCTTCGCCTCGGAGCATCCCGGCCATCAGCCGCTCGAGGTGATCGAGATGGGCTACGGCCCCCAAGTGCTCTGGCCCGACCACTGCGTGCAGGGCACGCACGGGGCCGCCTTCCACCCCGATCTCCGGACCGACCCGGCCGATCTCATCCTGCGCAAGGGCTTTCGCCGCGAGATCGACAGCTACTCGGCCTTCTTCGAGAACGACCACGCCACGCCGACCGGGCTCGAGGGCTACCTGCGCACCCGCGGCGTCACCAGCGTCGTCTGCGCCGGCCTCGCCACAGATTTCTGCGTGCGCTGGTCGGCGCTCGACGCCGCCAGGCTCGGCTTCGAGGTTGCGGTCGCGCTCGATGCCTGCCGCGGCCTCGACGCCGACGGCTCGCTCGCCGCCGCGCTCGACGCGATGCGGCAGGCCGGCGTCGCCCTGCAGACCTAGGAGCCCGCGGGTGGCGATGCTCGGGCCTCCGATACGGGCCCCCGAGCGAGCCCCCGAGCGAGCCGCCATGAGCCGTCCGGCGCCAGCCGAACGCGGAGGTCGCGCGCCTTAACCCGGCCTCAACCGAGGCGTGGTGCTCTGTGCGCGGCGGTCATCCGGGCCGCCCATCGGGAGCGCTGGAGCATGATCGCCGACGCAGAGGCCGCCGGCCGAGAACTCGCCGCCTTTCGCAGCCGGCGCAGCCCCGAGGGGCGCTTTGTCAGCTATTGCCGCGGCCGGGCCCGCCACTTCCTCGCGCGCCAGCTCTTCACCATCTTCTGCCTTGCGGTGTTCCTGCGGGTGGCCGACCCGGTGACGGCGCTCGCCGCCGCCGCACTGGTCGCCCTCGCCGATGGCGGCGAAAGTCTGCTGCTGAGGCGGCTGTCGCGCACGGTCGGCATCGCGCGGCGCCTGCCCACGCTGCTCGCGCTCACGGCCGGGATGGGCGCGGTGCAGGCGCTCTCGATCGATTTCTTCCTGTGGAAGCTGATGGAACTCGGCGGCGCCGACGCGCGCGTCTTTGCCTTGGCCGTATGCATGGCGGCGCTGCTCGATTCCGCCCTGCTCTGGGGGCTGCACCGCTGGGCCGCGCTCGCGCGCTTCGCAGTCTACGGCTCGACCATCGCGATGATCTTCGCCCTGGGGCCCCTGCCGGCCGGCCCGGCCGAGGACGGGATGTTCTACGACCTCATGGCGGCGCTGCTGATGGGCCACATCTTCGTCGCCTTCGTGCGGCAGGTGCAGCGAAGCCGGAAGCGCAGCGACGAGAAGCAGGAACTGACGCTGCAGACGGCGCTCGATCTCGCCGTCGCCAACGCCGCCCTGCGGGAGAGCCAGGCGACCGCGCGGCGCCTGTCGACCGTGGCCGAGCAGGTGGCCGACAGCATCGTCATCACCGACGGCGACGGCATCGTCACCTGGGTCAATGCCGGCTTCACCGAGATGACGGGCTATTCGGCGCGCGAGGCGGTGGGCCAGCACATCCGCCTGCTCAACGGCCCCGAGACGAGCCCGGAGGCGGTCGACGTCCTGATGACCGCCCGGCGCGAGCGACGGCCCGCGCGCACCCAGATCATGAACCGCCGCAAGGACGGCACGCCGGTCTGGGTCGAGACGCGGCTGACCCCCGTGCTCGACTCGGAGGGGCGGCTGTCGAGCGCCGTCTCGGTCGAGCGCGACATCGGCCACATCAAGGCGCGCGAGGCGGCGCTCGCCGAGGCGAGCCGCGCCGCCGCCGAGGCGAGCCGGGCCAAGCAGGCCTTCCTCGCCACGATCAGCCACGAGCTGCGCACGCCAATGAACGGCATCATCGGCAACGCCGAGATGCTGCTCGACACGGAGCTGTCGGGCGACCAGCGCGGCATGGTGCGCACGATCGGCGAGTCGGCCGAGGCGCTGCTCGACATCGTCAACGACGTGCTCGACCTCTCGGCGCTCGAGGCCGGGCGGCTGCGGGTGGGCGCGGCGCCCTTCGAGCTGGCCGATTGCCTCGAGGGTGTGGCGCGGCTGATGCGGCCGATGGCCGAGCGCAAGGGCCTGCGCTTCGACCTCGACCTGCCCGAGGGCGCGCTCCCCCGCCTCGTGGGCGACGCGGGGCGGCTTCGGCAGGTGCTGTCGAACCTGCTCGGCAACGCGATCAAGTTCACCGAGACGGGGCAGGTGGCGCTCTCGGTGCGCATGCGCGCGGCGGGCGACCGGGCGGCGCTCGCGCTCGAGGTGCGCGACACCGGCATCGGCATCGCCGAGAATCGCCTCGACGAGATATTCCAGAGCTTCACCCAGGCCAGCCCCGACATTGCCGGCCGCTACGGCGGAACTGGGCTCGGCCTCGCCATCTCGCGCCAGCTGGTCGAGGCGATGGGTGGCACGCTCACCGCCGAGTCGGCTCCCGGCGCGGGCTCGGTCTTTCGTGTGGCGATCGAGCTTGCCATCGCCCCGGCGGATCCGGGCGATGCGGCGTCAGGCGCCCGGCCCGGGTCTGCCCCTGCCCCCGCCGCCGCCCGGCAAGCTTGCGTGGCCAAGGCCGCCGCCCCGCCCTATGCCGGTCTGCGCCTGCTGGTGGCCGACGACAACCCCGCCAACCTGCGTCTGATCGAGGCCATGCTGCGCGGCACCGGCGCCGTGGTCGACACCGTGCAGAGCGGCGCCGACGCGGTCGCCCGCTACACCGAGACGCCCCCCGACGCCGTCTTCATGGACATGCGGATGCCCGGCCTCGACGGCCCCGCCGCCGCCCGCGCCATACGGCGCGAGGAGGCAGCGCGCGGCCTGCCCCCGGTGCCGGTGATCGCGCTCACCGCCAACGCGCTGGCCGAAAGCCGCGAACAATGCCGCGCGGCCGGCATGACCGGCTTCCTCGCCAAGCCGGTCCGCAAGGCCGACCTCGCCGGCGCGCTCGATGCCCTGCTCGCCGCGCGCGCCGGCCACGCGCCGCCGCAAGCGGCCCTGCCGGATGAGCAGCGCTCCGCAGTCGCGCCCCCGCTTCACCCCGCGCACGCGGCGGCCGGCGGCCCCTCGCCGGGCATCGCGTGCGACCCGCAGGAGACCGCACACCAGGCCGACGACGCCGCTCTGCCGCCCGCGGCGCCACCCCGCTCCGCCTCGGGCTGAGCGCGGCGCCCCCTTGCACGAGACGGCGCCGCCACCCGCCGCGGCCTTTCCCTTCGCGCCCCGCTTCGGCTAGCGTGCGCCGCGGCGGCCCCGGCGGGTCGCCGGGGGAGGGAGCCATGGTCGACATCGCCGCGCGCGTCTGGAACCACAAGTGGAAGATCGACCCGATCGTGCGCTCGCTGATCGATACCGACTTCTACAAGCTATTGATGTGCCAGTCGGTTTTCCGCAACAGGCGCGACACCACCGTCACCTTCTCGCTGATCAACCGCAGCACCCACGTGCCGCTCGCCGAGCTGATCGACGAGGGCGAATTGCGCGAGCAACTCGACCACGTCCGCTCGCTCTCGCTCTGCCGCGGCGAGAGCACATGGCTGCGCGGCAACACCTTCTACGGCAAGCGCCAGATGTTCCGCCCCGATTTCATGGAGTGGTTCGAGAACATGCGCCTGCCCGCCTACGAGCTGGAGCGCAAGGGCGACCAGTACGAGCTGACCTTCGAGGGGCCGTGGCCCGAGGTGATGCTGTGGGAGATCCCCGCGCTCGCGATCCTCATGGAGCTGCGCGGCCGAGCCGTGCTCCACCGGCTGGGCAAGTTCGAGCTTCAGGTGCTCTATGCCCGCGCCATGACCCGAACATGGGAGAAGATCGAGCGCCTGCGCCGGCTCGACGACCTCAGGATCGCCGATTTCGGCACCCGCCGCCGCCATTCCTTCCTTTGGCAGGACTGGTGCGTGCAGGCGATGCAGGAGGGGCTTGGCCCCGCCTTCACCGGCACGTCGAACTGCCTGATCGCAAAGAACCGCGATCTCGAGGCGATCGGCACCAACGCCCACGAACTGCCCATGGTCTATGCCGCCCTTGCCGAGACCGACCAGGAACTCGCCCAGGCCCCCTATCGCGTTCTTGCCGACTGGCACGAAGAGCACGAGGGCAACCTGCGCATCATCCTGCCCGACACCTACGGCACCGAGGGCTTCCTCGCCCGCGCGCCCGACTGGCTGGCGGGGTGGACGGGCATCCGCGTGGATTCCGGCGACCCGGCCGAGGGCGCCGAGACCGCCATCCGCTGGTGGCAGGAGCGCGGCGAGGACCCGGCGCAGAAGCTCGTGATCTTCTCCGACGGCCTCGACGCCGAGAAGATCGTCGAGCTGCACCGCCAGTTTCACGGCCGGGTGCGCGTCAGCTTCGGCTGGGGCACGCTGCTGACGAACGACTTCCGCGGGCTGGCGCCGGGCGACGCGCTCGCGCCCTTCTCGCTGGTGTGCAAGGCGGTGGCGGCGAACGGGCGGCCGACGGTCAAGCTGTCGGACAACCCGAACAAGGCCATGGGACCATGCGAGGAAATCGCGCGCTACAAGCGCGTCTTCGGCGTGGGCGAACAGAAGGCGCAGGCGGTGTTCGTCTGAGTCAGGCGCCGGCGCGGGCGAGCCACCGCTCGGCCAGCCGCACCGCCCGGTCGGCATAGGCCCGTCTGCGGGGATCGCCCGTCTCGGTGCGGCTGAGCACCCAGCCGCACGAGGCGAGCGCGCGCAGCATCACGAACAGCGACAGCTCCGCCGCGACCCGTGCCCCGTTGCCACGCCGGCTGGCGTAGCCCGCGACCAGTGCGGCGGCGAGGTCGGGGTAGTCGGGGCGCTCGGCATGACCCACCAGCGCGGTGCCGAGGTCGTAGACGCGGTGCCCCACCCCGCAATCGTCGAAGTCGATCAGCCAGAGCCGGCTGCCCTGGTCGAGCACGTTGTCGAGCAGCACGTCGCCGTGGATCGGCCCGAGATCGGGCTCGGGCAGCGCGTCGAGCCGGGCCCGCGCCTCTTCGCGCACGATCTGCAGGAGGCGCGATTCCTCGGGCGTGAGATGCGGGTGCTCCCAGAACCGGCCCCAGACCGGGTGGTCGCCGAGCAGCGACTCGCCCGTCCACGAGGGCAGCGCGTGCGTCTCGGGGCCGAGCCTGTCGGTCTCGTCGTGCAGCCGCGCGATCAGCCCGCCCAGCCGGCGAAAGGCGTCGACGGTCGGCCCGCCCTCGGCGAGCGGCGGCGCATCGATCCAGGTCACCACCGACGCCGCGCGCCCGTCGGGCGCGCGGGCGAGCAACGCCCCGTCCTCGGCGGCGACGGGGCGAGGGCAGGGAAAGCCGTCCTCGGCGAGCGCCGCCGTCCATGCCATCTCGGCCTCGATGGCGGCGGGGCTGCGATAGCCTGCCCGGTGCAGCCGCAGCGCCGCCCGCTCGCCGGAGCACAGGCGCACCTCGTAGACGGCGTTCTCGCGATCGACGACCAGCCGGGGCGGGGCCGCCGCGCCCCCCCACGGCCCGAGCGCGGCCTCGGCCAGCGCCGCCGTCATGCCGGCGCGCCTTCCGTCAGCGGCACGGCGGCGAGGGCGGCGTCGAGCGCCAGGGCCAGCCGGTCGACATGCTGCGGCGCGAAGGTCATGGGCGGGCGGATCTTGAGCACGTGCATCTGGCGCCCGATCCGCCCGATCAGCACGCCCGCCTCCTTCATCCGCTCCACCACCTCCTCGGCGCGGGTGGCGTCGGGGCGGCCCGCGCCGTCGACAAGCTCCACCGCCGCCATCAGCCCGTGGGCGGTGACACGCGCGATGCCCTGATCGCCCAGCGAGCCCAGCGCCTCTGCCAGCCTGCCGCCCGTTCGGGCGGCGTTCTCGCACAGGCCCTCGTCAGCCATCACGTCGAGCACGGCGCTGCCGGCGGCGGCGGCGACCGGCGTCGCCGCGGTGGTGTTGAAATAGCCGAAGCGGTCGCGGAAGGCGGCCATGTGCTCCGGCCGCGTCACCAGTGCCGCCAGCGGATGGCCGTTGCCCAGCGCCTTGCCCAGCACCACGATGTCGGGCGCGACGCCCAGCAGGCCGTGCCCCCACATTTGCGTGCCCACGCGCCCCAGGCCCGGCTGCACCTCGTCGACGATCAACACGCCGCCGGCCTTGCGCACCGCCTCTGCCGCCGCGTCGAGCCAGCCGGGGGCGACGCCCGGCAGCCCCTCGTTGGCAAAGACCGGGCAGACGACCAGCGCGGCGAGCCCGTCGCCCGCCTCGGCCAGATCCTCCGCCGCGCGCGCAACCGCGGCGGCGAAGGCCGCCGGCTGCGCCGCCTCCGAGCCGCCGAGGGGCGCGCGGGCCTCGGGCGCCGGCACCAGCCGCACATGGGGCGGGTAGCCCCCCAGGGGCGGGCGACGGGCAGAGAGCTGCGCGACCGCGGTCGTGTTGCCGTGATAGGTGTTGTCGGTCGCCACGATCCCGGTGCGCCCGGTCGCCGCCTGCGCCATGCGCAGCGCGACGTCCATCGCCTCCGACCCCGTGCAGGCGAAGAGCGCCTGCATCGGCCCGTCGTCGAAGGTGGCCGTCAGCCGCTCGGCATAGTCGAGGATGCCTGCGTGGTGGTAGCGCGAATGGGTGTCGAGCGTGGCGAGCTGCCGCGAGACGGCCTCGACCACGCGAGGGTGGCAATGGCCGACATGGGGCACGTTGTTGTAGGCGTCGAGGTAACGCCGTCCGTCGGCATCCCACAGCCACACGCCTTTGCCGCGCACGATCTCGAGCGGGCGGCGATAGAAGGTGGGCACGTTCGGCCCCATCAGGCGCGTGCGGCGGGCACCGAGGCTCTCCATCGCGTGCCTCCCCTCACTCGTCGCCCGACGAGACGCGACCGCGCATCGCCTTGACCCCGGCGCGCTTCGTCTTGGCCTCGAGCCGCCGCCGCTTGGAGGCGAGCGTGGGCCGCGTGGGCTTGCGCCGCTTGGGCGCGACCGCGGCGCGGGCGACAAGATCGGCCAGCCGCTGCCGCGCGATCTCGCGGTTGCGGGCCTGGCTGCGCGTCTCGTCGACCTTGAGCACGATCGCGCCCTCGTCGGTCCAGCGCCGGCCGGCCAGTCGCCTGAGCCGCGTCTTGACCGGGTCGGGCAGGTTGGGGCTGCGCGCCGCCTCGAAGCGCAGTTCGACCGCGGTGGCCACCTTGTTGACGTTCTGCCCGCCGGGGCCAGACGACCGGACGAAATGCTCAGTCATTTCCCACTCGTCGAGGGCGATATCGTCGGTGACGCGCAACATGGCCGGAGAATGGCAGAAGGGCCGCGGCGGCGAAAGCCCGGTCACGGACGGCGCGAGCCGATCAGCAGCAGCGCGGGCATCGCCGCAAAGACCGCCTGCGCCGCCAGCCCGGCAAGCCGCTCGGCCGACACGATGGCCGCCCAGTGCTCGGCCAGCGATCGGCCCAGGATCAGCGTCGACAGGGCCACCTCGGCCGCCTGCAGCACGACGAACGCGGCCGCGCCCATCGCAAGGCGGGGCGCCAGCCGCGCGGGCACGCTGACCAGCCGAACGACCCAGAGGGCGACGCCGTAGCTGACGGCCAGCATGACGGGCACCTCGAGCAGGATCGCCGGCCCCTCGCCCAACCGCGGGGCGAGCACGAGCGTGCGCCAGGTGCCCAGCGCGGCACCCGCAGCGAATACGGCGAGCGTGTAGGGAAAGGCGGCGAGAATCGCGGCGCGCATTCCGGTCGTCCTAGCCCGCCGTGCAGTCACGAAAAAGGGCCGCCCCTTCGGAGCGGCCCTTCCGAGCATTCAGGAGGTGGGGTCGGTCAGGCTGTCGCCAACGCGGGCTTCCGACCACCGAGGGCTGCCTCAGAGGCGCGCCTCTCGCGCTGTCCCGACACCTCTCTCCAGCATGACTCTCGACACTGGATCACCTCCTTTCCATTGTTGAACTCCATAACGAGGGTGGCACGCCCGCGGCAGAAGTCAATGCTCCTCGGCCGCGTCGCCGCCCGCCCGCGCCACGATCAGGCGGAAGGGGATCAGCGCGATCAGCGCCAGCGTCAGCTTCACGCCCCAATCCGCCACCGCGAGCGACACCCAGAGCGGCGCGACCGGCCCGGCGCCGAGGAGCGGCAGCGTCTCCTGCGCCCAGGTGGGGGCGTTGGCAGGCTCGAGCGCGTTGAACGCGGCGGCAAAGGCGATGGAGAAGAACAGCGCCGTGTCGACGGTCGAGCCGATCAAGGTCGAGGCAAGGGGCGCCTGCCACCACGCGCGCCCGCGCATCCGGTCGAACACCGACACGTCGAGCAGTTGGGCGACGAGGAACGCCGTGCCCGAGCCCACCGCGATGCGAAATGTCGTGGCATCGAACTGCGAGGCGACGAGCGAACAGAACACGCCCACGATGAAGCCGGTAAACACGACCTGTCGGGCGAGCGCCGGACCGTAGAGGCGGGTCATCAGGTCGGTGACGAGGAAGGCGAGCGGGTAGGTCAGCGCCCCCCATGTCAGCCAGTCGCCGAGCAGGTACTGGACGAGGATGTTGGAGGCCACGACGATGGCGGCCATGGCGAGGATGCCGGGCAGGGCTTGGCGGGTCATCGATCAGTCCGTTTTTACAAGGTTGCGGAGACTTGTCCGGGCCGAGCCCGGAAGCCCTCCCGCTACCGCTGCGCCTTCAGGGGCGCAAGAGGCAGCGTCACCTCGACGATCTGGCCGCGCTGCCAGCGCTTGTGGTTGTCGTCGGCCACCATGACGGCGCGCAGGTGCCCCTCGTCGTCGCGCCAGAGGCCAAGCCCCTCGAGGTTGCCATAGCGCCCGAGCGACGAGCGCCAGACCTCTTCGCCGTCGAGCAGACCGGCGCCCTCGCGCAGATCGAACCGGCGCAGGCGCGAGGCGAAGGCCACGCCGAGAAAGCGGCGCTCGAGCAGGTAGAACGCGCCGTCGGGGCCGAAATCGGCGCCGGTGGCCAGCCAGTCGCGGTCGTGCGTGAGTCGCGCGGCGACCTCCCACGCGCCCGACGAGCTGTCGAGCCGGTAGAGCGGGTAGACGGTCATCGGCCCGTAGCCCGATGCGGGCTGTTCGGGCAGGGTGTAGGCGTCGCCCGCAGGATCGCGCGCCAGCGCCTCGAAGCCGCGGTTGTGGCCGGGCAGGAACTCCGTCGGCACGTCGGGCACCCAGTGCGCGCCCATGTCAGGCGGCGCGTAGCGGCGCAGGCGGGCGAACCCCTCGAACGAGATCCAGACTTCGCCCGTCTCCCAGTCGACGTCGATCCCCTCGGAATCGTCGGATTCCTGGATGGTGGGCTGCCCGCGCAGGCCGGCCAGGCGGCGTGGCGGCGGCGCGTCCATTCCGACGAGCGTGCCGCCCTCGCGCAGCAACCGCCCCGAGGTGAGTCGCCCTGCATCGGTCACCGCGAAGAAGCGCGTGCCGTCGGGCGACACGTCGATGCCCGACCAGCCGCCGAGCGGCCCGGCATAGGGCAGCGGCAGGGCGACGGCGTCGCCCGGCTCGGCGGCGGCGGCCACGCCCGCGCCCGCGGCAGCGAGCGCCGCGAGCACCAGCCGTGCCGCCGCCCTCAGCGCGCGGCGAGGACCTGCTGGCACTGGCGGGGCAGGTCGGCCAACGTGTAGTCGCGCGCGCTGCGGCGCTTCGGTGCGGGCTCGGCCGGCTTCTGCACCTTTGGCGGGTTGAGGTAGTCGGTCACCCACCACATCAGTGTATCGTCGCAGCCGTCGCCCCCCTTGGACAGCTCGGACACCGTGGGCCGCTGTGTCTCGCAGGCACGGTTGCCGCCGGGGCACTTGAGCCGGACATGAAAGTGATAGTGGTGACCGTAGATCGGGCGGATCTTCTGCATCCAGTCGCGGTCGCTGCGCCGGGCGGTCTTGCACATCTCGATCTTGACCGGCGGCGTGACGAAGACGCGGTCGACGCGGCTGTCCTGCGCGGCGCGCTTTAGGATCTCGTGATGCGCGCGCGTCCAGTTGCCGTTGACCGCGCGCTGGTCGACCGAGCGCACCGAGATCGACGACAGGCTCTCGCGCTGCGCCCTCGACAGGTCGAGCCGCGTCGCGGGCTTCATCCAGATGTCGATGTCGAGCCCGATCTGGTGGCTCTGGTGACCGGATGTCATGGGTCCGCCGCGGGGCTGCGAGATGTCGCCGACATAAAGTCCCTTCCAGCCGACCCGCGTGGCGAATTCCGACAGGTCGACGATGAAGGCGATCGCCTCGGGGTGGCCCCAGTTGCGGTTGCGCGACAGGCGCATCGCCTGCCAGGTCGGCCCCGTCTCGGGAAGCTGCACGAGGCCCGCGGCGCAGCCCTTGGCGTAGGAGCCGATGGCCTCGGCCCTTTCCCGCGAGGGCGCGTCGATCCGTCCGAAAAGCACGTTGGCCTTCTGCTGCGCGAGGGCCGCGGGTGCGGCGAGGCACAGGGTCAGCGCGAGGGCTGCGAGTCGGGCGGCAAGATCCATTCGTCGCGTGCTCCGTCCGGTTTCGTCCACATTAGCAGAAACAGGCCGGCGAGGAACAATGCAATGAGCGGAACGATGCCCGCCTGCTGGCTGCCTGTGGCATCGGTGACGACGCCGACGAGCAGCGGCGCGAGGAACGCGGTCGCCTTGCCAGCCAGTGCGTAGAGGCCGAAGCCTTCCGTGATGTGCTCGGGCGCGGCCTGCCGCACCATCATCGAGCGCGACGCGGATTGCAGCGCACCGCCGGCCGCGCCGATGCCGGCCCCCACAATGTAGAAGGTGATGTCTGGCAGCCGCGAGTCGGGTGCCACGGCAATGCCGAGGACCGACTCGCGCGACAGGAACACGACCGTCGCCGCCAGCGCCGACAGAACAAGCAGGCAGACCACGATCACCGGCTTCGGGCCGAAGTGCGAATCGGCCCGTCCGCCGACCCAGGCGAAGAGGGCGGCGGTGATGACGGCGAGGATGCCGAAGACGCCGAGATCGACCACCGACCAGCCCAGCACGCCGGCGGCGAAGATGCCGCCGAAGAAGTAGAAGCCGTTGAGCGCGTCGCGGTAGAGCATCGACGCGCCGAGAAACGAGAACAGCGACGGCCGCCGCGGCAGGCTGCGCAGCGTCGCCTTGAGTTCCGGCCACGCGGCGCGCGCGGCGGCGCCGGGCGGCAGTGCGCCGGGGCGGCGCGGCTCGCGCACCCACAGGAAGAACGGCACCATGAACACGACGAACCAGAGCGCCGTGAACGGGCCGACGAAACGGGTACCCTCGCGCTCTGCCGGATCGAGGCCGAAGAGCGGCTCGATCCCGAGCAGGGTGGTGCCCGCAGCACTTTCGGCGAAGAACAGCAGCATCACCACCAGCGCCACCAGCCCGCCGAGATAGCCGAAGGCCCAGCCGCTGCCCGAGAGGCGCCCGACTTCGCGCGCGGGCCCAAGCGTGGGCAGCATCGCGTTGGTAAAGATCGTGGCGAACTCCATTCCGATCAGGCCGAGGGCAAAGAAGACCAGCGTGCGCACGAGGTCGAAATCGCCCGGTGCGGCAAACCACAGGCTCGCCGCGCCGATCACGTAGAACACCGAGAACAGCGCGATCCAGGGTATGCGGCTGCCGCCCTTGTCGGCCATCGCGCCGAGGAAGGGGGCGAGAAGCGCGATCACCACGCCCGCCGCGCCCACGCCGTAGCCCCAGGCGGCCTGCGCGCGGCTGCCGTCGCCCAGCACCTCGGCGACATAGGGGCCGAAGATGAAGGTGAGCAGCAGCGTGTTGTAGGGCTGGCTCGCCCAGTCGAAGAAGAACCAGCCCCAGATCCTCTTTCGCGCCGCGCCCATCGCCGCTCCCCCGCCCCCCGCGGCGCATCAAGCATTGCAGCCGCCGCAGCGGCAAGTGCGACGTCGCCACGCAGGCCCGGTCAGTCGGAAGCGGCGGTGTCGTCATCTCCGAAGACGGGCGTCACCTGCGCCACCACCACGGCGTTTTCCTGCGCCGCGCGATCCATCAGGCCCTTTTCCTCGGGGGCGATCTCGTGCCCCTCGGCAAGGCGCTCGGCCAGCGTGCCGTAGCCGGTCACGTCGAGCGGCGCGAGTCCGGCCTGCCGGAGCACCTGCACCGTCTCGCGCACCGCCTCCTCCTCGTCGCGCCCCGAGGCGTAGCAGAGCAACCCCGCGCCGGTGGCGCCCTCGGGCAACCCGTCGTCCGCCGCGCGGCCGACCTCGACAAGCAGCGTGTAGACCTTGGGGGCAGAAGCAGGTTTGGCCATGCCCCGGCCCTAGGGCGCCTCGAAGGGGATGGCAACGCCCTCTGCCGCGATCCGGTCGTCGGGCCAGTCGCGCCACGGGTCCCAGTCGTCGCGCGTCTCGTAGAGGTGGCGCATGGCATCGGCCACGGGCGGCGCGGCGACCAGATCGCGCCCGCGGTCGCGCCACAGCGCCTCGGTCTCGCCCGGTGCGCCCCCGGCGAGCGCGGCGAGCAGCGGCAGGCGCAGATGCAGCGGAGCCCCCTTCAGACCTGCCTCGACGACGACGCAGGCGCGCGTCGCCCGGTCGGCGCGCGTCGGCGGCGCGTCGAGCGGGGCGGCGCCCGCATCGTGGAGCAGGCGAAAGCCGTTCATCAGCGCCGCCCGCACCGGGGCTGGGGCGGCGCGGTAGGCGCCTGCGTGGGCGTCGTGATAGGCAGCGAGGTCGGGCGGCGCGAGGGGGCTCGCCCCCTCGAGCGCCTCGGCGAGCAGGAGCGCGGTGGCCGCGTGAAAGGCCGGCGCGTCGCGGTCGGGCAGCGTCGCGGCCAGTTCGACCGCCTCGCGCAGCGGCCCGGCGCCGGCCGGCAGGCGCCCCGAGCGCAACGCCGCGGCCACGTCGCCCGCCTCCGCCCCGGGAAGGGACGCGGCGATCCGCTCGGCCACGGCGCCCGCCCGCGCCACCGACATGGCCGAGAGGGCGCGAAGGTCGGAGAGGCATTGGGCCCGCGCGAACCGGGGCTGGTGAGGCGGCGACGGAGACATGTACACTCACTAAGCGAAGAATCCGCTGTAAATTGGGCGGAATACCGGCGCGAAGTCACACAAATCTTGCCAAAAGGTTAACGCCCCCGTCGGCCAGCGCCTCAGAACTGTAAGTTTAAGTGGACACTTTCGCCGCAGCGCCGCCCGATCTTTCTTCTTGATCGGGACGTTTCTGTGCTATTCTCTGACGCCATGACTGTAAGCTCAGGTTTACACTCCGCTCCCGCATCGGCGGTTCGCCGCCTGCCCGAGCCGCGCGCCGCGCTGACGCTGATCAAGCCGATCACGTGGTTTCCGCCCATGTGGGCGTTTCTCTGCGGCGCGGTCTCAGCCGGCGGCAGCTTCGTGCAGGGCTGGGGGCTGGTGCTCCTCGGCATCATCCTGGCCGGCCCCATCGTCTGCGGCATGTCCCAGGCCGCGAACGACTGGTGCGACCGGCACGTCGACGCGATCAACGAGCCGGACCGCCCCATTCCGTCGGGCCGCATCCCCGGCCGCTGGGGCCTGTACATCGCGCTGGCCATGTCGGCGCTCTCGCTCTTCGTGGGCTGGTTTCTCGGGCCCTGGGGCTTTGCCGCGACCGTCGTCGGCGTGCTCGCCGCCTGGGCCTATTCGGCCGAGCCGGTGCGGCTGAAGCGGTCGGGCTGGTGGGGGCCGGGCCTCGTGGGCCTGTCTTACGAATCGCTGCCGTGGTTCACCGGCGCCGCCGTGCTCTCGGCCGGCGCGCCCCGAATCGAGATCGTCGTCATCGCGCTGCTCTACGGCATCGGCGCACACGGGATCATGACGCTCAACGACTTCAAGGCGCTCGAGGGCGACCGGCAGATGGGCGTCAATTCGCTGCCCGTCACGCTAGGCCCGGAGCGCGCGGCGCGGCTGGCCTGCTGGATCATGGCGATACCGCAGGTCGCGGTCGTCGCGCTCCTGTTCCACTGGGGGCAGGAGCCCTTCGCCGCCGCCATCGCCGCCGGCCTCTTCGGGCAGGTCTGGGCGATGCAGGTGCTGCTGCGCGATCCGAAGGGCCGGGCGCCATGGTACAACGGGCCGGGCGTGGGCCTCTACGTCTCGGGCATGATGGTCGCCGCCTTCGCGCTGCGGGGGATGGGATGACGCTCTCGTGGCTGTCGATCTTCCGCCTCGGCGCGGTGCAGATGGCGCTCGGCGCCATCGTCGTGCTGATGACCTCGACCCTCAACCGCCTGATGGTGGTCGAACTGGCGCTGCCCGCCGTGCTGCCCGGCCTGCTGGTGGCGCTGCATTACGGTATCCAGATCACACGGCCCAACTGGGGCTTTCTGTCCGACACGAGCGGCAAGCGCAGCTTCTGGATCGTCACCGGCATGGCCGTGCTGGCCGCGGGCGGCATGCTCGCCGCCACCGGCGTCTGGGCGATGGAGGAGTCGTTTTCCACCGGGCTCGCCATCTCGATCCTCGCCTATATCCTGATCGGCATCGGCGTGGGCGCGTCGGGCACCTCGCTTCTGGCGCTGCTCGCCACCGCCACGGCGCCCGAGCGGCGGCCTGCCGCCGCCACGATCACCTGGCTGATGATGATCCTCGGCATCGCCGCGACCGCCGGCATCGTCGGCGCGGTGCTCGAGCCCTACTCGCCCGAGCGGATGCTCACCATCGTCGCCATCGTCGCCACGGCCGCGGTCACCGTCACCTGCCTTGCCGTCTGGGGTGTCGAGCGTGGCGTGCACGCCGAGCGCGCGCCGGAAGAGCAGCCCTTCCTGCAGGGCCTGAAAGAGGTCTGGGCCGAGCACGATGCGCGCCGCTTCACCATCTTCGTGTTCCTGTCGATGACCGCCTACTTCATGCAGGAGCTGATCCTCGAGCCCTATGCCGGCCTCGTCTTCGGCTTTTCGCCCGGGCAATCGACCTCGCTTTCGGGCGCGCAGAACGGCGGCGTGTTCCTCGGAATGGTCACCGTCGGGATCGCAGGCACCGCCCTGCGCATCGGCTCGCTTCGCACCTGGGTCATCGCCGGCTGCATCGGCTCGGCCGCCACGCAGGTGGGCCTCGCCGCGCTCGGCCCGCTCGGCCCCGGCGCGCCGCTGGTGCCGATGGTCGTCGCCATGGGCTTCTTCAACGGCATGTTCGCCGTCGCCGCCATCGGCTCGATGATGGCGCTGGCCGGGCAGGGCCGCGAAAAGCGAGAGGGCACGCGCATGGGCCTCTGGGGCGCCGCACAGGCCATCGCCGCGGGCTTCGGCGGGCTCGTCGGCGCCGGCGCGGTCGACGCGATGCGCACCGTCATGGACGATGCGCCCGCCTTCGGCGCGGTGTTCCTCGCGGAGGCGGGGCTGTTCCTGCTCGCGGCCAGCATGGCCTTCCGCATGATGTCGAAACCGAGCGCGCCGAATCCGGCGCTCGTCCCAGGGGAGTGAGAAAGATGGACTACGACGTCGTTGTCGTGGGGGGCGGCCCCTCGGGCGCCACCGCCGCCGAAGACCTCGCCCGCGCCGGCAAGCGCGTGGCCATGATCGACAGGGCGGGGCGAATCAAGCCCTGCGGGGGCGCCATCCCGCCCCGCCTGATCGCCGATTTCGACATCCCAGACAGCCAGCTCGTGGCCAAGATCGACACGGCGCGGATGATCTCGCCCACCCACCGCCACGTCGACATCCCCATCGAGAACGGCTTCGTCGGCATGGTCGACCGCGAGCATTTCGACGAGTTCCTGCGCGACCGCGCGGCCAGGGCCGGGGCCGACCGCCACACCGGCACCTTCAAGGAGATCGTGCGGGAGGAAGGCAAGACCGTCGTCGTCTACCGCGACAAGGCCAGCGGGGATGAGGTGCGCCTGCCGACCAAATACGTAATCGGGGCCGATGGAGCCCGCTCGAACGTGGCCCGGCAGGAGGTGAAGGGCGGCGACAAGATCCCCTACGTCATCGCCTACCACGAGATCATCGACCCCACCGGCGCCAAGGCCGAGTGCATCAACGGCGCCTACGAGGCGCACCGCTGCGACGTGATCTACGACGGCAAGATATCGCCCGATTTCTACGGCTGGGTGTTCCCTCACGGAAAGTCGGCCTCGGTCGGCATGGGCTCGATGGTAAAGGACGTCGACCTGAAGGAGGCCACCGCGGCCCTGCGCCTCGCCGCGGGCCTGGAAGAGTGCGACACGATTCGCCGCGAGGGCGCGCCGATTCCGCTGAAACCGCTCGACCGCTGGGACAACGGCAAGGACGTCGTGCTGGCGGGCGACGCAGCGGGCGTCGTGGCGCCATCTTCCGGCGAAGGCATCTACTACGCGATGGCCGGGGGGCGGGCCGCCGCCACCGCCGCGCAGGCCGCGCTCAAGACGGGGCGTGCGCGCGATCTTCAGCTCGCGCGCTCCCTGTTCATGAAAGAGCACAAGAACGTCTTCAAGATCCTCGGCGCGATGCAGGACGCCTACTACCGCTCCGACGAGCGGCGGGAGCGCTTCGTGTCGCTGTGTCATGATGTCGACGTGCAACGCCTCACGTTCGAGGCTTACATGAACAAGAAGCTCGTGAAGGCGCGGCCGCTGGCGCACATCAAGATCGGGCTCAAGAACGTGGCGCACCTGATGGGGATCGTTCCGGCGGTCTCCACCTGAGACCGACGAGAAGGCCCGAATGACGGACACGATGATCCCGGCCTGGGTGGACGGGGAGCTCGCTCCCGTGGAGAAGCTCGAGGTCCACCGCAAGGGGCTGAAGCACAAGGCCGTGTCCGTCTTCGTCCTCGATGGCGAGAACGTCCTGCTGCAACGGCGCGCGCTGTCGAAGTACCACACGCCGGGCCTGTGGACGAACACCTGCTGCACCCATCCCCACTGGGGCGAGGGGCCGGCCGAATGCGCGGTGCGGCGGCTGAAGGAGGAGCTGGGCATCGAGGGCCTCTACCCCGCCCACCGCGACACGGTGGAATACCGCGCGGAGGTGGGCGGCGGCCTGATCGAGCACGAGGTGGTCGACATCTTCACCGCGATCTCCGAGCGCAAGATGAAGGTCGCGCCAAACCCCGACGAGGTCTCGCAGGTCGAATGGGTCGGCTTCTACGACCTGACCGCCGAGATCTCGCGCCGGCCGCACCGCTTCACGCCCTGGCTGCAGATCTACCTGCGCGAGCATCGCGACAGCATCTTCGGCAGCCTCGTCCGCGTCTGAGCGCCGCGCCCCCGCGTCAGGGTGCGCCCTTTCGCCGTGCCTTTCGCACCCGCAGAAAGGCGAAGCGACCAGGCAGACGGGAGAAGAGCATGAAAGTCGGAATCGTGGGCGCCGGGGCGGTGGGCGCGACCGCAGCCTACGCGATCGGGCTGATGCGCGCGGCGCAGGAGGTCGTGCTGGTCGATCGCAACGACGCTCTGGCCGAGGCGCAGGCGGCCGACATCCTGCATGCCATGCCCTTCGCCTCGCCCGCCCGGGTATCGGCCGGCGGCTACGGGGCGCTGGCGGGCGCGGGCATCGTGATCCTGTCCGCCGGCGTCAACCAGCAGCCTGGCGAGAGCCGGCTCGCCCTCCTGTCGCGCAACGCGGCCGTGTTCGAAGACGTGATCGGGCAGGTGCTGCGCGTGGTGCCCGACCCGATCCTCGTGATCGCCACCAACCCGGTCGACATCATGACGACCGTCGCCCTGCGCCTGTCGGGGCTGAAGACGTCGCGCGTCATAGGCTCCGGCACGATCCTCGACACCGCGCGCTTCCGATCCCTGCTCGCAGGGCATCTCGGCGTCTCGTCGCGGTCGATCCATGCCTATGTCCTGGGCGAGCACGGCGACAGCGAGGTGCTCGGCTGGTCGGGCGCGCGCGTCGGCACCATGCCGCTCGAGGCCTTCGCCGCGCAAGTCCGCGCGCCCATCACCCAGTCGGTCAGGGAAACGGTCGACGACGGCGTGCGCCGCGCCGCCTACCGCATCATCTCGGGCAAGGGAGCCACGAATTACGGCATCGGCGGGGGGCTCGCGCGCATCGTCTCGGCCATCGCCCAGGACGAGCGCGCCGTGCTGTCGCTGTCGGCCGAGAGCGAGGCCTTGACCGACTATCCGCGCGTGGCCTTTTCCGTGCCGCGGCTGATCGGCGCCGAGGGGATTCTGGCCGAACTCAGCCCCAGCCTCGACGACGGCGAGGCGGCGGCCCTGCAAGCCTCGGCCGACCTGCTGAAACAGACCGCCGACGCGCTCTGAGCACCCACGCCCGCACGCGCCGCGGGCAAATTCCTTTAAGAAGGAATTTGCAAGAGCCTTCCTCAAGGCTCTTGCGCGCGTCTCACGCGCGCGCGGCGCCGAAGGCCGGCGTCTCGATCCCCAGAGCGCGCAGCGCCGTCGCGGCGATGTCGTCGGCGGTCAGGCCCGCGTCGGCATACATCGCGGTGGGGCTCGCATGGTCGATGAAGCGGTCGGGCAGCGTCATCGTCCGCACCCTCAGGCCGGCGTCGAGCTGGCCCGTCTCGGCGAGGTGGTGCAGCACGTGCGCGCCGAAGCCGCCGCGCGCCCCTTGCTCGACCGTGATCAGCGCGCCGTGGTGGCGAGCGAGCTGGCCGATCAGCTCGGTATCGAGCGGCTTGGCGAAGCGCGCGTCGGCCACCGTGCAGGTCACGCCCCGCGCGCCAAGGCTCTCGGCGGCGCGCAACGCCTCGTCGAGATGCGCGCCGAACGACAGGATCGCCACGCCCTCGCCCTCGCGCACGATGCGGCCCTTGCCGATCTCCAGCACGCTGCCGCGCTCGGGCATCTCGACGCCCACCCCGTCGCCGCGCGGGTAGCGGAAGGCGATGGGGCCCTCGTCCCAGGCTGCGGCGGTGGTGGTCATGTGCACCAGCTCCGCCTCGTCGGCCGCGGCCATGACGACCATGCCCGGCAGGTTCGACATGTAGGCGACGTCGAAGGCGCCCGCGTGGGTCGCCCCGTCGGCGCCCACGAGCCCCGCCCGGTCGATGGCAAAGCGCACCGGCAGGCCCTGCAACGCCACGTCGTGCACGACCTGGTCGTAGCCGCGCTGCAGGAAGGTGGAGTAGATCGCGCAGAACGGCTTAAGCCCTCCCGCCGCCATGCCGGCGGCGAAGGTCACGCCGTGCTGCTCGGCGATGCCGACGTCGAAGACACGGGCGGGGAAGCGATCGGCCATGATGTTCACGCCGGTCCCCGAGGGCATCGCCGCCGTCACCGCCACGATCGACGGGTCCTCGGCGGCGAGCTGCGTCAGCGTGTTGCCGAACACCTTGGTGTAGGCCGGCGCGTTGCTCTTCGATTTCTTCTGCGTGCCGGTCGCCACGTCGAATTTCGCCACGCCGTGATACTTGTCTGACGAGGTCTCGGCCGGGGCGTAGCCCTTGCCCTTCCTCGTCAGCGCGTGGATCAGCACCGGCCCGGTCGCCCGCGCCCTGGCCGCGCGCAGCACCATCAGCAGGCTTTCCATGTCGTGCCCGTCGACCGGCCCGATATAGGTGAAGCCCAGCTCCTCGAAGAGCGTGCCGCCGGTATGGGCCGTGCCGCTCACGAGCTGGCGGGCACGGCGCGCGCCGTCGCGGAACGGCCCCGGCAGCGCCGCCTCGAAGCCCTCGGCCATCTTCGCGAAGGGCGTTCCGTAGAGCCCCGACAGGTAGCTCGACATGGCGCCGACAGGCGGCGCGATCGACATCTCGTTGTCGTTGAGGATCACGAACATCCGCCGGCCCTCGTGACCGGCATTGTTGAGTGCCTCGTAGGCCATGCCTGCGCTGATCGAGCCGTCGCCGATCACCGCCACCGCGTCACCGGTGGGCTGGCCCATGTCGCGCGCCACGGTGAAGCCGAGCGCGGCCGAGATCGAGGTCGACGAATGTGCCGCGCCAAACGGGTCGTAAACCGATTCCGAGCGCTTGGTGAAACCCGACAGCCCCCCCTCCTGCCGCAGGGTGCGGATGCGCCCGCGGCGGCCGGTGAGGATCTTGTGGGGGTAGCACTGATGGCCGACATCCCAGACGAGCTTGTCCTTGGGCGTGTCGAACACGGCGTGGATCGCGACGGTCAGCTCGACGACGCCGAGCGAGGAGCCGAGATGGCCGCCCGTCTCCGACACTGCCGAGATCGTCTCGGCGCGCAGTTCGTCGGCCAATCGCCCGAGGTCCCGGTCGGTCAGCGCCTTGAGGTCGGCGGGCCCGGCAACACGGTCGAGCGTGGGGGTATGGGGGCGGTCAGACATCGCTCTCTCCTCCGGTCACGATGCGAATCCGAAAGGGCGCCGCACAGGCTGAAACCTGCTGGCCGCGGCCCGCGCGGCGCCAGTGTCCTGTAGCCAACAGGAAGGGAACCGGGGGTGGGACCCCCGTGCCCGGGCCATGTGGGCGGCCCGAACGGGCTGTCGGCGGCGGCGCGTCTGTGGTGGCGCCGCGCGCCGGGTCTCTGGGCCGCATGGACGCGGCCCGGATCTCGGTCGGCGCGCCGTCAGGCGGCCCGGATCTCGGACGGCGCCTCGATCGCCCCGAGGGACGGGTCGGGCGCCTCCTTGCTCTCGGGCGGCAGGGTCGCGCCGATGGCGATCAGGATGAAGATGATCGCCATCGCCCCGAAGAACACCGCCGCGCCGTAGGCCGCACCCTTTGCCATGAGCATCGCGCCTTCCTGGAACAGGGACGGATCGCGGCGCTCGCCGAAGATGGGACGGGTCGGTTTGTCGGACATCACGCTCTCCTCAGTTCATCGGGGCGTAGCCGTGGGCCTGAGCCCAGGCGTACCAGTCGTCCACGACCGTGCCGGTGATCAGGATGCCGATGCCGCCCGTGAGCGTCGTCAGCACCGCGAACCACCAGGCCCAGCGGTGGATGCCCTCCATCGTGGCGTTGAAGCCCATGGTCCAGCGCCAGAACAGCGCCGCACGCTCGGCCGCCGTGCCGCGATCGACGATCTGCTCGATCTCGCGGTCGCCGCCGAAGCGGGAGACGGCGAGGATCGTCGCGCCGTGCATGGCGAACAGCAGGGTCGATCCGTAGAGGAACACGATCGAGAGGGCGTGGAACGGGTTGTAGAACAGGTTCCCGTAGCGGAGCGAGAAATTGTTCGTCCAGTCGAGGTGGGTGAAGATGCCGTAAGGCACCGCCTCCGACCAGCTGCCCATCAGGATCGGCCGGATCAGGCCGAGCACGAGGAACAGCCAGATCGCCGAGAGGAACGCCCAGGCGATGTGCTTGCCCATCCCCAGCTGCTCGGCGAGCAGATAGGAGCGGATCCACCACGCCATGACGCTGATCAGGAGCAGGAAGCCCACGACGAGGAAGCCGAGGCCCTCGCCAAGGGGCGGGATCGACAGGCCGTATTCGGGCGCGGGCGGCTCCAGCGAGAAGTAGAACAGATCCCGCAGGAACACGGCCGGGTTGTAGCCCGCCTGGTCCCAGTAGCTCAGGCCGATCAGGACGAAGGCCAGCGTGCCCGTCACCAGCGAGACCACCCCGAACGAGCCGAGGTAGATCGGCCCCAGCTGGGCGTTGCCGAACCACCCCAGGAGGTTGGAGAAGCCCGGCCGGCCCACCCGTTCGTCCATTTCGAAGTCGTCGCCCGTGCCGGCCATGCCGAACTCGGGTTCGCCACGCACCTGAACCTGGGTGAAGATGTTCTGATACTCAGCCATTGACGCCTCCAGGAATGTCACCCCACCAGGGGAGGAACACGTACCAATCCCACCAGGCGATCCACTGGTCGAACCAGACGGTGCCGGAGATCACGATGCACACGGCCGACCAGAAGCCGGCGTTGAGCGCCAGAAGCAGGCCCACGCGGTGAATCCCCAGCGTCCCCACCGAGTAGCCGATGAAGTCGCGGAAGTAGGTGTCTTCGTGGTCCGGCGTCTTCATCTCGGTGCCCTTCTTGGGGTTGACCGCCGAGAGGATCAGACCGCCGTGGAGAGCGAGGGCGAGAGTGGTCGCGAAGAAGAACGTGATCGCGATCATGTGCGCCGGATTGTAGTGGAAATTGCCGTATTGGTAGCCTACGTTCGAGACCCAATCGAGGTGGGTCCAGATCCCGTATGGGAAGCCGTGGCCCCAGGCGCCCATCAGCACCGGGCGGATGACGACGAGGCTCAGGTAGGCGAAAATCGCCACGCCGAAGGCGAAGGGCACATGGTAGCCGATGCCCAGCTTCCGGCAGATCTCCACCTCGCGCAGCATCCAGCTCAGGAAGGCGCCGGTCGCGCAGATCGTTATGATCTGCCAGAAGCCCCCCTCCTGCAGCGGCGCGAAGCCGAGGCCGTATGACAGATCGGGCGGCTCGATCGAGATCAGCCAGGGGTTCCAGACCCCGTCGACCGCCGTACTCCAGAAGATCAGGATCGTGCCGAGCGCCGAGAAGAAGATCGTCGTGACGCCGAAGAACCCGACATAGAACGGCCCGACCCAGAAATCGAACAGGTCGCCGCCGATGAGCGTGCCCCCTGGCACGCGATATTTTCGTTCGAAGGTGAGCAAAGCCATCTTCTTACTCCGGTTTGGCGGCGGACCCCGACCCTGCGCGCGCGCAAGCGCGCGCAGGCCTGGCCTGCCGTCGGTGAAAGAGTGCTCCGGGCGGCCCGTGCGCCGGCCGCCCGGAACGGGCGGAGCCGATTACTCGGACGCCTCCGCGGCGGGCGCGCCGTACTTCGCGGCAGCCACGTCGAACCAGTTGTACCGCTCGGTGGACAGCAGCACGAGGTGGATCATCGCCGCGAGCAGGAACAGGAACACGCCCTGGGCCACGAACACGCGGCGCGGATCGAAAACGAGCCAGATCTTGTAGAATTGTGCCATTCTCGATTCCTCCTCAGAACCAGGGGCGCCAGATGAAGGTCGCCAGGTGGGCGACGACGGCGACGGCCGAGAAGAGCCAGAGGCCCTGCATGTAGACGCTGTGCAGTTCCTGCGCCTGGTCGTCGGTAAGACCCGTAAAGGACAGGTCGGTATTGTCAGCCATGTGTTTCCTCCGAAAACTCAGACTGCGCCGCGCACCCCGCGGCCGGGTTGCAGGGGCTCGGCCCCCGCTTGGTATCCACCCAGGCGCTTGGCCGAGGCGAATTGCGTTCACGCCGAGGGCCCGCGCGATGCGGCGGGCCAAAGGCGCGTATCTCGTGCCCTCAGGCGGAGAAGATCATCGGCGTGATGATCCGCGCCTGGCTCCACGCCTTGGCGATCGGCCCCTTCTCGGGCAGCTTGAACTGGCGCAGCGCGGAGAGGGTCCACGTCACGAAGGCCAGCGGCAGCGTCGCGAGAAAGATGAGGGCGAAATAGGCGTAGAATTCCCGCCGCGGCGCGGCCGGCATTCCGCGTGCCCGGGTGGCGTAGCGGGACGGCTCGGGCCGGCGCGGCTCGAGCGGCAGGTCCGTCGTGTGATCCGTCATGCGGTTTCTCCCTTGAGGGTGGGCTCGTCGGCCCCGTCCGGCCCCGCCTGGGCGGCGGCGAAGCCCGCAGGCGCGAGCTTGCGAACGGTGTCGATCTGAACGCGCTCCGCGCCCGCTTCGAGCGCGGCCGCCTCGGCGGCGTCGCGCAGGCTTTTGGCCGCGGAGATGCGGGTGAGAACGGGGTGCTCTTCCACGATGCGGTCGAGCAGGGCCTGCGCGTCGTCGTCCCACGGGAAGTCGCGGCGCAGGCGGGTGGGCGTGGCCGAGGCCTCGTCCATCTCGCTGCCCAGCGGCAGGATGTGGAACAGCGCGTCGAACAGGCCGTTGCACACCTCCTGCAGCAGGTAGGTCGCCCCGGCATAGCCCATGAAGGGCGTGCCCGTGGCCCGCCGGATGGCGGCGCCGGGGAAGCTGGCAGGAATGAAGGCGGGCTGCGGCCCATGCCCGCCCTTGGTCTCGGCGAGGTACATCTTCTCGTTGATCGAGCCCATCACGATCAGCGGCCGCTTGCGGTGGATGTCCGCGCGCACCTGGTCGTTGTTGGGCTTGCGTCCCGCCACCCGCGCATGGGCAAAGTCGCAGGGGAAGCCAAGATCGTGCTCGAGGTAGTGGCGCACGCCGCGCGCGTAGGTCTCGTTCGCCACGATCCCGAAGGAGGCGGTGGCGAAGAAATCCTGCGTGACCGAGCGCCACAGATCCCAGACCGGCTTGATCGTGGAGTGCTTCTCGCGCGCGATGAACGGCTCGGGGTCGAGCCCGGTGAGATCGCCCAGCTTTCGCAGGAAGCGTGTGGTGGAGTCGATCCCGATCGGCGCCTGAAGGTATGGCTTGCCCAGCACCTCTGCGAGGCCCCGGCCGAACTCGCGGTACATCACCACGTTCACGTCGGCGTTCACGAGGTTGCGCATCTCGGCGAGGTGGGCGCCGAGCGGCATCACCATGTTCACCTCGGCGCCGATCCCCTCGATGAGCCGGCGGATCTCGGCGAGATCGGAGGGCATGTTGAACGTGCCGTACATCGGCCCGAGGATGTTGACGCGCGGGGCCGTGCCCTCCTCGCGCTTCTTCTCGGGGGGCATCCGGCCCTTGGTCATGCCGTACTCTGTGAAGAGCCAGGTCATGGCCCGGTCGGCGGCCTCCCACTGGTCCTCGTCGATGGTGCGCGGCAGGAAGCGCTGGATGTTGGTGCCCTGGGGCGTGACGCCGCCGCCGATCATCTCGGCGATCGAGCCCGTCACGACGACCGCCGGCAGGGCCGGGTCGAGCGCGCCCCAGGCCCGCTTCATCGCGCCCTCGGTGCCCTCGCGGCCGAGCTCTTCCTCGCCGAGCCCCGTCGTGACGATGGGCAGCTCGTGCGGCGGCAGCCCGTCGGTATAGTGGAGAACGGAGGTGACCGGCAGGTTCTCGCACCCCACCGGCCCGTCGATCACCACCTGCATCCCCTTGACGGCGGTGAAGGCGTAGACCGCCCCCCAGTAGCCGCCCGCGCGGTCATGGTCCTGGACTAGCATCCGATCGCTCCCCTTGTGAGGGCGGAAGCGAGGGGCCAGCCCCTCGCGCTCCCCGGGATATTTCGAGCAAGAAGAAGCAGGGTGCGGCGCATCAGATCATCTCCTGCGCCTTCTCGGCGCGCGCCTTCTTGTCGAGCTTCTTCTGGTAGGCGGCGCGGAAATCAGGACGGAGGTTGGGATCGCCTTCCCACACGCCCGCGGTGTCGCCGTGGCCCACGCCCTCGAAGAACTCCTTCATCCCGTCCATCCGGTCCTTGTTGGCGATGGCAGCGTTGACCACTTGGGCGAGGCTACCGGCGCCCGCCGGCCCCATGAGGGGACGCGCCGAGATGAGGTTGGTGAAGTAGAGGCCGGGGATGGCGAGTTCCTTCGCCTTCTGCACCACGGGGGTTGTGCCGATGGCCAGATCGGGCTTGATCGCCTCCATCGCCGCGCAGTCGTCCTCGAGAGAGGCCCGGTAAACGACCTTGGTGCCCCTGGCTTCCAGCCACTCGCGGTCGGGGTCGGACATCGCCGTGCGCGGGCAGGCGGTGCCGACATACGGCACCTCCGCCCCGCTCTCGACGAGCAGGCGCGCCACGAGGAGCTCGGAGCCCTCGTAGCCCGACAGCGTGATGGTCCCGTCGATCCGCATGGCCCCTAGGGCCGCCCTGATCGCGGGCAGAAACTGGTTCTGCGCCGCGGCCACCTTGTCGGCCGGCAGGCCGAAGGCATCGCCGATCCGCGCCAGCCAATCGGCTGTGCCGTCATGCCCCACGGGGGCCGAAGGCACTATGGGCCGCCCGGCCGCCTCGAACTCGCGCATCGCAGCGGTGTAGAACGGGTGGATCGCCGCCACCGCCCCGCAATCGAGCGCAGCGTAGAGCTCGCGCCATTCGCGGCAGGGGACGGCCGGCCCGGCAGCCAGGCCGAGGGGCGCCAGAAGCTGGCCGATGATCATCGGGTCGGCCGGGAACATCTCGCCCAGCATCGTGACGGTGGGCCGGTCCGATACGCCCGCCTCGGGCGCGGGCACGGGCCCGGCCTGGATCTCCTTTCGGGCGTAGTTCAGCATCGCGCCGGCCAGCACGTCCTTCGCCTCGGCGTGCGTGGGGATGCCGAAGCCAGGCACGTCGATGCCGACGATGCGCACACCGTCGATCTCGTCGGGCAGGAGCCTGAGCGGCACGCCCGATGCCGTGGGCACGCAGAGGTTGGTGACCACGATGGCGTCGTACTTGTCGGGGTCGGCCATCTGGTGGACTGCGTCGCGGATATCCTCGTAGAGCTTGCCGGTCACCAGCGACTCCGAGTTGAACGGCACGTAGCCGACCGAGCGCCGTGCTCCGTAGAAGTGGCTGACGAAGGTCAGCCCATAGACGCAGCAGGCCGAGCCCGACAGCACCGTCGCCACCCGCCGCATCCGCAGGCCGACGCGGAGCGAGCCGAAGGCCGGGCACATGCTCTGCGGCTTGTCGTGCGGACCCTGCGGATAATCCTTCGCGTACTGGTCGAGGATCTCCGACTTGCCCGCCATCCGTGCGGCCTTCTCCATCTCCTCGGCCCCGGCATGACATCCCATTCCGTCCTGCAGGACCGGCGCCTCGCCGGCCGCGGCGCCATGCGCCTGCCGCTCCTGCCCGATGTCGACACGGGCCTCCGCGGCATCGTCGTAGGTCACCTCACCCGACATGACTCCTCCCCATCATCTTGGTGGAAATACTCCGGGGGGTGCGGGGGGCTGGCCCCCCGCTCCGCCCGCCGAACGAAGGCGCCTCACGCGTCGTCATAGACGACCTCCAGGCTCTCTTTCGGCTTGGCGTTCTTGCCGCGCATGTCGGCGTCGGTGGCGGGCACGAGCACGAAGTCTCCGCCGGTGTCCTTGCTGTCGAACAGCGCCAGAAGCCCGTCCTGGTCGAGCGGGGTCGGATGCGTCGGCGGCGCGCCGGCGACGTTCTCGGCCAGTTCGGCGAAGAGCGCGCCCCATTGCGTGGCGTTGGTGCCGACGATCTCGTAGGAGGCCGACTTGCGCCGCAGGTCGTCGTCGGCAGGGATCGAGGCCAGCACCGGGATGTCCACGGCCTGCGCGAAGGCCTGGGCCTGCCCGGTGCCGTCATCCTTGTTGATGACCATGCCGGCCACGCCGACATTGCCGCCGAGCTTGCGGAAATACTGCACCGCCGAGCAGACGTTGTTGGCGACGTAGAGCGACTGCAGGTCGTTGCTGCCGACCACGATCACCTTCTGCGCCATGTCGCGGGCGATCGGCAGGCCGAAGCCGCCGCAGACCACGTCGCCCAGGAAGTCGAGCAGCACATAGTCGAAATCCCAGTCGTGGAAGCCGAGCTTTTCCAGCAACTCGAAGCCGTGGATGATGCCGCGCCCGCCGCAGCCGCGGCCCACCTCGGGTCCGCCGAGCTCCATCGCGAAGACGCCGCCGCGCTTGAAGCAGACGTCGCCGATCTTCACCGGTTCGCCGGCGAGGTTCTTGGCGGTCGACGTCTCGATGATCGTCGGGCAGGCCTTGCCGCCGAACAGCAGCGAGGTCGTGTCCGACTTGGGGTCGCAACCGATCAGCAGCACCCGCTTGCCCTGCTCGGCCATCATGTGGCTGAGATTGGCCAGCGTGAACGACTTGCCGATGCCGCCCTTGCCGTAGATCGCGATGATCTGGGTGTGTTTCGTGGGCTCCTCTGCCGGCACCTCGAGCGAGGGCTCTTCGGCCGCTTCGTCGCGCAGGCGTTTGTCGAAGTCCTTGAGATTCGGGATGTCCTTCATGTCGCGCTCCAGTCCAGAATCATTTTCAGGCAGGCGGGATCGTTGAACGCCGTGGCATAGGCCTCGGGCGCCTGTTCCGCCTTTGCCCTGTGGGTGATGAGGCCGCCCAGGGAGAGGGCCCCGGCTTCGACCAGCGCGCGCGTGGCAGCGAGGTCGTCATGCGTCCATTCGGCCGCGATCCGCAGCCGGGCCTCCTTCATGAACGCAGGGGGGAAGGCAAAGCTGAGCGGCTCGGTGTAGAAGCCGGCGAGCACCACCTCGCCTCCCCTCGCGACCCGCCCGATCAGCGTGTCGAGCAGGGCGCCGTTGCCGCTGGCGTCGTAGATCGAGCGATAGTCGCGGCGGGTATCGTCGTCGGGGTGGATCACGTCGTAGCCCATCGCGCCCTTCGCGCGGTCGGCGTCGATCTCCCACACAGTGGGCGGCTCCGATCCGGCGGCGATGGCCAGCCGTGCGAGCAGCCGCCCGAGCACGCCGTGGCCCACCACGAGATCGGGCATCTCCTTGTTGAGGCCCGCCATGGCGTGGCGCGCGGTCGCGGCGAGTGCGAGCAGCGCGCCCTCGGCGCCCCAGGCGCGGTCGATCCGGGTGACGCGGTCGGCCTGGCTCACGAGCATCCGCGCGGCGCCGCCAAAGAGGCCCCGCACCTCGCCGTAGCAATTGGCGCCGGGCACGAAGACGTAGTCGCCGGACTTGAAGCCGGTGTCGCGGTCGGCCTCGATCACCTCGCCCGCCGCCTCGTAGCCGGGGATGAGCGGATAGCCCATGCCGGGAAACGGAGGCATCTGGCCGGTGTAGAAGAGTTTTTCGGTGCCCGTGGAGATGCCGGAATGGTCGATCCGGATCAGCAGGTCGCCCTTGCCCGGCCCGGTCAGCTCCACCTCTCCGAGGTCGAGCGCTTCGGCGCGTTCGAGGATCACGGCTTTGGTCTGCACGGCTGTCTCCTCCTTGGCGGGCGACTCAGACCCACTGAGTCACGGCGTTGGGCAGCGTGGGTGTAAGTTTAGACTGACACTTATCTGTGTCAACAGAAATGGACAGGGTTCCGTCACTTGGCATTCAGGCCTCGTGTCGCACCGGCTTTCGCCCCTCGACGACCGAGGTGACGAAGGGGCGCGCGGTGGGGCGATGGGTCACGCTCTCGAAGCCGGCCGCCCGCATCAGTCGGGCGATTTCGCCGGGCGAGCGGGCGCGGCCGGTGCGCATCGCCATGCAGTAGAAGGCGAAGTAGACGTCCCCCGCGCGCTCGGGCCTCGCGGCGCCGGTCATCGGCTCCGACACGATCAGGCGGCCGCCCTCGGGCAGCGCCTCGCGCACGGTGGCGAGCAGGGCCGCCACCGTCTCGTCGGCGTGATCGTAGAGCACCCGCACGAGGCTGATCGCGTCGGCCCCCTGCGGCAGAGCGTCCGTGCGGAACGAGCCGGGCACGATCGTCACGCGGCCCGACAGCCCCGCCGCGTCGAACCGGGCGCGCGCGCCCGGCGCCACCTCGGGCAGATCGAACAACACGAGGTCCGGCTCCGGCACGGCGCGGCCGAGCGCGGTGAGGAACGCGCCGGTGCCGCCGCCCACGTCCATCAGCCGCCGGATGCCGCGGAACTCGACGGCGCGCAGCGTCTCCTCGGCGACGAGGCCCTGGCTCTCGGCCATCAGCCCGGAATAGCGGGCCGCGACGTCGGACGGCATGCCGCCGCCGAAGACGTAGGGCCAGAAATGCGACAGCTCGGTATCGGCCTCGTCGCGCAGCAGCGCGAGCGGGTCGGCCATGTCGCGGTAGAAGACGGAATGGTGGCGGATCATGTCGGCCAGTCCCGGCACGCCCATCGCCGCCGCACCGAGTCGCGCGGTCTGGTAGCCGTCCCACGCGCGCTCGAGCAGGCCCAGCGCGGTGCCAGCGCGGAGCAGCGCCTCCATCCGCTGGGGATCGATCCGGTGGCGGCGGGCAAGGTCGGCCGCCGGCCGCGGCGCCGCCGAGAGCTCGGCCAGCAGGTCGAGCTCCACCAGCGCGAACAGAACCTGGGAGTGCACGAACCCGGCCACGAGATCGAACAGCCGCTCGCCGTCGGCCCTGGCTGTACGGCGGGTCAACGGGTTGGCCGAGGCCCAGCTCTGGAAGCGGGGCGAGGCGACCCGCGCGTTGCGCCAGCGTCGCCAGCGCGCGCCAAGCGACAGCGGCCGCCTTGCGGAAGCGCGCTCCGGGCCCTGGTCGGGAACGTCCTGCACCATCGGCCGGGCCTCCCCTGCCTGGCGCGTGTCGGTGTCGGCCGCGCTCACGCCTGCGCCCTCAGCGGGCCGCGCGGGCCGCGGCCTGCGTCGGCACCAGCCGCTCGGCGGTCGCGTTCACCATCTGCGCCAGAGCCGCCTCGCCCGGGCACGAGGGGATCGAGGAGATGGCGCCCGAAAGGATGTCCTTCAGCCGCCGGATCGCGCCGTCGACTCCCAGCTCGGTCACCGCCGAGGGGCGGCCATGCGTCACGTCCTGCGCGGCGGGCTTGCCCAACGCCTCGGTGTCGAGCAGAGCGTCGCGCAGGTCGTCGGCCACCTGGAACGCCTCGCCGATGCGCGCGCCCAGCTCCTCCCACGGCTCGGGGTCCTGCCCCGCCGCGATGGCCCCCATCTGAGTGGCCGCCATGAACAGCGCGCCGGTCTTGGCCATGTGGTAGGCGCGCAGGTCGATCCTGCCCTCGCTCTCCCAGCCCTGCCCGGCACAGATGCCACCCGGCATGCCGGTGCGCTGCGCCAGGTGCACCACGAGGTCGGCCGAGCGCCGCGGGTCGCGATGCGCCTCGCGCGCCAGCACCTCGAAGGCCAGCACGATCAGAGAGTCGCCCGTCAGCAGCGCCAGCGGCTCACCATAGGCCTTGTGCACGGCGGGCTTGCCACGCCGCAAATCGGCGTTGTCGAAGCACGGCATGTCGTCATGCACCAGCGAAGCGCAGTGGATCAGCTCCAGCGCCGAGGCGGCGGCATCCGACAGCTCGGGGATGTCGTCGCCGCACGCCATCGCCACCGACAGGCAGATCGTGGGGCGAATACGTGCGCCACCGGGGGTCACGGCATAGTCGAGCGCCGAGGCGAGCCGGGGCGGCGCGCCGGCGATGCGGGCCTGCCCGATGGTGATGGCCCGCGCGATGGCGGCCTCGATGCGGGGGGTCAGCGACATGGCGGCGGCTCCTTCCTCGATGCGGCGGCCCGTATCCGGGACAGGTTGTCAACTAGACTAGACACCTGCAATTGTCCATTAGAATGGACATAGCGGTTGAATCGAGTCAATCTAAGTTGACACTTTTTCGGGGGAGGTCTTGTGGGGCAGGATCGGATCGTCGTGATCGGGGCAGGCATGGGCGGGCTCGCCACCGCCATCCGGCTCGCGGCCGCGGGGCGCGAGGTGCGCGTGATCGAGGCGCTTGGCGCTCCCGGCGGCAAGATGCGCACCCTGCCCTCGACCGCCGGCCCGGTCGATGCCGGCCCGACCGTGCTGACCATGCGCCATGTCTTCGACGACCTGTTCGCCGCCGCCGGCACCCGCCTCGACGAGCATGTTACGCTGCAGCGCGAGAGCCTCCTCGCCCGCCATTTCTGGACCGACGGTTCGGTGCTCGACCTCTGGGACGACCCCGAACGGTCGGCCGAGGCCGTCCGCGCCTGGGGCGGCGCGAGGGCCGAGGCCGATTTCCGCGCCTTCTCGGCCCGCGCCAGGCGACTCTTCGAGGCCTTCGACGCACCGATGATGCAGACGGCCGCCCCCTCTTTCGGCACGCTCGCCGCCCATGTCCTGCGCCACCCGCGGCTGATCGCCGACATGGGGCTCGGCTCTCTTGCCACGGCGCTCCGCGGCCAGTTCCGCGAGCCGCGCCTGCGACAGCTCTTCGGCCGCTATGCCACCTATGTCGGCGGCTCGCCCTACCGCTCGCCCGCCGTGCTGGGCCTGATCTGGCACGCCGAGGCCTCGGGCGTCTGGCGGGTGAAGGGCGGGATGCACAAGCTGGCCGAGGCGATGGCCGGGCTGGCCGAAAGCCTCGGTGCCGACATCGCCTGCGGCACCCGGGCCTCGCATATCGAGGTGCAGGGCGGCCGCACCGCCGCCGTGGTGACGGAGGCGGGCGAGCGGATCGCCTGCTCCCATGTCGTCCATGCCGGCGACCCGAAGGCCCTGCACGCGGGCCTTCTCGGCCCTGCCCCCGCGCAGGCGGTGCCGAAGAGGGCGGTCGCGCCACGCTCCCTCTCCGCCCACGTTCTCGCCTTTGCCGCCGTCCCGCAGGGGGCGGATCTCGCCTATCACAACGTGTTCTTCGGCGACGACCCGCGGGCCGAGTTCGGCCCCATCGAGCGCGGCGCCATGCCCGAGGACCCGACCATCTACGTCTGCGCCGAGGATCGCGGCGGCGGCGCGCCGGCGCCCGGAACGCTCGAGCGATTCGAGACCATCATGAACGCGCCCCCGACAGGCGCCCAAGACCAGAGCGACGAGGAGATCGAAACTTGTCTGACACGCACATGGGCGCGCCTCGCCCGCTCGGGCCTGACCTTCTCTCACCGCCCGACGCGCGACGCGCTGACGACGCAGGCGGGCTTCCACCGGCTGTTCCCGGCCTCGGACGGCTCCCTCTACGGGCGGAGCCCGCATGGGATGCTGGCGGCCTTCTCGCGCCCGACGGCGACAACGGCGCTGCCGGGGCTGATCCTCGCAGGGGGCGGGGCGCACCCGGGGGCGGGCATCCCGATGGCAACCCTCTCCGGCCGGCACGCGGCCGCGGCGATTCTGAGCGACCGAACTTCGATCTCCATGTCCCCCGGAACGGCTACGCCTGGTGGTATCTCGACGGCATCTCCGACGACGGCAGCCGCGCTATCTCGATCATCGCCTTCATCGGCTCCGTCTTCTCGCCCTGGTACCGCTGGTCGGGGCGCGAGAACCCCGCCGACCACTGCTGCCTGAACGTCGCAACCTACGGGCGCGGCGGCCGCTGGACGATGACCGACCGGGGCCAGCAGGCGCTGACGCTCGAGCGCGACGGCATCCATATCGGCCCCTCCTCGATGCGGTGGGAGAACGACACGCTCGTGGTCGACATCGACGAGATGAGCTGGCCGCACCTGCACCGCCTCAAGGGGCGCGTCACGGTCCACCCCGAAGCGGTCACCTCGGTCGAGCTGCCGCTGACCGACGCGGGCAGCCATGTCTGGCGCCCCTTCGCCCCAGACGCCCGCATCGAGGTGGCGCTCGACCGCCCCGGCTGGTCGTGGTCGGGCCACGGTTATTTCGACGCCAACTTCGGCACTCGCGCGCTCGAGCAGGATTTCAGCTTCTGGACATGGGGGCGCTACCCCACCCGCCGCGGCGCGCTCACCTTCTACGACGCCGCACGGCGCGACGGCACCGAGCTGGGCGTTGCCGTCTCCTTCGAGAAGGAGCGCGCGCAGGTGGTCGATGCCCCGCCCCGCACCCCCTTCCGCCGTTCGCTCTGGGCCGTCCGCCGCGAGACCCGCGCCGACCCGGGCACGAAACCGCGTCAGGTCAAGGCGATGCTCGACGCGCCGTTCTACTGCCGCTCTGCGGTGGAGACGGTCGTGCACGGCGAGCACACCGTGGGCGTGCACGAGGCGCTCGACCTCGACCGCTTCGCCTCGCCGCTGCTCAAGCCCATGCTCGCCGTCAAGGTTCCCCGCCGCCCCCGATGGACGCCGCGCCGCTGACGGAGGCTCGTTCCAGGCTCCGGCTACTCGAAAAGCAGCACGCGCATGCCGGCCCGATCGGCATCGAGGGCCGCACCATGCTCGGCGGCGAGCGCGTCCATCCGCTCCATCCAGATGCGGCCGTCCTCCTTCGGCGAAAGAACCGTGAAAGCCTGGATCGTTTGGACGAGGTAGGCTGGGGGCAGCCACGCACGAGATCCAGCGGCGTGCGATCCGTAGCGCCGGGCGTGGGCAAATATGCAACCCGCGTCTTCTTCTTGCTCAAAATATCCCGGGGGAGGCGCCCGGAACGGTCGACGGGGGCAGCGCCCCCTGCGGCGGCGCGGCCGCCGGCACCGCCGAGTCCGACAGGTGCAGCGTCACCGCCACGAAGAACACGGCCGTCGCCGACATGACGAAGACGTGCCAGATCGTGTTGTGGAACGGCAGCCGCTCCCACAGCAGGAAGACGGTGCCGACGGTGTAGAGGATGCCGCCCGTCAGCATAAGCCCCAGGACGGGCGCCGAGAGCGCCGCCAGCATCGGCCAGCCAACCAGCACCGCCGCCCAGCCCATGGCGAGGTAGAGACCGAAAGCCACCCATTTCCACCGGCCGGAGGCGAAGGCGCGCAGGCCCGAACCCGCGAGCGCCGCGCCCCACAGGCCCGTCAGCAGCCACCCGCCCTGACCCGAGAGCAGGGTAAACGGCGTGTAGGTGCCCGCGATCTTGAAGTAGATCGCCGCATGGTCGAGCCGCTGGTAGAGCCAGGACAGACCCGCGCGCGGAAATGCGTTGTAGAGCGCCGAGCAGCCGATCATGGCGATCAGCGTCACGCCGTAGACCGAGATCGCCGTCACCGCCGACACGTTGCCGTGCCAGATCACCGCGAGCGCGATGAGCACCGGCACGCCCGCGAGCGCGGCCACGAGCGCCACGAGGTGCACGACCACGTCCGACATGTGCTCGGCACCGCTGTAGCCTGCGCGGGAGATCAGGGTCTGCGACATGTGCACATGCTACCAGCGCGCGGTCGGGGCGGAAAGCTGATCGAAGGAAGAAGCCCCGTGCCGGCCGTTATTCGGCGGGTTGGGCATAGGTGTCGTCGTTGTTCCGCCATATCCAGAAGTTGAGCGAAAAGGCGACCGACACCCACGCGATGTAGGGCACGAACATCAGCCCCGCGAGCCAGTCGAGCCGGAAAAGGGCGATCATCGTGGCGAAGACGGCGAGCCATAGCGCGCCCACGGCGACCAGCGCGGCGCGGATGCGGCGGACGCCGAAGAAGATCGGCGACCACAGCGCGTTGAGCGTCATCTGCACCGCCCAGAGGCCGATCGCGTATTCGGCGCCGGGCAACCGGGCCACCCGCGTCGCGGCCAGCGCGATCAGGATGTAGAGCGTCGTCCAGGCCAGCGGGAACAGCCAGTCGGGCGGCGTCCAGCTCGGCTTGAGCAGCTGTTTGCGATACCAGTCGTCGGGCGCAAAGATTGCCCCCGTCGAGCCGGCCGCGACGCAGCCGAGAAGAAAGATGCCGAAAAGCGCCCAATCCATGACGGGTAAAGTAGCCGATGGCGCGTCAAGTTCCAGTGTCTCGCGCGGGCCGGACCCGCAGGCGCCCTACTCGGCGGCCATCCGCGCCGCACCGCCCCGCATCCGCGACGGTCCGGGGCGAAGCGCGCCGCGGCGGGCGGCGTCGCGCGCCTTGAGTTCGGCGAACAGCGCCACGAGCTCGCCCGCGCGCCCCTCGCCCCACGGCGCGGGGGCGCCGTGCGCCCTGGCGGCGGCGTCGACGAGGAACGCGGTTTCCTGCAGCGGCGCGGCATAGAGCACGGCCGGGCAGGGCATCGCCGCGCTGGAGACGGCGCGCACGCCCGAGAGCACCAGCCAGCCGACCTTCTGCCCGGCGGTCGTGCGCGCCCGCGTCGAGACCGAATCGTAGCCCGCCCGCGCGACCTCGGTGCCGATCCCGTCATAGATGTGACGGGCGGCGAAGATGCCGGGCCGGCAGGCGAACGGCAGGCAGGAAATGCCCGCCTCGCCGCGCAGATAGAGGCGCCGGGCCTCGGCGAGCAGGCGCTTGACCATGTCGCGCACCGCCTCCGACGGCATTGGGTCGCGCAGGAAATTGACCTCGGCGATGCGCGCCTCTTCCAGCCAGTCGAGCGGCAGGTAGATGCGGTGGGCACGGGCGTCCTCACCCACGTCGCGGGCGATGTTGGTGAGCTGCATCGCCACGCCCAGATCGCAGGCGCGGGCCAGCGCGTGGCGGTCGCGCACGCCCATGATGACGGCCATCATCGCGCCCACGGTCGAGGCGACGCGCGCCGAGTAGGCGCGCAGCTCCGACAGGGTGGCGTAGCGACGCTCCATCGCGTCCCACGCCAGCCCCTCCAGCAGCGCCTCGGGCAGGGCGCGGGGCAGGCCGGTCGATTCGACCATCGCGGTGAAGGCGCGGTCTTCCGGCGCGTTCTCAGGCCGGCCGGCATAGGCGCGGTCGAGCCGCTCGCCGAGGCGGAGCACCGCTGCGGTCTTTTCGTCCTGCAGGTCGACCGAGTCGTCGGCCAGCCGGCAGAAGGCGTAGAGAGCCAACGCCGGCGCGCGGTAGCGCGCGGGCAAGAGACGGGAGGCCGCGTGGAACGAGAACGAGCCGGTGCGGATCGACGCCTCGCAGGCCGCCAGGTCGTCAGGGTCGATTCCGTGGACGGGGCGCGCTTGCCCTCGGGCGGGCAGCGTCGTCAGGTCGGGCGTCGGGCGCGGCCGGTCGGTGGGAATATCGGCGGCGGTGGCGTCGGTGGGGCTCATTCGGCGGCCATCCTCTGCGGGGTGGAAGCGGCGGCGGCGCGGGGGCCGATGGTGGCGGGGTCGGGCACGACCTGCGCCAGCACGTCGGCCGACGAGACGACGCCCGGCACGCCCGCGCCGGGGTGGGTGCCCGCGCCGACGAGGAAGAGGCCCTGTGCCTCCTCGCTCACGTTGTGCGGGCGGAACCACGCCGATTGCAGGATGCGCGGCTCGAGCGAAAAGCCCGAGCCGTGGGGCGACAGGTAGCGGTCGCGGAAATCCTCGGGCGTGAACGTCACCTCGGCCGAGATCCGCTCGCGGAAGCCCGGGATCGCGCGCTCGAGATTTGCGGCCACCTTGTCCTTGTAGCGCGCGGCCTCGTCGGCCCAGTCGACGGGATCGTCGTGGCCCAGATGCGGCACGGGCGAGAGGGCGTAGAAGGTGTCACCGCCCTTTGGCGCCACGGTCGGGTCGGTGACGCTCGGGCGGTGGAGGTAGAGGCTCATGTCGTCGGCCAGGCGGCCGCGGATGAAGATGTCGCGCAGCAAGCCCTCGTAGCGCGGCCCGGCAAGGATGGTGTGGTGGCCCACATCGCCCCACATGCCCGCCGTGCCCTGCGTGCCGAAGTACCAGACGAACAGGCCCATCGACCATCGCCGCTTCTTCATCGCCCGGTCGGTCCACCGCCAGCGGCGGAGGTTGCGCAGAAGATGCGTGTAGGTGTGCCCCGAATCGCCGTTCGACACGACGATATCCGACGCGACCACCGTGCCGTCGGCCAGCCGCGCGCCCGTGGCGCGGGCGGTGCGGCCTTCGCCTTCGACGAGAATCTCGTCGACCTCGACCCCGAGGTGGACGGCGCCGCCCTGGTCCTCGATCACGCCGGCCATGGCATCGGCGATCGCCTGCACGCCGCCGATGGCGTAGTGCACGCCGTATTCCTTCTCGAGGTGGCTCACGAGCGCATACATCGACGTGACATGCATCGGGTCGCCGCCGATGAAGAGCGGGTGGAACGACAGCGCCATGCGCAGCCGCTCGTCCTTTACCCGCGCCCTGGCGTGGCCGAGGATCGACCGGTCGGCCCTGAGCACGCCGAAGGTAGGCAGCACCTTGATCGTCTCCCACGCGCGGTGCATCGGCTTGCGCACCATGCCCTCGTAGCCGACGACGTAGCGGGCGCGGCTGTCGCGCAGGAACTGCCTGTAGCCGTCGACGTCGCGCGGCGAGATGCGGCGCACCTCCTCCACCATGGCGTCGGTGTCGCCCCGGGCGGTGAAGGTCTCGCCGTCGGGCCAGCGGATCGTGTAGAACGGGTCGAGCGAGCGCAGGTCGACGTCGGCGTGGAAGTCGCGCCCGCACGCCTGCCACAGCTTTTCATAGACGTCCGGAACAGTGACGATGGTCGGCCCGAGGTCGAATCGGTGCCCGTCCTTCGAGATCGACGAGCCGCGGCCGCCCACGCGATCGAGCCTGTCGAGCACGGTCACGCGGTACCCCTTGGCGCCCAGCCGCATGGCCGAGGCGAGCCCGCCCAGACCCGCGCCGATCACCAGCGCATGGGGGCGCGGATCGTGCGAGATTCCGACGGACGAAACGAGGGCGGGCGAGGTGAGGTCTTTTGCCATGGGTCAAGGCTACCGCTGTCTAGTTTGCTTTACAATCTCGATTTAGCTGCCATGGTGCAAGTGTCCAATTTCACTGGATCAAGATACAGGAGTGTCAGCCTTGCTGGACAGTTCCGATACCGCCTTCGCCCGCGACTCGCACGCCCCCCACGCCGGCGCCTGCGTCACGCTGACCTTCCACCGTTTCGGCCCGGTCTGGGCGCGCCTCTGGGCCCTTGCCCAGATGGGCGCATCGCGATTCTCGCTGCCGAAGGTGCCGGATATCGGCGCGTGGAAGCTCTGCGGCTCGGGTGCGAACCAGGGCTTCATCCCGATCCCCAACACCGCCGTCGCCGCGATCCTGGCCACCTGGCCCGACGAGGCGACCGCCCGCGCCCGCGTGGCGGAATGCCGCCCCTTCACCAGCTGGCGGAAGGTGGCGGAAGAGACCTTCACCGTCTTCCTCGCCCCGACCTCGACACGCGGGAAATGGGCGGGGGTGGAGCCCTTCACGGTGTCGGCCGAGCCCGCCAGGGGCGGCCCCGTCGCCATCCTCACCCGCGCCACGGTCAAGCCGAAGGTCGCGATGCAGTTCTGGAAGCGCACGCCGAGCCTGAACCGCGCGATCATGGACGACCCCAACGTGGTCTTCCGCATCGGCATCGGCGAGGTGCCCCTGGTTCAGCAGGTCACATTCTCGATCTGGCCGGATACCGACACGATGCACGCATTCGCGCATGCCAAGGGCACGCTGCACGCCGAGGCGATCCGCGCGGTGCGGGAGGGCAACTGGTTCCGGGAAGAACTCTATGCCCGCTTCCGCATCCTCGGATCGGCGGGCACGTGGAACGGCGACAACCCGCTCGAGACACTGGATAACGCACAATGACGGATCAGACCCCCGTGAGAGCTACCACGCGCCCCGCCCCCTTCCCCTTTTCCGCCATCGTCGGGCAGGAGGAGATGAAGCAGGCGATGGTGCTGACCGCCGTCGACCCCAAGATCGGCGGCGTGCTCGTCTTCGGCGACCGCGGCACCGGCAAGTCGACCGCCGTGCGCGCGCTGGCCGCCCTCCTGCCCGAGATCGAGGCGGTGGAGGGCTGCCCGGTCAACTCGCCCGGCGAGCACGACATCCCCGAATGGGCCGAGGTGCACTCGCACCGGCTGGTGCAGAAGGCCACGCCGGTGGTCGACCTGCCGCTCGGCGTGACCGAGGACCGGGTGGTGGGCGCGCTCGACATCGAGAAGGCGCTGACCAGGGGCGAGAAGGCGTTCGAGCCGGGGCTTCTGGCGCGCGCCAACCGCGGATACCTCTATATCGACGAGGTGAACCTGCTCGAGGATCACATTGTCGACCTGCTTCTCGACGTCGCCCAGTCGGGCGAGAACGTGGTCGAGCGCGAGGGCCTCTCGATCCGCCATCCGGCGCGCTTCGTGCTGGTGGGCTCGGGCAACCCCGAGGAAGGGGAGCTGAGACCCCAGCTGCTCGACCGGTTCGGCCTGTCGGTCGAGGTCGCCTCGCCCTCGGACATCGACCAGCGGATCGAGGTGATCCGCCGCCGCGACGCCTACGAGACCGACCCCGCGACCTTTCTCGGCCACTGGGGCGCCGAGGACGCGAAGCTGCGCGAGCGAATCGTGGCCGCCAAGGGCCGCGTCGCCGGCATGGAGACGCCCGACGAGACGCTGCGCGCCTGCGCCGAGCTGTGCGTGGCGCTCGGCGCCGACGGGCTGCGGGGCGAGCTGACGCTGCTGCGCGCGGCTCGCGCGCTCGCCGCGTTCGACGAGGCGGGCGAGGTGGGCGTGGCGCAGGTGCGCGCCGTCGCGCCCTCGTCGCTGCGCCATCGCCTGCGCCGCGACCCGCTGGACGAGGCCGGCAGCACCGCGCGCGTGCTGCGCGTGATCGACGAGGTGCTGGGGGCATGACGACCGGCATCGCTCCGCGCCCGGCCGTTGCCGCTGCTGGCGGCGGGAGGATGGGGGCGCTGCCCCCGTCGGCCCGTTCCGGGCCGACCCCCCCGGAGTATTTGAACCAAGATGATGGGGCGGGCGGGCCGGCATGACCCCGTGGAACCGCGCAGAGCTGTCGCTGCGCCTGCTGGCGGTCGATCCCGGCGGGCTGGGGGGCCTCTGGCTGCGGGCCCGCTCGGGGCCGGTGCGCGAGCGGGTCGTGGCGGCGCTGGCCGCGCTGCCCCTGCCACGGCGCAAGATCCACCCGCAGATCGCCGACGAGCAGCTGTACGGGGGCGTCGACCTGTCGGCCACGCTCGGCGCCGGCCGCGTCGTGTGGCAGGAGGGGGTGCTGTCGCGTCCCTGCGCGGTGGTGCTGCCGATGGCCGAGCGGTGCCCGCCCGGCCTCGCCGCCCGCCTCGGTGCCGTGCTCGACGCCCATGACGGACACACGCTCATCGCGCTCGACGAAGGGGCGGAGCCGGAGGAGGCGCTGCCCGAGGCGCTGACCGACCGGCTGGCGCTGCATGTCGACCTCGACGGGGTGGCGCTGGCCGAGACGGCCGCGATCGAGCCGGGAAGCGTGCGGGTCGGCAACCCGCTGCGCGCCCTGCCCGCCGCGCCCGATGCCGCGCTGGCCGACCTGGCGGCGGTGGCGGTGCGGCTGGGCATCGCCTCGCTGCGCGCGCCGCTCTTCGCCCTGCGCGCCGCCCGCGCCCATGCGGCGCTCTCGGGGCGGGAGACGGTCGCGACGGAGGATCTGACGGCGGCGGTGGAGCTGGTGCTCGCCCCCCGTGCCACGCGGATGCCGGCGGCGGAGGACGAGGAGCCCGAGCGACCCGAGCCGCCCGAACCCGACGCGTCCGAGCAGGAGCCGGACGAGGGCGATCGCACCGAGGAGAGCGAGCAGGAGTTGCGCCTGCCCGAGGAGATCCTGCTCGAGGCCGCCGCGGCCGCCCTGCCGCGCGACCTGCTGGAGAAACTGGCGGCGGGGCGTGCGCCGCGCGTCGTCGCCGGCGCGTCGGGCAGCGGCGCGGGGCGCAAGGGCAACCGGCGCGGGCGGCCGCTGCCGCCCCGGCCCGGTCGGCTCGACGGGCAGACGCGGGTCGACCTGATCTCGACCCTGCGCGCCGCCGCGCCGTGGCAGCCGGTGCGCCGCAAGCACGCCGCGACCGAACAGCGGCTGCATGTGCGTCAGGGCGACATCCGCACCAAGCGCTACCAGGAGCAATCCGACCGCCTGCTGATCTTCGTGGTCGACGCCTCCGGCTCGGCCGCCATGACGCGCCTCGCCGAGGCGAAGGGCGCGGTGGAGTTGCTGCTGGGCGAGGCCTACGCGCGGCGCGACCACGTCGCGCTCGTCGCCTTCCGCGGCGAGGGGGCTGAGGTGCTGCTGCCGCCCACCCGCAGCCTCGTGCAGACGAAGCGGCGCCTCGCTGCCCTGCCCGGCGGCGGGGGCACACCGCTTGCCGCCGGTCTGACGGCCGCGATGGAGCTGGCGCGGGCGGCGCAGGGGCGCGGCATGACGCCGACGCTGGCACTGATCACCGACGGGCGGGCGAACATCGCCCTCGACGGCACGGCCAACCGCGCGCAGGCGGGGGAAGACGCGACGCGGCTCGCGCGCGCGATCCGGGCGCAGGCGATCCCCGGCCTTGTGATCGACATGTCGCCGCGGCCGCAGCGCCCGCTCGAGGCTCTGGCGGCCGAGATGGGGGCGCCCTATCTCGCGCTGCCGCGCGCCGATGCCGGTCGGCTGTCGAAGGCCGTCTCGGCGACGCTCGACGACTGAGGGGCGGCGGGGTGGACTGGGCGCGCTACGCCGACACCTGGCCCAACGCCGAGCACTCGGCCTTCGCGCAGGCGCGGCCGCATCGTTGGCACGTGCAGGCGCTGGGGCCCGAGGGCGCGCCGGTGCTGCTGCTGCTGCACGGGGCGGGAGGCGCGACGCATAGCTGGCGTGATCTCGCGCCCTTGCTGGCGCGGCGCTGGCGGGTGGTGGCACCCGACCTGCCGGGTCATGGCTTCACCCGGCTCGGCGCGTTGCAACGCTCCAGCCTCGACCTGATGGCGGCCGATCTGGAGACGCTTCTCGAGAAGCGCGGCGAACGCCCGGCGGCCATTGTGGGGCACTCGGCCGGGGGCGCGCTGGCGCTCAGGATGGCGCAGATCGCCGAGACCCCGCCTTCGGCCATCGTGGGCGTCAACGCCGCGCTCGACAATTTCGACGGGGCGGCGGGGTTTCTCTTTCCGATGATGGCCAAGGCGCTGGCGCTCAACCCGCTGGTCGCTCCGACGATGGCGCGGCTGGCCCAGCCCGGCACGGTGCAGCGGCTGATCGAGGGGACGGGGAGCCGCCTCGACGACCTCGGGCTCGCGCTGTACCGCGCCTGCGTCTCCGACGCGCGCCATGTCGACGGCACCCTGACGATGATGGCCCAGTGGCGGCTGGAGCGGCTGCGCGCCGCCCTGCATCGCACCAAGGTGCCCACGCTGCTGCTCGCGGCCGAGCGCGACCGGGCGGTGTCGCCCGACACGTCGGAGCGCGCCGCGCGGAAGATGCCGCGGGCCGAGGCCGTGACGCTGCCGGGCCTCGGCCACCTCGCCCACGAGGAAGCGCCGGAGGAGGTGGCGGCGCGAATCGACGCCTTCCTCGCGCGCCACCTGTGAGTCAGATCGCCACCGTCAGCACGAGATAGCCCGCGTAGAGCGCGATCATCCCGGCTCCCTCTGCCCGCGTCACGCGCCAGCCCGTCACGGCGGCGGCCACCAGCAGCGCAGACGCGGCGGCCATCGCCCAGACGTCGACCTGCAGGATGCGCCCGTCGACCGGCAGCGGCGTCACCAGCGCCGTCACCCCGAGGATGCCGAGCAGGTTGAAGATGTTCGAGCCGACGACGTTTCCGAAGGCGACGTCACCCTCGCCCCGCCGCGCGGCGATGACCGAGGTCACGAGTTCGGGCAGCGAGGTGCCGACGGCGACGATGGTCAGCCCGATCACCGCCTCGCTGACACCGAGCGCGGCGGCGATCTCCACCCCGCCCGTCAGCAGCGCCCGCGCGCCGCCAAGCACCAGCGCGAGGCCGGTGGCGAAGAACAACCCGGCCCGCCAGAGCGAGGGTGTGCGCGTCGCCGCCTCGATCACGTCGCGCGCCTCGGTCGGAGCCACGGGCCCGGGGCGGCGGAACGTGGCGTAGAGGAACGCCGCGAGGCCCAGCACCAGCACCGCGCCATGCCAGCGCGCGAGCGCGCCGGTCAGCATCAGCGCGATGCCCAGCACGGTAGCGAGCACCAGCGCCGAGCCGTCGCGGTGGAAGGCGGGGCCGTCGACCGCGATCGGCCGGATCAGGGCGGCGAGGCCGAGGATCAAGAGCACGTTGGCCACGTTCGAGCCCACCACGTTGCCCACCGCGATGCCGGGCGCGCCGCCGAGGGCGGCCTGCAGCGAGGTGGCGAGCTCGGGCGCCGAGGTGCCGAAGCCGACGAGGGTGAGGCCGATGACGAGGGGCGGCACGGCGAGCCGCCGCGCGACGCCGACCGCGCCCCGCACCAGCAGGTCGCCCCCGACGAGCAGGGCGACGAGGCCGCCCGCGACAAGAAGATAGGCCATGACAGGCACCTTCGGCCGAAAGGACATCCCCTGCGGGAGCGCGGCATGTCGGTGCGCGCCGATCCGCGATCAAGAGCGCCACGAAAAAAGGGGCCGCCGGGTGGTCCGGCGGCCCCTGGAATTCGTGCCCTGCCCGGGTCTTTCGGGCTCAGCTGCCCTCGTCTTCGGGCGGCGCGAGCGAGTAGAGATAGGCGTAGAGGTCTTGTGCCTCCTCTTCGGAGCGGACCTTCCACGTCATCGAGCCGCGCAGGCGGTTGTTGTCGGCCGTCTCGCGGATCCACGGGGTGGGGTCCTGGACATACCCGACGAAGTTCTCCTCGGTCCATTCGAGGCCCATCTCGTTGAGCGCCTCGATGCCGTTGGAATAGCGGAAGCCGTCGACGGTGCCCGCGGTGCGCTCGGCGATCGCGTACAGGTTGGGGCCGGTGCGCGCATTGCGGCCGGCGAGCGTCTCGCCCTCGTCGTTCACCACGACGTGGCAGGTGATGCACTGCCGCTGGAAGAGGGCGGTGCCGGCTTCGGCGTCGCCGGCCGGCTCCTGGGCGATAGCGGGGGCTGCGATCAGGGACGCCAGCGTGACGCTGGCGGCGAACGTGGCTTTCATGGGTCGACCTCTCAGTGTGGCTGCTGGTTCGGCTACGCGCGTCAACCTACTGCTCCGGCGACCGAGGTAAAGCCTCTATCGCACACCGCGGCACACCGCCTGCCGCGAAACCGGGCGCGCGGCGAACGCCCGCACGAGCCGTCACATGAAAAGGGGTGCCCGCGGGCGCCCC